>CAJUIO010000144.1 GCA_910586025.1 uncultured Lachnospiraceae bacterium
GATAAAATAAAGGAGGATCCCGAAATGAAAAGAATCGGTATGTTAACAAGCGGCGGCGACTGCCAGGCGCTGAACGCCGCCATGAGAGGCGTTGTGAAATGTCTTGTGAACAGCAAGGAGAAGGTGGAGATCTACGGATTCATAGACGGCTACAAGGGCCTGATTTATGGTAATTTCCGCATGCTGGACGGACGTGATTTCTCCGGTATTCTGACAAAGGGCGGCACTATCCTTGGCAGCTCCCGGACACCCTTTAAGACCATCAAAGATCCGGGTGAGGACGGTATCGACAAGGTGGATGCCATGAAGCAGAATTATTACAAGCTGCGTCTGGACTGCATCGTGATCCTTGGCGGAAACGGGACACATAAGACGGCTAATCTTCTGAGAACCGAGGGGCTGAATGTTATCACTCTGCCCAAGACCATTGACAATGACCTGTGGGGGACGGACATGACCTTTGGTTTCCAGAGCGCCGTGAATATTGCGACGGATGCCATCGACTGTATTCATACCACGGCATCCTCCCACGCGAGAACCTTTATCGTGGAGGTAATGGGACACAAGGTTGGTTATCTTACTCTGAATGCCGGTATGGCGGGCGGAGCGGATATTATTCTGATTCCCGAGATTCCCTATGACATCAAAAAGATCGTGGATGCGATTGACAGAAGAACGAAAAACGGAAGCCGCTTTACGATTCTTGCAGTAGCCGAGGGCGCGATCTCCAAGGAGGATGCTAAGCTGTCCAAGAAGGAATACAAGGAAAAGATGAAGAATTATAAGTATCCTTCCGTGTCCTATGAGCTGGCGGATCAGATTCAGAAGATGACGGGCAATGAGGTGAGGGTGACGGTACCCGGCCATACCCAGAGAGGAGGAAGCCCCTGCCCGTACGACAGAGTTTTTGCAAGCCGGCTCGGTGCCGAGGCGGGCGCGCTGATCTTAAAGGGAGAGTACGGCTTTATGGTGGGCTACAAGAACAGAGAGATCGTCAAGGTTCCTCTTGAGGAGGTGGCCGGCAAGCTCAAGATGGTTTCGCCGGATTCCGATATCGTGAAGGAAGCAAAGATGCTGGGAATCAGCTTCGGAGATTAAGCATAAGGCAGGAAAAGGAAAGATAAAATGTCATATACGGCCCTTTACAGAAAATTTCGTCCGGCCGGGTTTCGAGACGTAAAAGGTCAGGATTCGATTGTTACCACATTAAAAAACCAGATAAAATCAGGCCGTATCGGCCACGCATATCTTTTTTGCGGGACAAGAGGCACGGGAAAGACCTCTATCGCAAAGATTTTTGCCAAGGCAGTGAACTGTGAAAACCCTGCAGACGGCAGTCCCTGCGGGGAATGCGCCGTCTGCAGGGCTATTAGCGCCGGGGCGAGCATGAATGTGATCGAGATTGATGCCGCTTCCAACAACGGAGTGGACAATATCAGGGAAATTGTGGACGAGGTATCTTATTCTCCGGCGGAAGGGAAATACAAGGTTTACATTATTGACGAGGTTCATATGCTCTCCATAGGAGCCTTCAACGCATTGCTGAAAACCCTGGAGGAGCCGCCCTCCTATGTGATCTTCATACTGGCCACCACGGAGGTCCACAAGATTCCGGTCACGATTTTATCCAGGTGCCAGAGATATGATTTTAAGAGGCTCACCGTGGATACGATCTTTGAGAGGATAAGGGAGCTCACACAGATCGAGGGGGTCGCAATCGAGGACAAGGCTGTCCGCTATATCGCAAGGACCGCGGACGGGGCCATGCGGGATGCCCTGAGCCTTCTCGACCAGTGTATGGCCTTTTACTATGAACAGGAGCTTACCTACGACAAGGTGCTGGATGTGCTGGGAGCGGTGGACACGGAGGTGTTCAGCCGTATGCTCCGGGAGGTTTTTGCCGGAAACGTGACGGGAGCCATAGGTATTTTGCAGGAAATGGTGATGCAGGGAAGGGAGCTTTCCCAGTTTGTAACCGATTTTACCTGGTATCTTCGAAATCTCCTTCTGATGAAAACGGCGGACGGCATGGAGGATGTCATTGACATGTCCACCGAAAACATGGCCCGCCTTAAGGAGGAGGCCGCCATGGCGGAAAGCGATGTGATTATGCGCTATATCCGGGTGCTTTCGGAGCTCTCGGGACAGATACGGTTTGCCACCCAGAAGCGTATTCTCATCGAAATGGGGCTTATCCGGCTCTGCCGTCCCCAGATGGAAACGGATACCCGGTCCCTGACGGACAGAATCCGACAGCTTGAGAAAAAGCTCGAAGAGGGAATCCTGCCTGCAAAAGCGGAGCAGAGACCGCAGACAGCTTCACAGGACATGCAGGCGGGGGAAGCGGCAGTGCAGGCAGCGCCCTTTGAGCGGGCGGTTCCGGAGGATATCAGGCGGGTGGTTTCCAAGTGGCCGGTGGCGGTCGCGGAGACGGAAAACCCCATGAAGACCTATTTGAAGAGCGCTTATCCCAGCCTCTCGGAGGATGGTAAGCTGCTGGTGATCGTGCCGGACGGCATTGCCTTTGACTATCTCAGGCAGGAGGGGCATAAGGGGGAGCTTAAAAGAATTCTGTCGGAGTATGCGGGAAAAGAGATCGACGTGAGCGTTCAGAGCCTTGACGGGAACAGAAATTCCCGGGAACTGTTTCCCGACCTGACCAGACTGGTTTCGGAAAATATCCATATGGAGATCGAGGAGATTGAGGACGGAGAGGGACTTGAAGGGGACGAATTTTAGATTTGTGATTTTTTGCTTGAAATATGGTCTGTCTTGAGGGTACAATATACAGATATCAGTAAGGAGCAGGAAAGGAGCAGGAGTATCAGTATGGCAAAGCGCGGAGGATTTCCGGTCGGAGGAATGCCCGGAAACATGAATAATCTGATGAAGCAGGCGCAGAGAATGCAGCGTCAGATGGAGGAGAGCCAGAAGGAGCTGGAAGCGAAGGAGTTTACCGCCGCTGCCGGCGGCGGGGCCGTGGAGGTCACAGTGACCGGCAAAAAGGAAGTGACGAAGGTGAAGCTATCGCAGGAGGTTGTGGATCCGGACGATATTGAGATGCTGGAGGATCTTGTGATGGCGGCCTCCAACGAGGCCCTGCGCATGGCGGAGGAGGCAAATGCGCAGATCATGAACAAGATGACGGGCGGGCTGTCGCTGGGAGGAGGCCTTCCCTTCTGATGGATCTGTACAGCGGACATATCAACAAGTTAATAGAGGAGCTGGCAGCTCTTCCGGGAATCGGGGCCAAGTCGGCCCAGAGACTGGCTTTTCACCTGATCAATATGCCGCAGGATAAAGTGAAGAGACTGGCAGGGACCATTCTGGACGCAAAGGAAAATGTCCGTTACTGCAGGGAGTGCTACACGCTGACAGATCAGGAAATGTGCCCTGTCTGCGCAAACAGCAAGAGGGATCACGGCACGATCATGGTGGTGGAGAATTCCAGGGATCTGGCGGCCTATGAAAAGACCGGGAAGTATGAGGGAGTATACCATGTGCTCCACGGGGCGATTTCCCCCATGCTGGGAATCGGCCCCGGAGATATCAGACTGAAGGAGCTTATTATGCGACTGCAGGGCGATGTGTCCGAGGTCATCATAGCCACAAATTCCAGTCTTGAAGGGGAGACCACTGCCATGTATATCAGCAAGCTGATAAAGCCCACCGGTGTCAGGGTCACCCGCATTGCCAGCGGAGTGCCGGTGGGAGGAGATCTGGAATATATTGACGAGGTCACGCTGCTGCGGGCCCTGGAGGGCAGGACAGTGATGTGAGGAAAAAGGAGAAGGGAATTATGGCAGTAAGCAGAGAGGCGTTTGGCACGGCCGAATGCGGTACACAGATATACAGATATTATATTTCTAACGGCAAAGGATTCAGGGCGGGGGTCATCAACTACGGAGCGATCCTGGTTAACCTGTTTGTTCCGGACAAAAACGGACAGCTGCAGGATGTTGTGCTTGGCTACGATACGCTGGAGCCCTACTTTGAAAACGGCAGCTTCTTCGGTGCCGTGATCGGACCTAGTGCGAACAGAATCGGAGGTGCCCGCTTCGTCCTTGACGGAAAGGAATACAGCCTCGATGTCAATGACGGCGTGAACAACCTTCACAGCCACAAGGATCTGGGGTACCATAAGAGGATCTGGGACGTTCAGGAGGGGACGGACAGCGTTACCTTTTCTCTCCAAGATGTGGACGGTTCCATGGGCTTTCCTGGGAATAAGAGGATAAGCGTTACCTATACGGTGACGGAGGATGATGAGCTCAGGATCCATTACCAGGCGGAGAGCGACAGGGATACGATCATCAATCTGACCAATCACACCTATTTCAATCTGGCGGGACACGGTTCGGGGAGTATTCTGGATCATAAGCTGCAGCTTATGGCATCCTGCTACACGCCCACGGCGGCGGGATCAATCCCGACGGGTGAGATTGCGGAGGTAGAGGGAACTCCTTTTGATTTCCGCAAGGGAAAAAGGATCGGAGATGAGATTGACGCAGACGACGAACAGCTGAAAATTGGCCTGGGCTACGACCACAACTGGGTGATTGACGGCGAAATCGGACAGCTGCGCAAATTTGCGTCCGTGTCGGAGGATAAATCGGGCAGAGTGATGGAGGCTTACACGGATCTGCCGGGCGTTCAGTTCTATGCGGGGAACTGCATCACCGAAACGGTGGGAAAGGAAGGCGCTGTCTATAATAAGAGATGCGGCTTCTGCCTGGAGACGCAGTATTATCCTGACACGGCGAACAAGCCGGAATTCCCGTCTGCGGTTTTCGGACCGGAAAGAAAATATGATACGGTTACGGTTTATAAATTTTTGTAAAAAGCGTGTAATATGTAGATGCATTACAGTCTATGGGGACAGAATCTGACAGGAAATCTGTCCCCGTCCTGTTATAATAGTATGAAATAATAAGAAAGGACCGCTGTATTTGCGAAAAAAGGATGCGTTTACCGAAAGTAGTCAGGCAGATGGGGAAGATCACCGGAGAAGACAGAGTATATCTCGAGGATTATGCATATACATATCTGAAAGGAATCAAGAGGGAAAAGCACGGCCTGCCGGTGAGGGCTGCCCTCTATGGACATGCCTTCCGCAGAGAAAATAAGAATTTTTATCTTATTTACGGGGCATCCTGCGTCATGGAGGAGCTTGAATACGGAAGAGATCAGGAAGAAATTAAGAAAATGTTTTTTGACAGCTATGATCTGATCGGCTATGTTAATATATATGAGCGGCAGGAGATCACAGAGGGAAAAGACGGATGCTATCTTTTTTATGAGTCCAACGAAGCAATGCTCAACTATATGCTGGTCTGCTATGAGAGAAGGAACAGAGCGGATGCCAGGATCTGGGAGAGCAAAATGGAGACGAAAAGTAATGCGGGTCTTTTTAGAAGACTGCTTCAGAATATATTGCTGGGATGCGCTGTGATCATAGCGGCAGCATCCATAGCGGCAATTGGTGATTACAGCGGCATGTACGGTTTTACTTTTACGGCGGCCAGGGCGCTGCAGGATACAGAGTAAAGGCACATGCATACCAAGGATGTGGAGATGAATGAATGTCTAATGTGCGGGACTATCTGAAGGAAAAAGAGAAAAGGCTTGGGGGCACGACAAGCGTTAATTATAAAGATAAAATATGGAGTCACCGTCTTGCGGTTTTTTACAGGGCGGCTCTTGTCATTGTCCTTGCTGCGGCAGCCGTTGTTTTTCTGGCGCTCCAGTGGAGGAACAAGGTGTTTACGGACAGTGTTATTCTGAATTCGACACCGGTTACGGTGGTGCAGGGCGCAAAGGTCAGGAAGCTGGGCAGCAGCATACTTCTGTACAGCAAGGACGGTATGAGCTGTCTCGATTCCAAGGGGAACGCGCTCTGGAATCAGACCTTTGAAATGCAGACCCCCATAGTGGCGGTCTGCAATAATGTGGCTGCAATCGGAGATTATAATGGACGGACCATCTATGTGGTGAACAGCACCGGGCAGCTGGGGACGATCAACACCAATCTTCCGATCAGGGAAATATGCGTATCGGAAAGCGGCGTGGTGGCAGCGGTGCTGGACGACTCCGATGTCACCAGGATTTTTCTCTACAACGGAAATGAAAATACGGAGACATCGATTGTGGATTTTAAGGCGACTATGGATAAGAGCGGATATCCCGTAAGCATTTCTCTGTCGCCAAGCGGCAGGCTCATGGCGATCTCTTACCTCTATGTGGACAGCGGAGACATGAAAACCTCCATAGCCTTTTTTAATTTCGGAGAGGTGGGAAAAAACCAGAGCGGTAATTATATGAGCGGTTACGACTATCTGGATACAATTGTTCCCTATGTCCAGTTTATGACTGACAGCAATGCCTTCGGAATTTCCGACGACAGGATCGTATTCTTTGAGGGGAGCGAAAAACCGGCCAACACTGCCACGAAATTTATTGAAGAGGAAGTGCAGGGCGTATATTACAATGAAAGCTATGTGGGGCTCGTGTTCGTGAATCAGACGGGGGAATCCGCCTATCGCATGGATATTTATGATGTCTCGGGAGACAAGATACATACTCTGCTTTTTGACATGGAATACACCGATATATTTTTTAACAAGGACCAGATCGTGATATATAACGACATGGACTGCCAGATCAGTAATATAAGAGGCGTTGACAAGTTTGCCGGCGAATTCGAAAAACCTGTAACGCTTCTTGTGCCTACGTCTTCTGTCTACAGATATGTGGCCGTTACGGGCAGTTCTATTGATACCATTGAACTTAAATAGAGATACAGGCGGATAAAAGGTTTAAGGCGTTTCCTTAAACGGCTCTGCCCAGAGGAAAGATACATGTATTATGCGGCACTGGCGGGAATTATTTTAATATTTTTATGGAGGATGGCTGCGGGTTTCAGGAAGGGAATGGTTCAGGAGATCATTTCCCTGATTGCAATGGCGGCAGCAGGAGTCTGCGTCTTTCTCATTATAGGCGCGGTAGGCAGTTTCATGGATCAGGAAATAGGGAGTCTGATCCAAATCGTGGCAGTTTTGATTGCGGTTTGCCTGGCGTACCGTCTTGTGAATCTTCTTTTTATCTCGCTTAAGCTGATCTCAAAGCTTCCCATCGTAAAAGGGCTTGACAAAGTTCTGGGAGCCGTAGTGGGATTTGCGGAGGCGGGAATCCTGGTCGGATTTCTTGTGCAGATAATTAAAAACTGGGGAATCATGCATCTTTAAGGTGCGGAGAAATTTTCAGCATATGATACCGGCCTTCCGGCTTTGGCGCGGAGCCCGTTTCGCCGCTTCACAGCGCAAAAGACAGAAGGCCGGTTCCATATATAGAAAAAAATTACATTTTTTTCAAAAAGGCACTTGACAAAGGGGGAGGCGGGGTGCTA
>CAJUIO010000145.1 GCA_910586025.1 uncultured Lachnospiraceae bacterium
TTGGCAGACGGAGAAAAATATTCAGGAGGATATGCTGGATAAAATCAACGAGGCGCTGGACGATAAGGCGGTGAAGCTCTCCGGGGCATTGACAGATGCCTTGTCCATTACCCGGAACCATTACAGTAACGAGCTTCTGTATCAATATCTGGATTATGAGTACGGCAGAGATCTGGAATTTCTGATCCAATATCAGGATGCGCTTCGCAGCCTGATTGCCAACAGCGGCTCCTATGTCCAGCAGATCAGGAACACGGTGGTCTATACGGATAATCAAACGCTGCTGAACAGCTCTTATATCAGAAAGCTGAAGGAAGCGGACAGGGATAGACTGGGGGAGGAGCTGACCTATCTCAATATACAGCCGGTAGACACGGAAATCGGTATCTATCTGAGGGTCGCCCACGAGGATGCGAAAGTCCAGAAGGTGTATGACAGCCGGAGCCTCAGTCTTCTGTGCGAGCTGGACCATTACAGGCAGCATGACCGTTATTTCAAATTGCTCCGTATGGATATCGAGCTTGGCAGCATGGAGAGCATTCTTCTGGAAAGCAATCTTTTTTCCAACATGATCCTCGGGGACACGGAGGGAAGAGTGGTTGCGGCGGCCAAGGAATATGGAAACGCGGGAGAGATGGGGATATTAGCGTCGCAGGAGGAAAGAGAGGACGGGATGATCGTCCTCTCAAGACCTGTGAAGGGCTTTCCCCTCACGCTGTATGGAATCTATGATCCCCGGGTGATTTCTGAGGAGTTCCGCCAGAGCAGGCGTCTGTCAGTGGGAATCTCGGCAGGGTGTATTTTCTTTGCGCTGATCTGTATCTTTTCCATCGTGAGCAGTGTCAACCGGCGTCTGCACAGGCTGGTGGTCCTGTCGGAGGAGATTGCCGGCGGGAATTTCGTCCAGATCGAGCTTACCGGGGAGGATCAGGATGAATTCAGTACTCTCGAGAAGAGCATCAACCACATGAGCTGCCGTCTCAAGGAGCTGATTGAGAAGGAATACAAGGAGCAGATTTTCAGGGCGGAGCTGGAAAAGGAGACAAATCAGGCAAAGCTGCTGGCCCTGCAGGAGCAGGTGAACCCCCATTTTATGTTTAACGCACTGGAAAGCATACGGCTCAAGGCCATGAAAAAGGGAGAGCGGGAGACGGCTGCCATGATCAAATATATGGCAAAAATGTTCCGAAATCTCCTGGAATGGAAGGACAATATCATAACGCTCCGGGAGGAGATCCGTTTTCTGGATGAATTTTTCCATATCCAGAACTATCGGTTTGAGGATGAATTTTCTTATGAGATTGACGTTACCGAGGAGGCTTATGAATGTCTGATTCCCAAGATGCTGCTGCAGCCCCTTGTGGAGAATGCCAGCATCCATGGAGTGGAGGCCGTGGATACGGACCGGTGGATATGCGTGAAGGCAAGAGTGGAGGCGGAATGGCTTCGGCTTGAGGTGGAGGACAACGGCGGGGGAATGTCAAAGGAGAAGCTCCGTGAGCTTCGCAGGATGCAGAGAGGAGACTGCCAGGCGGGAAAAAGCGTAGGCTTATGGAATGTATACCGAAGACTTGTATTATATTATGGAAAGGAATTCCGGTTTGAGATCAACAGCGTCCTTAAGAAGGGCACTGTCTGCACGATCCTGATACCGACCGGGAAGCGGGAAGAATGAGTTATGTATTCGATTATGATCGTGGACGACGAGAAAGCCATACGGGAAAACCTTGCGGGAATTATTAATTTTGAGGAATATGGGTTCCGGGTCTGCGGCACGGCAAGGAACGGTGAGGATGCCCTGGCAAAAATCCCCCAGTGCTGCCCGGACGTGATTTTTCTGGACGTATGCATGCCGGTGATGGACGGGCTGGCTTTCTTGAAAGAGCTTCACAGCAGGGAGGATGCAGATCTGCCCTATGTGGTTATGCTTTCCGGATACAGTGATTTTGAGTATGCCAGATCCGCCATGCGCTACGGTGCGAGAGCGTACCTCACGAAACCCGTGGATGAGGATGAGGTCAGTGCGGTTTTGAGGGAGCTTGGGGAGATTCTTGAGGAGAGGCAGAGGACACTGAAAAGGTCTGACATGCAGGAGCAGGTAAAAAGGCTCAAGGGGCTCTATCACGGAGGAGACGGGGACAGGACATCGTTTCGGGGGTATCAGATGATGCACTGCGTGATTCTGAAAGAGAATTCCGAGGAGGAAGAGAACTGGCGTCTGATCCGGGAGCTGGTGGAGGAGAGGCTTTACGGGGGAGAGGCGGCCTTTTGCAGAAACCAGGGCTGTATTCTGAGCTATCTTGCAGGACCGGAGACGCTGGGGGATTATCAGCAGAGCGTCACGCTTTTTGCGCGCCATCTCCTGCATCATATCAAGAAGAAGGGCATGGACTGCGCACTGCTTTTTGACAGGGTTCTCTTTGAGCGGCAGGAGAATTCGTTTCGCAGAGATTACGACACCAATCTGTATCATATGCTGACAGAGCTGTTTTGGGGAAAGGAAGCCATCGTGGAGTGCAGTATGACGGACGCATCCGATTTCTTTGACCGCAGGCTGGACGGAGAAAAGGAATATATCGAAAAAATCCGCAGTGCGGTCCGGGGCAGAAATGCGGGAGCGCTCCGGGAAGTATATGAGGAGATTGATGAAGCGGTAAGAAGAAAGAAGCTGAATATTATTTTTCTTCAGGAAATCAATTACAGGATTTATTACAGCCTGATGGATCTTCTGGATGAAGAGCGGATCGCAGATGTCAGGGTCACGCCGATAGACTTGCGGGATACGTCATGCTTTATGCGTTATGAGGATTGGAGGGAGCAGCTGTGGAGACAGCTTTCAGCCGTCTATTCCTGCATGGAAAACACGGATTCCGGGGACGGGATCGGAGAGCAGGCGCTTACTTATATTCAGCGTCATTTCAGGGAACAGATCTCTCTCAAATCCGTTGCGGATAAGTTCTATGTGAGCCCCTCCTATCTGGGGAGATGTCTGCAGAAGGCTCTTAAGGGGAGCAGCTTCCGGCAGTATCTGAATGACCTCAGAATCCGGGAGGCCAAAAGGCTTCTGCGGGATACGGATAAGATGATCTATGAGATCGCACAGGAGGCGGGATTTACGGAGAGTAAATATTTTATATCCAAGTTTACGGATCTGACCGGAATGACTCCGGCGGAATTCCGCAGAGTGGAAAGCATGTAAAGGCAATATTTGCTCAGAAAGCAATATCCGCTCAAAAACAGGTATAAAAAATGGAACTTTTGGATTGTTTTTGGGAATGAGGAAACATCTTCCTTCCGGTATAATGAGTCATAGATTAAGGACTGACATACAATAGGTCCTGGAGAGGAAGGTAAAAGTATGAAGTTGAAAAAGTTATGTGCAATTCTTCTGGCATCTTCTATGGTGCTGTCACTTGCGGCCTGCGGCGGGTCGGGTTCCGAGCCAAAGCAGGATACGGCGGCGGAAGATACCAAGGAGCCGGAGGATGCGAACACCGACACTGCAGATGCGGCAGAAGAGGAGAGCGGTGAGGATACGGCAGGCGATGAGGCCGGTGCGGACGCATCGGGAGAGACAGGAAGCTCGGAGGAGAATTATTACGGCGGACTGGTACCTCTGGATGATGCGGACGATCCCATCACCTATACATTTTTCGTGCGTGACCCCGGTGTAGTTCCGGCGGATAACAATCCGGTTATTCAGAAGATTACAGAGCTTACCGGCGTGACCATTAAGTTTGAGTTCCTGGTAGGCGATCTTGACCAGAAGCTGGGCGTTATGATTGCCGGAGGAGATTATCCGGACGTGATTTTTGCCGGCGATGCCGGAAGCAAGCTGAGAGATGCGGGAGCATTTATTCCCCTTGAGGAGGAGATTCCCAAATATCCCAACCTGAACGCTATGTATGGCAATGTTCTGAAATATCTTACACAGGCAGACGGCCATGTTTATGATATGGAAATCTATGGAACTTTCCAGAATGATGTGACAGAGGTTGCTCCTCCTTTTGAGTGCGCACTTGGATTCTACATTCAGAAAGCGGTTCTGGAGGAGGCGGGTTATCCCGAGGTCAAAACGGTTGATGATTACTTCAAGATCATTGAGGATTATATGGCAAATCATCCGGAAATTGACGGCGTGAAGACCACCGGTTTTGAGATTCTTGCAGATGGATGGCGTAACTGGGCTCTTCTCAATCCTGTACAGAATCTGCTTGGAGCAGGTAATGACGGTGCGGTTTTTGTGAATCAGGACACGCTTGAGACCTCATTCTTCCAGATCAGTGACGACGCTCATGCGTTTTATCAGAAGCTGAATGAGGAATATCAGAAGGGTGTTATCGAGGCGGAAACCTTTACGCAGAACTATGACCAGTATATTTCCAAGATTACTACGGGTGCGGTTCTGGGCTTCTATGATCAGAACTGGAATTTCCAGAGTGCACAGGATCTGCTGAAGGCGGACGGAAAATTTGAGCGTACTTATGTGGCTGTTCCCATTACCAATCCGGGTGTAAAGGACGGCTATCTGGACAAGAGCAACGGTATCCCCAGCGGAACCAACGGTGTAGGAATTACTGTAAACTGTGAAAATCCTGACCGTCTGCTGCGTTTCTTTGACTGGCTCTGCCAGAGAGAAGTGCAGGATTATCTGCAGTGGGGTGAAGAGGGAACTGATTGGGTTTATTCCGCAGACGGCGGAAAAGAGCTGACACCGGAAAGACGCGCCATTGTGCGTGACACTGCGAGAAAGCGCGACGAGACAGGTCTTACTCTCTGGAATTACTGCCCGAAGTGGCAGGGTATTTATACCTCCGACGGTATGCCTTGCGGTACCGGTGAATCACCGGATGAATATCTTGCTTCTCAGTCAGATTATGATAAGAGTTTTCTGGAAGGCTACGGAATCAAGTACCCTGCGGAGATGTTCTCAGATCCTATCGTGAGAGCGGCTTATTATCCGGTATGGGCCCTGACCCTGGAGGACGGAAGCCCGGCGGCGGTTGCAAACACGAAGATCACGGATGTGACCATGAAGTTTTACCCCAGACTGATTCTGGCAAAGGATGAGGCGGAATATGAGTCCATCTGGAATGATTTTCTGAAGGAGTTCAATACTATTGATCTGGAATCCTATCAGACAGAGATCGACAGTCAGATCGCTCAGAAGATGGCAAAATAAAACAAAAGAATAGATAACAGGCGGATGGGAGGGCGAAGGCTCTCCCATTCTTAACTATAGTTAATGTAAGAAGAGGAGATGGGCATGAGTAAGATGCAGAAAACCTTAAAAAGATTAGCAGGGCAGAAGGTATTGTTCTTGATGATACTGCCATGCATGATTTACACCTTTATTTTTTCCTATTATCCGCTCAGCGGGTGGATCATGGCATTTCAGAATTATAAGCCGGCAAAAGGGTATTCCGGTTCCACGTTTGTGGGGCTGGATCAGTTCAAGTTCCTTTTTCAGGATATTGAATTCTGGAGAAGTGTGAGAAATACATTAGCCATGTCCCTTATGAACCTTGTCTTCAGCTTTGTTTTTGCTATTGTGTTCGCACTTCTGTTAAACGAGATCAAGTCTCTGGGGCTTAAGCGCATTACGCAGACAGTATCGTACCTTCCTCATTTCCTGAGCTGGATCATCGTCTGCTCCCTGGTCTCCAATATGCTCTCCACCAATGACGGTATGGTGAACAACTTCCTGATGGCCATCGGGCTGATCGACAAGCCGGTTCTGTGGCTGGGAGAACAGAAGTATTTCTGGTGGGTGACCACCTTCTCCAATGTGTGGAAGGAGACCGGATGGAATTCCATCATCTACATAGCGGCAATTTCAGGTATTGACCAGGCCCTGTACGAGGCGGCGGAGCTGGACGGGGCCAGCCGTTTCCAGAAGATGTGGCATGTGACTCTGCCGGGAATCCGCTCCACCATCGTGGTGCTTTTGATCATGAATCTCGGATGGGTTTTGAACGCAAGCTTTGAGGTGCCTTATATTCTGGGAAGCGGCCTTCTGCAGGACGTGTCCCAGACCATCGACATCTTCGTGCTCAAATATGGTATGAGTATCGGTAACTATTCTCTTGCAACAGCTGCAGGTATCTTTAAATCGGTTATTTCCCTGTTGTTAGTCTTCGGTACAAACGCCGTGGCCAACAAGCTGGGAGAAAACAGTCTGATGTAAGGAGGGGAAAAAGATGAAAAATTTTTGGAGAATTAGAGTTGGAAAGCATAACCTCGGAGATCTCACGTTTCACACGGTGAACGGGATTGTCATGATCTTCATAGCCGTGATCATGATCTATCCCTTCTGGAACACGATTGCCGTTTCATTCAATGACGCACAGGACACTCTGCGGGGCGGAATTACGTTGTTTCCCAGGGCCTTTTCAACTTACAGCTATGAATCCGTGTTTAAAAATAAGCTTATGGGCACTGCCGCCATTAACTCTGTGCTCCGTACCGTGCTCTCCACAGTGTTTGGCGTTCTGGTGGGTTCCATGATCGCCTATGTGCTCTCCCGCAGGGAGCTTATAGGGAGAAAATTTATCACGGCGTATTTTTTGGTGACCATGTATATTTCGGCAGGACTGATTCCCACGTATTTCCTGATCAAAAATCTGGGGATGCTCAACAGCTTTGCGGTCTACATTGTGCCGGGACTTGTGAGCGTGTACAATATTATCGTGATTAAATCCTTCATGCAGTCGCTCCCGGACAGTCTCACGGAGGCAGCCATGGTGGACGGTGCGGGACATTTCCGCTGCTACTGGCAGATTGTGCTTCCCTGCTGTAAGCCGGTGCTGGCGACGGTTGCACTGTGGTGTGCGGTAGGTGCCTGGAATCAATGGTTCGACACCTTCCTGTATGCGTCCGGTGCGGATCACCTGACAACTCTTCAGTATGAGATGATGAAGCT
>CAJUIO010000146.1 GCA_910586025.1 uncultured Lachnospiraceae bacterium
CCCGATATCGAGATGCTTCCCAGGCTGGCGGCGGCCCTCAACACGACCGTGGACGCTCTGCTTGGCTACAACAGTGTGGTGACAGATTATGACAAGCGCTACAATACGGAGGAATACTATTGGGGGCTTATGCCCAACCGTATCTGCTATGATATCATGAAGCTTCTTCCCCCCATCAGGCCCTATCGCGTCCTGGATGTCGGCTGCGGCGAGGGAAAGGACGCGGTCTTCTTTGCCAAATGCGGTTATGCCGTGACGGCTTTTGATATCTCCGAGCAGGGGATCGAAAAGGCCAAAAGGCTTGCGGAGCATAATAAGGTGGAGGTGGGATTTTTTAAGGCCGATGTTTTTGACTACCGTCCCGATGCGGAGTATGACATTATTTTCAGCAGCGGTGTGCTTCACTTTATTCCCCTGAATGACCGGAAGGAATTCTGTGACAGTCTGAAAGCGCATACGGCGGACGGCGGCCTGAACGCCCTCAATGTCTTTGTGAAAAAGCCCTTTATCAGGCGTGCGCCGGATACCACCAGAGATGAGGAAAAGAGACATCCCTGGTATTCCGGAGAGCTGTTCCGATACTATCACGACTGGCTGTTCCACACCTGCCGGGAGGAAATCTTTGACTGTGACAGCGGCGGAACCCCTCATAAGCATTGTATGGACACACTGATTGCCCAAAAGCAGGGAGAAGACTGCGCATAGGCTGACCGCTGATTTTCTAAATCAATCCTGTTGACTTTAATATCAGTATCCAGAAAAAGATAGTGATCACCGATACCGTGGTGCTGCATACCACCAGCTCTCCCGCAAGCTCCCCGTCCCCTCCCATATTCTGCGCCATGGGGAAGGAGGCTGCCGCCGTGGGAGTTGCAAACATGGACAGCAGCACAAAACGCTCCAAAGGCTCCATCCCTATTACAACGGAAACCGCCAGCATCACTGCCGGGATTACGATCAGCTTCGCTGATAAAGCGGCCATGATCGGGCGCAGGTTCTTTTCCAGAGAGGAAAATCTCAGGGTTGCTCCCAGTATAAACAATGCCAGAGGCGTGGTCAGGGCCGAGAACTGGGATATCGGTTTCTCCACGCATTCCGGCAGACGGATATCGAAGAGCAGAAACGGGATACCGATCAGCGTTCCCAGAATCATGGGGTTTACCAGGACTTTTTTCAAAAGCTGAGCAAAATCGGGTCTTCCGCCCCGGAAATGCTCCAGAATAATAACCGCCGTCACATTGTAAAAGGGGACTATGATTGCCACCATCATGGAAGCAGTCACCAGACCGGCCTTTCCAAAGACATTTTCCGTCAGCGGCATGGCAAAAAGGACAAAATTACTGCGGTAAACAGCCTGAATCAGCACTCCTCTTCTGGCATCATCCCGTACCAGCGCCGGAACGATCAAAAGAAGCAGAAGGATCAATATCAGCTCACCCAGAACTCCTGTCAGAATCAGCCTTCCCGCCGAAAACCGGACCCCCTTATTCTGATACAGGTTATAAAACATCATAACAGGATAGAAGGCCTGAAATACCACGCTGTTGATCCGTCTCGCCAGGGCTTCCTCCATCAGCCCGGCTCTTTTGGCCCCATATCCAAACGCCATATAGATCAAAAAGGGTACGACAGCGTTTACCGCCACAAGCAAATGCTCCATTCTATCTCCTTCCTTATTCTTCCGCTGCGGAAAGGCAGGTGATCCGCTTCACCTGCCTTTCCTGTTTTACTGTCAAATTATTCCTGAACCATGGGCTTCTTTTCCAGACGGAAAATATTCCATGAAAGAGGTTTGAGCGTCGCATGAATCTTTCCATCCTCCAGCCTTGTCTCTCTGTTTACGGCAGGCTGTATGAGATCGGGATGATCAAAGGAGCTCCTGGCGTCTCTGTCGTCAGAGTACATCTGGATATGCTCCACGAATGTCCAGTCAGAAAAGCCCGACACGTCGATATCCACTCCCATTTCGGCATCCCACTTCCTCTGAATCACAAAGATTGTCAGTTCCTTCTTCTCCTCATTCAGGGCCGCCGCAGTATCCAGATAAGGAATCCCTTCCCTCTTCTGGAACTGGTTTCCGTCATCCATATAATACCCTTCTATATCAAAGGTTTCACAGTCAACTATTGTCTTAAGCGATGTTCCGCGGCCGTAACGAATCAAATGTGAATAGGGATAATAGGAAGCCGATTTCCACACGTGGTCATGATCTGACGCTGCAAGCGCTCCGATTCCTCCCGTCATGCATCCAATCTTCACTCTGTCCGCATGTCTCAAAAACGCAAGCTGGGCAGAAGTATTCCCCAGAGCCTGTATCATATCTCCCTGATTTCCATGCATCATTCCCTCACCCATATTATCCGGATCATGCCTTACATATTTTGCATCCGGATTAAACTGGTAAAAGCTGCGATGCAAATTAGCTTTCGGGCTATATCCAAAATTAAGCTTGCTCTGCGTACCAAACATATTACCATATTCGTCAAAGGAAAGCATCATCTTTTTGGATGAACGGCATTTTGTCTGCAGATAATCGCAGATGGCTGTCTCCGTGTTTATGTAGTCCTCATAATAAATGGAGCCTCCCAGCAAAGCCTCGAAATCATTCGTCGGAGCATTATGATAATAATGCATGGAAACATAATCCACCGAGTCATAGCATTTCTCCAAAACCGCCATATCCCACTCCGGATAATGGCAAATCAAAGGTGAGCAGGAAACACATACCGCTGTTTCAATCGAACCGTCAACCCATTTCATTGCCTTTGAAATTTCATTCGCATGGATTCCATAGCCGCCCGGATTAAGTTCCCACGATCCAATCTGCCAGGGGCCGTCCATCTCATTTCCCAGATACCAGAGCTTGACACCATAGGGGTCTTCCTGTCCGTACTTGCGTCTCAAATCCGACCAATAGGTTCCGCCTGAATAATTTGTATATTCCGTAAGGTAAACAGCGTCATTCAGGTTACGTTCCGAGCCCAGATTAATCGTATACATAGGCTCCGTCCCGATTAATTTTGCCCATTTCAGATACTCATCGTGTCCCACATCATTCGTATAAATCTGGTGCCATGCAAGATCCAGATGAACCTTCCTCTGTTCCTTGGGCCCGATAGAATCCTTCCAGTCCCATCCCGACACGAAATTTCCTCCCGGAAGACGCACGGCCGGCAGCTCTGCGTCCTTCAAAGCCTCAATCACATCTGTACGAAATCCGTTTTCATCCGCAGTCGGATGATGCGGCTGAAACATTGTCCCGTTCACCATTGTCCCGATCGGCTCCAAAAAAGCCCCGTATAATCGTTGGGAAATCTCTCCGATCTTATACAACGGATGTACGGTGATAACTGCTCTTTTTCCCATAAAAAATCTCCTTTCCTTGGAATAAATCCACTCCTACTCCTTTACACCTCCGATTGTCATGCCCGTCACAAAATATCTCTGTAAAAAAGGATATAAAACAACAATCGGAAGGCAGGTCAGCACAGTTGCCGCCGCCTGTACAGAAGCAGTTGTCAACATTGTTTTCGTGTTGTTATTACTATACGCATTTGCCGAACTGCCAGTCATTGTGCTTACAGTTGACAGCAGCTTCATCAGTTCATATTGAAGCGTTGTCAGCTGCGGGTTCATCCTGTTATAAAGCATCGTGTCAAACCATGAATTCCACTGACCTACTCCGATGAAGAGAGCCACGGTTGCAAAAACAGGTTTGCATAAGGGTGCAATAATCCTGGCAAAAATTGTAAAATATCCCGCCCCGTCTATCATTGCGGATTCCTGCAGACTGTCCGGCAAGCCATTTATATAAGTCCGGATCACAATCATATTATAGGCGCTGACTAATCCGGGAATAATATATACCCAAAAACTGTTTATAAACCCCAAATTCCGAAACAGAAGGAAAGTCGGAACCATGCCCCCGCTTACATACATTGTCAATACATAGTAAAATGTGGCCTGCTTTCTGAAAATAAATTCTTTTCGGCTTAAGACAAAAGCAAGAAGCGCAGTGCAAAAAAGCTGCGTGACAATCCCGATTCCGGTACGGAGCACGGAAATCCATAGCCCTATTCCCATGGATTCCTTCTGCAGAACCGTTCTGTAATTCACTAATGTGAACTTTCTCGGAAACAGGTGAACACCTCCGCGTATTGTGTCGTATGCCTCATTAAAAGAGACCGCAATGGTATTCAGAATTGGGTACAGTGTTATTATAACACAAAACAGCACAGCTCAACGGCACCAAAACGCATAAAATATATACCAGTATGATCTTTGATCTAAGCTTCAGATTATTCATTTTTATACCCATGTCTTTCCCGCATGAGCCTCTCCCATGCCTTTTTGCATGAAACCTTTACTCCACTCCGGCCTTCCCGCAGATATCATTAAGGCAGCACCTGTCACAATAAGGCTTTGTCCTTGCGGTACAGATCTCTCTTCCGTGATACACCAGCCTGTGGCAGAAATCGCTTCCTTCCTCTGGCGGAATAATCTTCCACAGCGCCATCTCCACCTTCTTCGGCTCCTTGATACCGTCCACCAGACCCATACGGTTCACCAGCCGGATACAGTGGGTGTCCGTCACAATGGCGGGCTTTCCAAACACATCCCCCATGATCAGATTCGCACTTTTGCGCCCCACTCCCGGCAGCTCCATCAGTGCGTCAAAGTCCCCGGGAACCTTCCCGTCATATTTTTCCTTCAGCATTTTCATGCAGGCGCTGATATCCCTGGCTTTGCTGTGCCCCAGACCGCAGGGCTTTACGATCTCCTCGATCTCCTCCACCGGTGCCTGCGCCAACGCATTGACATCCGGAAATTTTGCGTACAGCCCCGGAACCACCTCGTTGACCCTTGCATCCGTACATTGGGCGGCAAGCCGCACGCTTACCAGAAGTTTCCATGCCTGATTATAATCCAGCGTACAGTCTGCGTCCGGATACTCCTTTTTCAGCCTTTCAATGATCTCCAGCGCCAGTTTCTCTTTTGAAAGCTTTTTCATTCCGTGTTCTCCTTTGTCTCATAAGTGTGTGAAATCACATGTTATACATACTGAATATCTATGATGTTGAGGTCAAAAGGTATTTTGCCCCCTGATGCCTGCGGATTGTTTCGCACTTTGTGCTCTCACAATCCTGGCATCATCTATACAAATAATATAAAAACCACGGTATACTTGTCAATCTATGTTCCACCGTCACATGCGGTAAACACATGGTCTGATTTCCATAGCTTCCTGAAAGGAAATCTATCATTACCAAGTTGAAAAACAGTTGAGGATTTATCCGCTGATATGATAAGATGAAGATACGAATAACGATTTTCCGGAGGGAGTGGTAATTATTGGAAAAATTTTTCAATATAACGGGAAGCTGTGATCCCGACCTTCATTATATGGTTGATCTATCTGAACGTCTCCAAAAAGTTAGGAGCATGGTAGACCAGGGACAATATTTTTGTATTAACAGGGCCAGACAGTATGGAAAGACCACATTATTGACCGTTCTTTCCGACTATTTGGAAAAAGACTATCATGTTGTGAGCATGGATTTTCAGACCATGAGTTCTCTTGCCTTTGAAAGTGAGCAGTCATTTGTATCTGCCTTTTCAGCGGAATTATTAGATTCGGTTGATAAATTTCCGGATGACATTGAAGAAAAACTCCTGGCCTTTTCAGAAAAAACGCCTCGGTTCAATTCCTTGCAGGCACTTTTTAAAGTAGTAAAATCCTGGTGCTGCAAAGCCGCAAAAGGGATTGTACTGATTATAGATGAAGCGGATACCGCCACAAATAACCAAGTATTTATTGATTTTCTTTCGCAGCTTCGGGCTTACTATCTGAAAAGGAAGAAAACATCTACATTTCATTCCGTGATTCTGGCAGGGGTATATGATGTAAGAAACATAAAGGTCAAAATACGTCCCGAAGATGATCATAAGGTTAATAGTCCGTGGAATATTGCTGCAAAATTTGATATAGATATGAGCTTTTCAGCCGGCGAAATTATGAAAATGCTTGAGAATTATGAAGAAGATCACCATACCGGGATGGACATAATTGAAATATCTGAATTGCTTTACAGCTATACTTCCGGATATCCTTATCTCGTTTCGGGCTTATGCAAACTCATGGACGAGGAAATTCCAAAAGAAAATCCTCTTTTCTCCGATAAGAGCAGTGCATGGACCAGAGATGGTTTTCTGAAAGCGGTAAAAAAAATGCTCTACGAGCAAAGTCCTCTTTTCGATTCTCTGACCGGGAAGCTTTATGAGTATCCGGAACTTCGAAATATTGTTTACCGCCTGCTCTTTCAGGGACAGAATATAGCATATAATCCTGATGATCCCATCATTCAGATGGCAAAAATGTTTGGCTTTGTAAAAGAGGAAAATTCCTCTGTGGTCATAGCGAACAGGATTTTTGAAACAAGACTGTATAATATGTTTTTGACATTATCCAAAGAGCAGGAAAAAGATATTTACGCAGAATCCTCCAGACAAAAAAACCAGTTCATTAAAAACGGACATTTGGATATGAAACTCATTCTGGAAAAATTTGTAATATACTTTGATGAGATTTATGGAGACCAGGAGCAAAAGTTCCTTGAGGAGGACGGACGGCGATATTTCATGCTTTACCTGCGTCCCATTATCAATGGTTTGGGAAATTATTATATCGAATCCCGAACCAGAAACAATGAGCGGACAGACATGATTATCGATTATCAGGGAGAGCAATTTATTATCGAGATGAAGCTTTGGAGAGGTGATTCCTATAACACAAGGGGAGAAAAACAGCTTTCCGATTATCTGGACTATTATCATTTGGAAAAGGGATATATGCTCAGCTTTAATTTTA
>CAJUIO010000147.1 GCA_910586025.1 uncultured Lachnospiraceae bacterium
TAACAAAAAGCTTGCCATCTGCCCTCTGCACAGGTATCATTGTTTTACAGGAAGTCAGAGGATTTCAAAGGAGAAGAAGAGATGATCATACGCCGCTCAGACACAGCAGATTTAGATCGAATCATGAAAATATACGAACATGCCCGCCGCTTTATGGCAGAGCATGATAACCCCCATCAATGGGGACCCACGAACTGGCCTCCCGCAGACCTGATCCGCTCCGATATTGCGGACGGCAGCAGCTACGTCTGTGTGCACGAAGACCGAATCGTGGGCACCTTTTTCTTTCAGCAGGGCAGGGATATCGAACCGGCCTACCGCATCATCGAGGACGGCACCTGGCTGGACAATAGTCCCTACGCCGTGATCCACCGCATAGCCGGCGACGGAACCGTAAAGGGTATTGGAAGCTTCTGCATAGAATGGGCATTCAATCAGTGCAATCATCTGCGCATGGATACCCACGGGGACAATTATGTCATGCAGAATCTGCTCAAAAAGAACGGATTCGTTCACTGCGGAACAATCTATGTGGAGGAGGACAGCTATCCCAGGCTTGCATATGAAAAGTCCGATTCTGTTTCTGTTTCCAGTAAAGCCAGCAACCCCGCAGCAAACTGACATGCATCGAAATTGTGATGCGCCAGAGCCGGAGGTCACATGATTTTCTCATCCCACATAAGAGCTATACGAAATCACATTCATCAGAACCAACAAATTGATTACATAAAGGCAAAATAACAGATTTACCCCCCCCCCACACACACGCACATTCATCCCTCCGGATGCTTTTGTCATTTTCGAGTTGTCTTTTGTGCTCAGAAACGCACACACAACAAACGGAAGAACCGGAAGGAAATACCTTCCCTGCAATCCCTCTATCGAATAGGTGGATGCCCCGATCACCGTCCATTGAAGGTACAGGCTGGTTGCAATAAGCAGAACCATGGTGCAGCCGGACATCACCATAAAAAGGCTTGCCGGATAATCCGGCTGTTCCCGCTTTTCCTTCTCCCGGTAATAAATCTTGAAAAACAACACCATGATAAAGAAAAGCAGCATGACATTGACCGTGATATCAAGACTTCCCAGCTTGGAACCCAGCATCTCTCCAATCAGCTTTCCCTCGTCCTCCCAGAAGGTTTTGTCCAGTATATAGAGATACCTTCCGGGAGAACTGCATATGAACCGGAGCTTTTGCGCCGCATCTCCCCCCGCTCTCGTGCTTCCCAGATAATTTCCGGCTATCGCCAGCCAGCCAAGGGAGAGCACAACTGTTTCCAAACAGCCCGCTGCCTTATGCACAAGCTCTCTCCTCCTGTCTGCAAAGCTCTCTGCCGGAATCAGCAGAATCAGAAACGCTGCCGGAAAGTATACCACCTTGCAGGAAGATACCAGAGCGGTCAGAGCATACATCAGTCCCAGCTCTCTGCAGCCCATTTTAATCTTCTTATGCCGGATATACAGACAAAAAGACAGCATGGCCGCAGCGGCGGCACAGGTTATGGCATCCACCGACAGACTCGCTCTCTCCTGCAGCGACATGGGAAGCATGGAGATAAAGACGATCGCCCATTTTCCATAGGGAATAAATTTGATGGCATAATACAAAATCGCCGTGCATCCAAGAATGTTCGCAATCCGTCCGGCCAGAATCAGGACATGAGAGTTGTCGCAAAACAGGTCAGCCGCACCGATCCCGATCACCTGGAATACATAGGAAACGGGAGAATACAGAGCCATATTGACATTGTTATGCAGGATGCCCTCCGTCGTGCTGATATTCATTTTAAAGTGATTCCACAAGATATAGGGTGTGTAGGTATACCACTGGTAGGGGATCAGATTGGCGGGAATCGGAATCATTCCTTCCTCCGGCGATAAGAGATATCCGTGTACAATCCCGTAAGCCCTGACATAATGATTCACCTCATCCGGCACCTGAAAAACCGGCACACACACCAAATATAGAGGGCAGAGGAACAAGGATGCGAGAAGGAAAAACTTCTCCGGCCTGGAAAAATATTCTTTCCGCCTCTGCCAGATCACGTACAGCGAAAGAGTCAGCAGAACCGCCGCACCTGCAAAAAAGAGTTTACGCTGCGCCGCACTCAGAAGCAGATAGGTAATGCGGCTCCAAACCGCCCTTTCCTGATTCAGGCGAAAGCCAAAGGCATGCCGGGGATCAGCCGCATTGCTGGAAATCCTGAGGCTATACTCCTTTGAGGGATCCGTTTCCACCCCCCCCCCGGATTCCAGAACAGCTCCGTCGCATTTCCAAGGGAATCCGTAACCTCACAGACGCTGTTATGACACAGCTCTATCTCTGCCACATTGACTTCCCCATCGTACAGACCGATTCTTGTCACTGCCTCTGACAAAATTTCCGGATTCTGCAGACTGAAGAGAATCGAATTCACTTTTCTGCCGCAGACGCTGATTTTAACCTCCGCCGGATCATCATCAGTTATAAATACATAGTCGTCAGAGGGTTCCGCATAGGCATCCGCCGCCACATAATCATTTCGTATAATGTAAGTAAATGTCATTATCAGACCAAGACTAAAGAACAATACTTTATATTTAACAAGCTTTTCCAGTAACGTATTTTTCATTTCTTATTCCTCCTGCTTATTCAGACCGCTCCGCCCTCTCCATATGCGTCCGGATCTCCTCCTCGTGCTCAAGGCAGAGAGCATAGCCGCTCCTCATGAATTCCCGGATCGGAAGCTTTTGGTACTTCTCTTCAATCGCCTCAAGAATCAGCCTCCGTCTTCCCTGGGAAAATAGGGATTGAGCTCACTCAGGCGGGGATCCGTCATGATGCTCTCGACCACCATCTCACCCAGAATCCATTTCAGGGAGGGGCGCTCGTATTCCTCATACGAATCCCGGAATTCCTGATTCCACACATGGAACCATACAAAGTGGATGATCTCGTGGAGCGTAACGCCCAGAAAGGCGTCTCCCCGTCCTCCTGAAAGCCAAGCACGCTCTGTGCCATATATTCCGCTCCCGGATCCATATAAGCTATATTCATAAAAATTCACCCGAACGGCAAGAATCCTGCCGCCCCTTTCCATATGGCCGTCTGCTTTCGGGATGTTCCAGAAAGCACCCCTCCTCGTGGGAATAGATCACTCCCACCGCCTGCAGATAGGAATAAATAATGACCGTGCCCACAAACTTCATCCCCCGTTTTTTGAGATCCTTCGACACGGCATCAGACAGCGGCGAGCTGGCAAGATTCTTCTCATAGACCACCTGCCCCTCGGTCCAGTGCCAGAGGTATTCGGAAAAGCTCCCGCACTCCCTCTGGATTTCCAGGTAAACACGGGCATTATTCACTGCCGCACGGATTTTCAGACGGTTGCGGATGATCTCCGGATTCCGGGAAAGCTCCTCCATTTTTTCTTCCCCGTAGGCGCAGACCTTCTCCGGTTCAAAATTGTCGAAGGCCCTTCGGAACGCCTCCTGCTTGTTCAGCACACATTCCCAGGAAAGCCCCGCCTGGAATCCCTCCAAAACCAGCATTTCAAACAGCTTGCGATCGTCATGGACGGGAACGCCCCACTCCTCATCATGATAACGCAGATAAATCTCATTATCCGGGTTCGCCCATCTGCAGCGTACTTTTCCGTCCTTCCATCTCATATCATTTTCTCCTTGTGTTTTGTCTGCATTTATCATATCATAGTTTGTAAATAACGGAAAGATATGAAGATTAAAATGAATTATACTTATCATTACGACTCTCCCCTTGGCGGGATCACCCTGGCCAGTGACGGCAAAGCTCTGACCGGCTTATGGTTTGACGGCCAGAAATATTTTGGAAGCACGCTCTTTTCAAATTCGGATCCTCAGAATCTTTCGGATTTAAGCCTTCCTGTCCTTGAACAGGCCTGCGAATGGCTCACTGTCTATTTCAGCGGAAAAAAGCCTGACTTTACCCCGCCTCTGTCCCTGAAAGCCAAACCCTTCAGCAAGGCGGTCTGGGAAATCCTGCTTACGATTCCCTATGGACAGACAATGACCTACGGGGAAATCGCGGCAAAAATAGCCCGGCTGAGAGGACTGCCTTCCATGTCTGCCCAGGCGGTGGGCGGTGCGGTGGGGCACAATCCCATTTCCCTGATTATCCCCTGTCACCGTGTCGTGGGGACGAACGGAAGTCTCACCGGCTATGCCGGCGGCATTGACAAAAAGGAAAGGCTGCTTGCAATGGAAAGGAACTCACAGAAGATCCAGGCGGTTCCGTAAAAGAATGAGGTAAAGCGAAATGAAAGAAAAAACAACGCAGGAGCTTATTGCAGAATTAATGAAGACAGGCGGTTTTGGCGCTGTTGTCTTTCCGGTCTCACCAGTGTCCGGCGGTTTTATGCACAGAATGTACCGGGTGACCACGGATTGCGGAATCTATGCGGTAAAACACTTAAATCCGGAAATCATGAGCAGACCAAATGTACACGATAATTATAATCGGGCGGAAAAAATCGAAGCGCTGCTGGAAAAAGAGGGACTTCCCATAGTGCCTTCCCTGATTATCGACGGCCATAAGATGCAAAATATAGAAGGAAACTATTTTTACATTTTTAACTGGCAGGAAGGGCGCATCACTGACTGGAACCATATTTCGAATGACCAGTGCAGAACAGTCGGAAATATTCTTGGAAGGATTCATGCGGTCCACCCTCAGAATGTCCCCCACCGGGAGCCTGCGTTTTGCGAAATTAACTGGCATGAGTATGTTCAAAGGGCAAAAGAAGAAAAAAGCGAAATCGCCTCTCTTTTAGCCGCCAGCGAGCAGCTCCTCAACCTTGCCGGGAAGGAGCTGAACCGGGCAAGAGCTTCCCTGCCTGATATTCTGTGTGTTTCAAACGAGGATATGGATCCCAAGAATATTATGTGGGATAACGGGAATCCATGGGTAATTGATTTGGAATGTCTTGACTATGGCAATCCGGTCTCTCATGCTCTTCAGCTTGCCCTCCAGTGGTCCGGAATCGTGAACTGCAATTGGGATATTCAAAAGATGACCGCCTTTTTTGACGGCTATCTGGAGGCATACGATAACGGCTTTCGGGCGTACAGCGGCGTATTCGGGCTGGCATATAACTGGGTGGAATGGCTGGAATATAATATTCAGAGAGCTCTTGGAGCGTATATGGATCAAACGGAACGCTTGCTGGGCATCTCCGAGGTCAGGAACACCATAGAGAGAATAGCATATATCCGGAATACGGAAAAAGAAATCAGGGGAGCTCTGGATACCCTTAACCGTAAGACTGTCTGAGCAGTCCGCAGATCACAAGATGAAGGGGATAGTAAACATAGAAAAACCATTTCATTCCCTTCCAGGATCCCCTCTCTCCATTATACCGCCACAGCAGCGGAATGGTGAGAGCCGTAAAAAGCTGAATGGCTCCATACACCGGATGGATAAAGACCACATACACAATAGCATACATAGATACCCATACCATCATCCCCGCCATCTGTTTCCTGAAATTCCCCCTGTTCGAGCCTATGTGCAAAATGGCCATCACCGCAATACAGCTCCAGTCCGCACAGAAGGTCAGCGCACAGATCAGAAGAACCAGAATTGTTTTCTGCCATTGCCGCAGCCTGCCGCTGTCGCCGATTCTCAGCACAATGAGTCCCCAGAACAACGGCCAGATCACGCTTGTCTGGTTAAACACTGATGTCCGGAACGGAATAAACGGGATCCCGAAAGCAAAATTATAGGAAAAATGTCCCACGATGGCAAATAGAAGCAGCCTTGCCGCATATTTGGGAAAATTCCGGGTATAGTGATAGCCCTCGGCCACAAAAAACCAGAATATGGGAGCCGCCAGCCTCCCAAATATATGAATCAGAAGAATCCACCAATCCGTGGGATATCCCGGATACAGCACCGAAATCAAATGATCCCCGGTCATGGCAGTCATGGCTATTACCTTCAGCTGATTTCCATTTAGTCCTCTCTTTGACATTCCCATACTCCCTTCCTGCCCCAAAGCTACAGCAGACTCACATAAGAATTTTCCATCACACGGGGCAGCAGAGAATAGACATTGCACCCGCACAGCTCATCGAAATACTTCTTTATCTCCATAAAGGCCCTCCACTTGTTCAGAGTAAACTCGGGAAGACCATGCCGCATCGCAACGTCCACCGGTTTCTTTTCCATAATACAGGCACCAGCCGGGAGCGAGATCGCATCGCAAAGCTGGATCAGCCGGTCATAATCGTCATATATCCGAGTTTCCACAAAGCCTTTCAGAAACTCCAGCTGTTCCTCCGTGCAGTCATACTTTCCGAAATAAGTGCGGACATCCCTGTCAGGGCTTCTTCTATCGTAAGCATCCTTGTCCTCCTCCTTTTCTGCCTGTATCTTCCCGGTTCTCCTGCCGCAACCGGCTCTCAGTATATTGTAACAGAAATAACTGCTAAATGCAAAACAGGCGCAATGCGCTCCGGTCTGCCGGTTCAAAGAAATCTGCGCCTTTACCAGTCACACAGACAAAAAATTTCCAACTGTGCG
>CAJUIO010000148.1 GCA_910586025.1 uncultured Lachnospiraceae bacterium
TCATAGGAATCAATGGTCTTATCTGTCTTCGCGCAGCCAAGCTCATAGCCATCTACGGTTTTGTCAGTCTTACTGCAGCTTATTCGGTAGCTCTCCAGGGTCTTTTCATCCCTGCCGCAGTCGAGATCATAATACTCGATATCCGTCACTTTCCTGCCGCAGTTCAGATTATACCCTTCAATCACGGCTTCCGTCTTGCCGCAGCCAAGCTTATAGCTGTCTACAGTGGATTCATTCTTGCCACAGCTTAAGGAATAGCTTTCCACCGTGGCTTCGCTCTTACCGCAGCCAAGCTCATATCTCTCCACACTGGATTCATTTTTGCCGCAGCTTAAGGAGTATCCCTCCACCGTGGTCTCGTTCCTGCCGCAGCTTAAGGTATAGCCGTCCACACTGTTCTCGTCCCTGCCGCAGCTCTGCACCCTGTGAGTATGGGCGGAGTTGGTGCCGTGTATGACCTCTCCGCAGGACATATAATATTTGTTATAGCCCTCATAATCTCCGCTGGCCACATAATGATCTATGGTACAGCCGTACTCCGAGCTGGGAACATCCCTGTAGCAGCCGTCAGAATGCGCATGGAGTATGGGACTGTAGCAGGTTCCTCCGTTCGTCTCATCTCCCGAATGGCTGTGAAGGATTGCCGTGCCATAACAGCTGCCTCCTGCGGACGCATTTCCGCCGTGCACATGATAAACCGGTGTACTGTAGCAGCCGCCTCCCGCCATACCGCCCTTATGGACATGGTAATGCGGACTGCCATAGCAGCCTCCGCCTCCCGCCGCACTCCCGGTATGGGCATGGTAAACGGGTGTGCCATAGCAGCCTCCGCCCCCGGACGCGCTCCCGGTATGGGCATGGCGGACCGGAGCCCCGTAGCAGCCTCCGCCTGCGGACATACTGCCGGTATGCACATGGTAAACGTATTTTCCATAGCAGCCGCCTCCCTTTTCCCTGCTTCCCTCATGAGCGTGATAGACCGGAGTCCCGTAGCAGTCGCCGCCGTCCTGTTCATCTCCTATATGAATATGGTACACGGGGATCTCATAGCAGTCGCCGCCGTCCTCCTCGTCCCCTTCGTGGACATGGTACACCGGCGTGTCATAGCAGCTCCCCTTCTTCTGCACGCTTCCCTGGTGCTCATGGAACACAGGGCTTTTATAGCACCCGCCCTCCTCTTTCGCATTTCCCGTGTGTCTGTGATACACATAGGTGATTGTCTGCCGGTTTGCAGGGCCCCCGCTCTCTGCCGCCAGAGCCGTCAGGCCGCTGCCGGCCATTCCAAGAGCCAGCGCCACTGCCGCCGCCTGCCTCAATGCATATCGGACCGTGCCTCTCCTTTTCCCTGCCTTGGTCTCCTTCTTTTTCGTTATCACTAATTTTCTCATATTTTCCTCATTTCTGTGCGGCTTTGTTTGAAGCAAGCCTGCGGATGCCGCACCGACACAGGTTTTCGAACATTTTAAGTCAACAAAAACCTGCCTATGATGTTCATAGACAGGTCACCTTATGCAAACAGACCGACTCCTCTAAAGGGCATTATCTGCTTTATTCACTATGTATTTTTCACTAAGCGGTAAGTGTTCCAAGCATATCACAGGAATAAAAATCCGTCAATTGATATGTTGAAATTTATAATTATTTTATCTTTCTTAAATTTCCTTCCCGTGATCTGTCATCAGAATCCCCGCCTCCCGTCACCAGCCTTCCGAGACTTCTCCACGCTCTCCCTGTCAGCCCTGCAATCAGAAGCGGTATACCGATTCCCGCCAGGAGATAAATCCATTTTCCGGCATCAGCCCCTCCGGGAAGATAAATAAAATTAATCTCCGAAAAGTACATTGCCGCATCAAATTCCCCGCACAGCGGTGTCAGGACCGACACCACGTAAAATACCGACTTTACCAGAAAGAAGGCGAATATATGGTGCATCATGACCGCATAGGTATTTCTCCCGATCAGGACCAGCTGATCGGAAAAGTACGGCATGCCGCCTCCTTCGGCCAGCAGCTTTGAAACCCGGAGCCAGAAGGCGATCCCTGTCAGTACCGTAAGGTAGGGCACCACCGGTCCGCTCCCAAAGCTTGTGACCCAGACCGCACTGAAGGCCAGCCCGCCTCCGAATATCGTGATCAGAACCTGCAGCCCGATCACAATCAGAAAATAGGGACCGTCCGGAAGCAGATCATGCCTTTCCAGCTTTGTCCGGTACAGACGACCCAGCTCATAACCCGGAAGCATGAACAGAAGCCTTCCGGGAATCTTGTAGAGCCCCCAGACATGGCCGCCGATTGCCAGCCATACAGTGGCAATTCCCAAAAGCAGGGTACCGGCAAAAATCAGCCATTCCGAATTCAGGCGGAAAAGAGAAAGAACTCTTCTCATAAGGACATTGATCACCTCAATCAGAAACAGCACAGGGACAAACCAGGACGGGAAATGATACATGAACTGATGTCCGCCGTCAAATGGCGCAATCAGAAGCGTATAGACAGAAAGCTCCTGTCCGATGGAAAACCCGGCCTTTCTAAGGAGCATTGCCAGCACTCCATAAAAAAGATTCCACAAAAAATAGGGAAGAAGCAGGGTAACGCACTTTCCAAGCAGATAGCTCCCGATCCTCTTTTCCGCCTCCGGCCTGTAAAAATATCCCGACACAAACAGAAAGATAAACACATGAAAGGAATAGTAGGGGAACAGACCTCCCAGATCGAAAAGATTATAGCCGAGATGTCCCGCCGCCACCAGTATAATCCCCACTGCCGACAGAATACGAAGCTCCCTGTTTTCCTTATACGCCGCCATATTCATTCTCCTTCCCAGCTTATTAATGTTCACTCGCAAATCAGGCTGATGGCCGCAAGCGAGCATTAATCCCGCCGCATACGTTTCTTTCAGTATACAAAAAAACCTTGTATAAAGAAAGCAAAAAATTTATAATAGCCTTATGAAAGCATTGGAACTCACAAAATCAACCATACAGGCCTTGCAATCCGGCAGATGTCTTATTTTCGTCTGCCTGTTTTTTGCGCTCTTATGTGCGGGATGCTCCGGCGGGCAGAAGGATGCCGCGCCCTATGTGCCGGATTCCTATCTGAGGGAGGGAACGCCGATTGCCTTTGACCGTTCTTCCCTGAACGCCATTCCCGACAATTCCTTTCCGACCCTGAGCGTCCCCACCTATATTACGAAGATAAAGGATAATTACTTTATCGTGGACTGCTACAATAACCAGGTCATTTACAGCAAAAGTCTTACGGATCCCCTGTACGAGTGGCAGGTTATGACAAGGGACGTATCCATGGCGCACACCATAGCGGGGGACGGGCTCGTGTATCTGATCGACGATACGGAGAATCACCGGATCCTGGTGATGGAGGAGGACGCAAATGACAACGGACAGCCCATCTTCGTGCCCACTCAGGAATTTACACAGGTCGGCGTACGGCCCCATTATATTGTCTATGACAGCAAAACGGATACCTTCTATGCGTGGAGCTCGGAGAGCGGGGAAATGTTTCTCTTCCGGCATCCGGAAAATGATCCCCACATGTATCTGACAGAGGTCCGCTCCATTCCTTCCCTGAACGGCGTGTATGTGCGTTCCTTTACCATTGTGGGAGATTCCATTTACTTTGTGTCCGGAAATTCCTCCATCATCGAGGCGGAGCTCGACACCTTTAAAATAAAGAAGGAATATCCGGTTCCGGACCAGCTCGCAGGAATGATTCAGATCACGCCCATAGAGGATTACTTCTATATTACTGTGTCCACGGATGCGGCCGGCAGCCAGGACTTTGCCACCATCATCCGAACCAAAAATCTTAAAGCTCTCAAAAAGGGTGATTACGAGGATGTCTACAGCTATTTTATCGGGGGCGGCACCCCATACTATATCACCCGCATAGACGAGTACTGGTACCTCACCGAACACCGCCTTCCGGGCCACTCCATCTGGCGGTTTCAGGTGATTGATAATCAGATCACGAATGTGGAAACTATTTATTGACGAAAGGGAACTCAGCCTATGAAAACAATGTTTAAAAAGACGCCCGTGATAATACAGCTCCTCCTCATCGCAATCTCCTGCCTTTTTACGGCTGCTGCCCAGGGGACGGGCTTTGGAAAAATGTCTCATTATTACCAGATCCTGATTCTTTTTTGCATTTTCCTTGCCTTTGGAGCCGTTCTTTTTTATATGAAGGTGACAAAAAGGCTGATCCGCGAGGATGCGGCGGTCACTATGATGATCCTTCTGGGCGTTCTTCTTCGCTGCGGCTACGTACTGCTCTCGGGTCTGTATGACAGGCAGCACGATGCCGGCGTTTACACCGGAATGGGAACGGATTTTGTGAACCCGGGCCATATCGGGTATATAGAATATATCTACAAATTTCACAAGCTCCCGGATCTGAATCCCTATGAGCTTTTCGCCTATTACCACCCGCCGCTCCACCATATTATCTCCTTTGTGTGGCTGCAGCTCAATATTTTTCTCGGAGCCGCCGAGGATCTGGCGTTTGAGAACCTGCAGATCCTGCCCCTGCTCTACTCCTGTCTGTGCATGGTTGTCACCTACAGGATCCTCAAGCTTCTTCAGATCAGCGGAAACGGGCTCCTGATCGGCCTTGCCTTCCTGGTCTTTCACCCGTCTACCATTGTGATGGCCGGGAGTGTGAACAACGACATGTTAACCATCCTTTTCATGTGCCTTATCCTCTACGGCTCTCTGAAATGGATCCGGGAAAAGACCCTGAAGAATCTGGTTTACCTTGCGCTTTACATCGGCTTTGGCATGATCACAAAGCTGAACAGCGCCGTGCTGGCAATCCCACTCGCCATCGTATTTCTGATGCATTTCCTCTCGGTCCTCAAAAGCCGGGAAAAGAGCCGGATTGTCACATGGGTGAAAAATTACTTTGTTTTCGGTGCGGTGGTGTGTCCCATCGGGCTTTGCTGGATTGTGCGCAACCTGATCCGTTTCGGAGAAAAGCCGGGGGTTCCTGTTCCGGGCGAAACCTCGCCCATGTACACCGCCCTTTTCAGCCTGTGGAGCCGCCTTGGCATTCCCTCCCTTGCGGACTGGCGCATTGATTTTCCCTTTCACCCCATCAGTGCTCAGGCCTGCCGCAATACCTGGGTGATCATGCTCCACACCTCGCTTTTTGCGGAGGAGTACCCCACGGATCTTCCGGACATTCTTCTGATTCTCTGTCAGGTTACGTTTGTGATGGCTATTTTGTTTTGCATCGCAACGGCCATCCTGCTTGCGGTGGTTCTTCTTCACCGCAAAACAGGGCTTGAGGACAGGGTTTTCCTCCTTACGGGCTATGTTCTCATGCTGATTTCCTTTGCAGCCTTTGTAGTGATCTATCCCTACACCTGCAGCAGTGATTTCCGGTATGTCGCCATCTGTCTTGTATACATCTCCGTCGCCCTGGGGCTTGGAAACAAATATTACCTGCAGACACCCCGCGAAGGGACGCCCAAAGGGCGGGGATTTTGGGCAAAAAAGGCCCCAGCCGTGATGCACATCATCAACTGGGGCGTTCTTACCATATTGCTATTCATCCAGATAATCTATATCTTCTGGAACCGTTGGTGAATTTCCAAGGCGTGGTCCGGGCTTTAGGAATTCCTCCCGAAGCCCCTGACGGGCCCGCCTGATTTCTTCCTCCAGATCTGCCGCAGACAAAAGCCTGCAGCCCTCTCCCCGGATAATAATCTGTTCCAGTCCGTCCGAGGTCGCCACTGTCACATTGTATTTCTTCGCATTCTCATGGGCAAACTTCTCAATATACCGGTCGGCGGTCTCCGCCTCCTTTGTGTAGACCACATGGATATTGTGATAGTCGAGCACCTCCGTGGGATGCCCCTTGAGACGGTAGGCATCAAAAACCGCAATCACCTGACATCTCCTGATCCCCTGATAATCACAGAGAATATCCAGCAGCCTTCCTCTTGCCCCGTCCAGATTGACCTGGGCCAGCTCCTTTAACTCCCTCCAGGCAAAGATCACATTATAGCCGTCCACAAGAAGGTATTCCTCCTTCTTCTCCGTTCCCTTGTAGACACGTTCCTTCCGGGAATCCGCAGTATCCCCCGCAGGCCTTGTTCTCTTGGGTCTCTGCCAGCCTTCCTTCCTGCGCTTTCCCTCCTGCCTGCTGTTGGCATGAAGGGCGCGGCTTAGGATATCGTCCACCTCTTCCTTTGCAAGAAACATCTCCCCGCCCTGACTATCGGCGGATTCCTGACGGTTCATTGCCGCCTGTCTCCTCCTCGCCAGCTCCTGCTCAAAGGCGCTTTGCTGCGCCTCGTATCTGTCCGTGAGAGAGCCGTCCGCAGAAAGGCTCTGTTCCAGATGCATATAATCCTTCACCCTGTCCCAGGGCACCGGGAAGCCTGCCCCATGGGCACAGAACACGGAACCGGTGGGATTTCTCAGATCGCTCTCCGGATCATAGCCTCTGTGCGCGATTACCTCCTGCGCATT
>CAJUIO010000149.1 GCA_910586025.1 uncultured Lachnospiraceae bacterium
GGCAGATGCTGCACTATACTGCTGTACAATGGTTGTTTTTCTTTTATTTTTACTGCTTTTTCGGGTGGGTTTTCGAGTCCGCGTTCGTGTCTGTCAAAAGCAGGCATTTTGTAAACCGGGGATTCATGAGAGGGCCATATCTTCCGATTTACGGCAGCGGTGCCATCATGATGCTGGTGGTATCCATGCCCTTTCAGGACAATATTTTTCTGACCTATATTGCGGGATGTATCGGGGCCACGGCGCTTGAGCTGGTGACAGGCATCACCATGGAGGCGCTTTTTAAGGTGAGATACTGGGATTATTCCAATCAGAAATTTAATTACAAGGGTCATATCTGCCTGTCCTCCACGCTGGCCTGGGGATTTCTGACAATCCTCATGACCGAATGCGTGCACAGGGCGGTGGAGAGGGCCGTCTTTGCCATTCCGGACACATTGGTGGTGATCCTGACGGTCATCGTTTCGGTCTGCATCGTGGCGGACTTTACCTTATCGTTTAAGGCCGCTCTCGATCTGCGCGATATCCTGATCGGACTGGAAAAGGCAAAGGAAGAGATGGAGCGTATTCAGAAGAGGCTGGATGTCATTATTGCGGTTGCCAATGATGAGTGGGAGCTCAGAAAGCTTGAAAGGGAGAGCTATGTGGAAGAGCTCATGGACAATCTTGAAAGAAGATTCGTGCATATCAAAGAGAGGATTTCCATTGATCCGGGTGCCTTTGTGGAGGACGTGAGAGAAGAGCTCATGGAGCTTCGCGGCAAATACCTCATGGAAAAGGAAGAGAGAATGCGGTTTAAGCATATTAAGGATTTCTGGCAGAGAAACCTGATCAAGGGAAATCCCGGCATGAAATCCAGACGTTTTGAGGAGGCGCTGGAGGAGCTGAAAAAGGTAGTGGAGGAGTACCGGAAATAAGCTCAAGACAGCTGTCGATTCCAAAGGAGTGGAAATGGTCATAAAAGCGGAAATAAAGGATATGAATATCGTGGCGGGCCTGGCGGTGCTGATGTGGGATAATCATTCTGCCAACGAGCTGGCAGATGACTTTTCGAAAATCCTTTCCACAGGAAAAGCCCAATTTTTCTTGAAATATGAAACGGATATTCCTGTCGGTTTTGCACAATGCCAGCTTCGATATGATTATGTGGAGGGAACGGAGACATCCCCGGTCGGTTATCTCGAAGGGATATTTATAAAGAAGGAGTATCGAAATAAAGGGTATGCGAAGGAGCTTCTGGAGGAATGCGAGAGATGGGCAAAGAGCATGGGCTGTCAGGAATTTGCCAGCGATTGTGAAGCGGATAATTCAGACAGCTTCCATTTCCACAAAGCCGTGAGCTTTACGGAAGCGAACAGAATTATCTGTTTTACGAAGAAGCTGTAATGAGAGATCAGTGGCGGTGGTATTTGGCGACGCACCGCCACTGTTTCATCTGGATCTATTCACGTCACCTCATTTCCTTTTTCCCAAAACATGCTACTGCTGTTGAAAGGATCAGGACAAAAATCAGAATCGCACACGGCAAAAACGGGAACAGGTTAAAACCGGTGCTGCTCCCCTCTGCTGTGAAGTCGTGCAGAGAGCAGGAAACCAAATAACCGCTATAGCAATAGGGGTATGCAATCCAGAGAGGTGTGTTTGCCACCAATACGCCGGGGATCACAAGGAAAAGATTTAAGCCCACGGACAGCAGAGGTTTTTCAAATAACACCGTAATTGCCCATATTGCGGCCAGGCAGGGAAGCATGGTGAGAAATAAACCGACACACCACTTAAACAAATACATAATCGGCAATGCTTCTGTAATCCCGGCACCTCTCGTTGCAATGAATCCCGTTATCGTAAAGACTACAAGAAATACAACCATTTCCATAAGCAGATAAAACAGCAGAACACAAAATTTTGCTGCTGAGAGGGCCTGGCGGCTGACAGGCAGGGCTAACATTTTTAGGATCCCGTTATTTCCTGTTTCGCGGCCCGCTATCATTACACACACAACAATCATGCTCAGCGGGAGCAGATAATACGCATAGACTAATGCGCTCTGAATGAACATGGCCGCCCATGCGTTCGTATATTCCGGCGAAAAATAGCTCTGTAAATTAGTCACGCCGGAAGCTGTGACTAATAATGGGGCTATGAAAATCAATGGTATCATTTTACCTCGTTTTATCTTTATAAACTCAATTTTAAGTAACTCCAAAAAACTCATATCATACCTCTCCTATTTGCAGCCCACAATCCCGCGAAGAGGAAAAAGGCTGTTTCAGTCAGTGAGAAAATAACAACAGTGATATTCGGCTGTGCGCTCATTGCGACAGCAGGTTTCAGCATAAGGACAAAAGGGTGTGCGAGGAGCAGGGAAAGCTCCGGCCATGCCAATGCCATACCGCTTAAAAAACCTGCAACGCCAATCCCCAGAGGAACCCACATATTCGGTGACCGGGAAGATATAAAAAGCATAAAGGATAACACGGGCATTGACGTTACAAAAGAATAGCCTGCAAAAGACAGCAGTGTTTTAAGCTCAAATGCGTCCTGCGGCAAATCTGTCAGACCAATTTCTGCCAGTGCCAGATTCTGTAAACCTGTTGCGGTAAGAAGCATTATGGTCAGAATCATAAATTTGCAAAGGTACATGGCAGGAAGGCTCATGGGAAGCATATACATTTTTTTAATGGCGTTCCCTTTAAACTCCATATTGTAGATCATGCAGGCGGCGACTATAATACCAAACATATTTATAATCATAATCATACCGTAACCTTGCGTAAGCAGTATGTCCATAGGGGCTAACGGAAGCTTTAAAAGCGAGTCTTTCCGCACAAGAAAAAAGACGAAGGCGTATGCCGCTCCCAAAATACCAACCATTAACATCAGTAAAATAACACCTGTGCGTTTTTCTTTTCTGAGCTCGATTGTAAAGGTCCTCATAGCTTTGCCCTCTGCCTTCTGCCCGCATTGTCTTTATCGATCATGGACAGGAACAGATCTTCCAAATTGGAAGCGTTAAATCCGTCTTGCAGCGCTCTGTGCCGTAATTCCTTTAAGCTGCCTTCAAATAGCAGGTGACCATGATTAAGTATTCCGATATCGTCTGCCATTAACTCAATTTCAGACAGCATATGCGAGGAAATAAGAACCGTGCAGTCATAAAGCCCGGGCAGTGATTTAATCAGATTCCGTATTTCATGTATGCCTGACGGATCAAGTCCGTTGGTGGGTTCATCCAAAATCAAAACAGGCGGCCTGCCAAGCAGTGCTCCGGCAAGTCCCAGCCGCTGCTTCATACCCAATGAATATTTTTTGGCGAGCCGTCCGCCAAATTCGGAAAGCCCCACAAGCTCCAATGCGTCCTCCACGGAATCTGCGGGAAGCCCCAGAATACGGCGGATAATGTCGAGATTTTCCCTGCCCGTCAAATTTGCATAAAAAGAGGGCGATTCAATAAAAGAACCTACTTCTTTCAGAATGGAAATACGGTCATTCGGGAAGTGCTTTCCGTCGATTGCAAAACTGCCTTTTGTGGGGGCGGTTAATCCTAAAAGCATTTTCATGGTAGTGGATTTTCCCGCGCCATTCGGGCCGAGGAAGCCATAAACGCTGCCTTTGCGAATGTTCAATGAAACATTATCAACAGCCACAAATGATTTGTACTTTTTGGTCAGCTGCTTTGTCGTAATAATATAGTCCATATATGCGTCTCCTTTCGTTGTCTTTATGATACCGCCTCAGCCTTGCGATAACCTTCTCTTAGCCTTACATCTACCTTACATTTTCAGGAATTCCCAAAAAATCCGCAATTATATGGTATGATATTGTTGAGAAAGGGGATTGAGCCATGAATGATGAATATTTGCTGAGTAAATGTATATTGCTTGTTGATGATGAACCGGAGCTTTTGGATATGGTTTTTTCCATTCTGGTTGAATACGGATTTCATAATGTCAAAACTGCTAAAAGCGTGAAGCAGGCCCTCGAAGAAGCTGAAAAATTCCATCCTGATTTAGCGATACTTGATGTCATGCTCCCGGACGGGAATGGATTTGATTTAATGAAGCGGTTAAAAAAGAATAATGACTATCCCGTTCTTTTTCTTACGGCCTGCGGCGAAGATGATGATAAGCTTAAGGGATTTGGGCTGGGAGCTGATGACTACATGATAAAACCATTTTTGCCAAAGGAGCTTTTGTTTCGCGTCATGGCAATTTTGCGAAGAAGCTACAGGAAGGAAGATCCTGTTGTACAATTACATGACAGCCGGATTGATTTTTCTCGTGCCGAGGTGATAAAAAATGAGGAACATATCCCGTTGACGGCAAAAGAGCATGATTTGTTATCCGCTTTATATCGCAATGCGGGACGTATTGTGACGATTGATGCTTTGTGTGAAGCGGCGTGGGGAGATAATCCCTTTGGATACGAGAATTCTTTAATGGCGCATATACGACGGATCAGAGAAAAAATAGAGTTAAATCCTTCACAGCCTGTCTCACTGGTTACAGTCAGGGGATTAGGCTACAAATTGATCGTAGAGGGGAAATAGAATGAAGAGTATTTCAAAACTGATACGCCGCTTTGTGGGAATCATGATGTTAAGCATTATTCTCCTGATTATTTTGAATGTTGCATTCTACGCAATTGTCTTTGTAAGGAACATATCATTCTCGCCGTGGGATATGGCACAGCAGGCGGCGGACGCATTGCAATCAGCGGATGCGGGCTTTTTTTGGCCGGAGGATATGGCAAGCCGGTTAAAGGAACAAAATGTCTGGGCTGTCCTTATAGAGGATGATACACGGAAAGTCATATGGCATACGAATAATCTGCCGGACAATATCCCTTTGCAATACACATTGTCGGATATAGCGGAGCTGACGCGCGGTTATGTGGACGGATATCCCGCATTTACAGGAGAAGCGTCAGGCGGATTGCTGGTATTAGGTTATCCCAGGGACAGGTTCTGGAAACATACAAGGGCAAGCTGGGAGTATGATTTCATTGCGAATTTGCCCAAGAACATAATTATTATCCTGGCTGTCAATACGATTTTGATTTTTCTCATATATGCTGTTGTTAACTCAAGATTGCTGCACTCCATTAAACCGATCACAAACGGAATACAAAACCTGTCAGGCGGCAGCCCTGTTCATATCAAAGAGAAGGGAGTGCTTGCGGAAGTGGCGGAGAAAATCAATCAGACATCTGAGATACTGCAAGAACAGGCAAAACAGCTGCGGAAAAAGGAAACCGCAAGGGCAAACTGGATAGCGGGCGTTTCCCATGATGTCAGAACTCCGCTGTCAATGATTATGGGCTATGCCGATCAGCTTGCAGGCTCGGAAAATTTATCACAGAACGAACGAAAAAAAGCCGGTGTCATTGTAAAGCAAAGCCGGCGGATAAAGGATTTGATTAACGACTTGAATCTTGCTTCCAAGCTCGAATATGACATGCAGCCGCTGACAATAAAGCGGGAAAATATAATTTCCGTGGTGCGGCAGGTTATTGTGGATTTTATGAATATGGACATTGCCGACAAATTTCCGATTGAATGGAGAACCTCTGATTCCTTGTCTGTCTGCTATATTAATGCTGATAAAGATCTGCTGAAACGCGCGATAGCAAATCTTATTCAAAACAGTATGAGCCATAATGAAAGCGGCTGCGCAATTTATGTGTCTGTTGAGGATAATGACGGCGCTTGTGAAATTTGTATTGAGGATAGCGGTGCGGGGGCTTCCGACGAGCAGATAGACAGTCTGAACAATGCTCCGCATTATATGGTCTGCGATACAAATACGACCGAACAGCGACACGGTTTGGGGCTGCTTATTGTGAGACAGATTGTAAACGGACATAATGGGAGAGTGGTAATCGACCATAGTAAATACGGCGGATTTAAGGTCTTACTGAGTATTCCGAAATAAATTTATCTGGAAAAGGCGGGACTGACCGACTTGTATTTTGCCGGTCAGAACCTTCGGCCTGACAAACCAGGTATGGTGAAAACGGCAGGGAACTCAAAAAAATTATCAATATGATAAAAATTTTGAAAAAGGTATTGACTTATGCGTACAGGCATGGTAATATATCATTCGTGGCGTAAGTCAAGCGGAAGTGTCGGAACTGGCAGACGAGCAAGACTAAGGATCTTGTGATGGTTACATCGTGTGGGTTCAAGTCCCATCTTCCGCAGTGGTTAA
>CAJUIO010000150.1 GCA_910586025.1 uncultured Lachnospiraceae bacterium
CACCCTGGCAGGTCAGCATTTCATAAGTGAAATTACCGATTTTCCACAACAGCCCATAGCCCAAAGCCATTTGGTGCACAGGGATGCCGGCACCGGAATGCCAACCGCACAGCTGGAAAAATTTCCATAAATCTTCGATTCTTCTTCGTATCTTTATAGTAGGATGAAAAGGAAAGGAGACCGGCGCTTATGAAAAAAATTATTTTACCGGCAGTTCTGCTTATTATGGCAGCGTGCCTTACAGCCTGCGGAATGCCGAAGTCATCATCTGCGGAGAGCCCTTCAGAGACGGAAGAATCAGTATCTCCCGCAGAGGAAGGGGACGAGGTCAGGGAAAGAGAGGGAAACGAATTGTCAAATGGGGAAAACACCATTACGGTGAGCAGCAGCGAGGAGGTATCGGTGACACCGGACATAGCGGAGGTAGTCTACTGCGTAAGAACCCAGGCGGGAAGCGCTGCGGAGTGTCAGCAGAAGAATGCAAAGGACATGAGTGCGGTGATCGAGCTTCTTACCGGTCTGGGAGTCAGGGAAACCTCCATACAGACTTCGGATTACCGCATGAACCCTGTCTATAATTACAGCAATAACACGCAGAAGGTTGTGGGCTATGAGGCTGTTGCCACTCTCACTGTATCGGACATCCTGATTGAGAGTCTGGACGAGCTCCTGACCGATTCTGTGAGCAGCGGAGTGAACACCGTGCAGTCCGTCACTTATAAGGCAAGCGGATATGACGAGGGCTATGAGGAGGCCCTTACCAGGGCTGTCGCCGCCGCATACAGAAAGGCCAAGGTGCTTGCGGACGCTTCCGGCGCCAGCGTGGGAAAGGTGATCAGAATCGAGGAGCTTGGGGGATATTCCCAGGCCCGTTACACGGATTACGCCCGCACCGGTATGGCAAACGCTTCGGCCAAAATGGCTGAAGTGGAGGATATGGCAGGCTTTATGGCCGGTGAGATAAAGGTGGAGGCGAAGATCGCCGTGGAATACGAGCTGATCAACTAGATTTCTGCCGCTGCGATTTCCATTGCAGCCTGTGAAGCCCGCCTTCCTTTTGAAGATTGGAAAATTTCTGCTGGCGAAGCGCTTCGTAAAGTACGATGGCAACGGAATTAGACAGATTCAGGGAGCGGATTTCAGGCTCCATGGGAATACGAATGCAGGTTTCCTCGTAATCCACCAGGATTTCTTCGGGGATGCCTGCACTTTCTTTTCCGAACATTATGTAGTCGGAGGGCTCGTAGCAAACGTCAGTGTAAAGGCGTTTTGCCTTGGTGGTAGCCATCCAGATTCTGGCATTGGGATGGAGGGCCCTGAACTCCTCAAAATTCATATACCGGGTGAGGGAAAGCCTCTCCCAATAGTCCATTCCCGCCCGCTTGATCTCTTTTTCCGTGAGCCGAAAGCCCAGAGGCTCGATCAGATGCAGGTCCGTTCCCGTGGCAACGCAGGTTCTTCCGATATTTCCCGTGTTCGCCGGAATCTCCGGCTGATGAAGTATGATGTGCATGGTTCTCTCCTTTTGACTAATCCTCGTTATCGTCCGCAACCGGAAGGGAAAAAATAAATTCGCTTCCGACTCCCTCCGTGCTGATCACATTGATGTGCTCTCCGTGGGCGCTGATGATCTCCTTGGTGATGGAAAGGCCAAGTCCGGTGCCCTTTTTATCCTTTCCCCGGGACAGGTCTGATTTGTAAAAGCGGTCCCAGATCAGCTTCAGGTCATCCTTTGGAATTCCGATTCCGCTGTCCTTCACGGAGACAAAGATCTTGTTGTGCTTCTCGGTAGTTTCCACCTTGATAATGGAATCCCGGTGGCTGAATTTGATCGCATTGTCCAGAAGATTGTAGAGTACCTGCTGAATTTTCCCCACATCCGCATTGACAAACAGCTCGTCGCTGGTGAGAATCAGCTCGATGGCAATGGTTTTCTGACGGCAGGTTCCCTCAAAGGAGGCAGCCGTATCGCGGATGATGCGGTTGATATCAAAAATGCATTTGTCCAGCATCATGCCCCTGGTATTGAGATTGTTCAGCGTAAGGAGGCTGTTGGTCAGCTTGGTAAGGCGCTCTGTCTCGTTTAACACGATATTCAGGTACTTTTCATGCATTTCAGGTGGGATGGTACCGTCCAGCATGGCTTCCAGATAACCCTTGATGGAGGTCAGGGGAGAGCGAAAATCGTGAGAGACATTGGCCACAAATTTTTTCTGGTCGTCCTCGGATCTTGCGATCTCGCTCGCCATATAGTTCAGGGAGGCGGCAAGATATCCCATCTCATCCTCGCTCTCCACCTGGAACTCGTAGTGCATGTTGCCGGAGGCATACTGCTCCGTGGCCTCCGTGATCTTGCGCAGAGGCAGATAGACCATCTCCGTGAAGAAAATCAGGATGATCAGGGAGAGCAGAAACAGCACGATCAGCATCAGATAGGAAATGTTCAGCAGGCTGTTGCAGGAGTAGATGAGATTGTTCATGGGATAGTGAATCACCACATAGCCCCGGACCTTGTAGCCGGAGGTGATGGGGGCGAAAACACTGAGCTGTTCCTCGGTAAAGCCTCCAAAAAAGTTCCCCACGGTGTAATAGGAGCTCCCTGTGACCGTAGGGTTGAAATCGGATATGACAGTCTCGTTCTCCACATCCACGGGGGACTGGGAATCCAGAATCATTCTTCCGGAGGGATTGATGATCCACAAGGTGGCGGAGAGGTAGGTATCCAGAGCGTCCAGCTGCTTCTTCACCGCATCAAGGGAGGTCTCGTTATTGTAGAGATCGGCCGCATAGGTGTTGGCGATCAGGGTGGCCTCCTTATAGAGAGCATCCGCCTTTTCACGGGTCAGATGCTCCATGGTCATGCTGCTCACAAAGGTGGCTACGGCGATAAAACCGAAAAAGCCGAAGATAAAGTAAGCCAGCAGAAATTTCAGATAGAGGGTTTTTCTCATCAGCGCACCTCAAACTTGTAGCCGATTCCCCAGATGGTGGCAATGCGCCAGTTTGCATGATCGCTGACCTTTTCCCGGAGACGCTTGATATGCACGTCAACGGTCCTGGTATCGCCGATATATTCATATCCCCAGATCTGGTCAAGAAGCTGTTCCCTGGTGAAAACATGGTTGGGAGAGGAGGCAAGAAAGTACAAAAGCTCCAGCTCCTTGGGAGGCATCTCCACGGTTTTGCCCATGTAGACCACGGAATAATTGGTCTGATTGATGATGAGATCCGTATATTCCACGCACTTTACATCCGCATCCGTCTGAACGGGAGGAGCGGGCTTATACCGCCGCAGGACGGCCTTGACTCTTGCCACAAGCTCCTTGGAATCAAAGGGCTTTTCCATATAATCGTCTGCGCCAAGCTCTAAGCCCAGAACCTTGTCAAAGATTTCACCCTTGGCTGAAAGCATGATGATGGGGATCTGGGATTTGGCACGGATCTCGCGGCATACCTGATAGCCGTCAATGCCCGGCAGCATCAGATCAAGAAGGATCAGGTTGGGGGCAAAGGAATCGGCAAGGAGCAGGGCGCTCTCCCCGTCCCCCGCAATCATGGTGTCAAAGCATTCCTTCGTGAGATACAGGGAGATCAGCTCCGCTATGTTGCTGTCGTCATCTACGATCAATATTTTCTGTTTACTTACCATAAAAACCTCCGGGTATTTCTATTCTTTAAAGGTTACGATTGTAACGCCGGCATCTCCCTCCCCGTATTCTCCAAGACGGTAGCTCTTGACGTATTTGATCCGCTTGAGATGATTCTGCACTGCGTTTCGGAGGGCTCCGGTTCCCTTGCCGTGTACCACCCGGACGGTGGAGAGACGGGCAAGGTAAGCGTCGTCCAGATATTTGTCAAGCTCCGCAAGGGCCTCATCCACGGTTTTTCCCAGAAGATTGATTTCGGAGGAGATGCTCAGGGTCTTTGACATCTTCATCTTTCCGGTCTGGGATTTGGAGAGATAGGAAGAAGCTGCGGGCTTGTCCTCGTCGATCAGAACAAGATCGCTGATGTTGACCTGGGAGCGGAGAATTCCGCACTGTACAAAAAGGTTTCCCTTCTGGTCAGGCAGACTGCTCACGGTTCCCTTAAGCCCCATGGAGAGGATTTTTACGCTGTCACCTTTCTTCAGCTGCTCCTTTTTGAGCTGCTTTGCCTTCTGAGGCTCCGCGCTTTTCAGCGTAAGCTTTTCATTCTTGTCGTTTATTTTTCCGCGGAGCTTTTCCCGGGATTTTTCCAGATCCTTCAGGGAAGCGCCAGGTCCTGCCTTCTGGAAAATACGGATGGTATCGTCGGCAACCTCCTTGGCCTCCTGCAGAATCTCCCTCGCCTGCTGATTGGCCTCCCGGAGGATGTGTTCCCTGGCGTTATCAAGCTTTTCATTTTTTTCCTGCAGACGCTTTTTGAGGCTGTGGACCTCTTCCTTGTAGGAAGCGATTTCCAGGCGTTCCTTCTCAATAGTTACCCGGCTCTGCTCCAGATCGGTGAGAAGATCCTCAAAGCTTTTGGCATCGCTGCTAAGCTGCCTGTCAGCCGCCTCGATAATGAAACCGGGAAGCCCCAGCTTGGAGGAAATGGCAAAGGCGTTGCTCTTTCCTGGTATTCCGATGAGCAGGCGGTAGGTGGGGGAAAGCGTCTCCACATTGAACTCGCAGCAGGCGTTCTGTACGAAATCCGTGGTGAGAGCATACACCTTAAGCTCGCTGTAGTGCGTGGTCGCCAGGGTGCGGATGCCTCTGCCGTGAAGATGATCCAGAATGGCAATCGCAAGTGCCGCACCCTCTGTGGGATCTGTCCCGGCGCAGAGCTCGTCGAACAGGCACAGGGAATTTTCGTCCGCCTCCTTCAGGATCGTGACGATCCGGGTCATATGGGAGGAGAAGGTGCTGAGACTCTGCTCAATGCTCTGTTCGTCCCCGATATCCGCAAAAACCTCCGTAAAGATGGAAAGCTCCGAGCGGTCGAGTGCGGGAATATGGAGCCCGGCCTGACCCATCAGGGTGAAAAGCCCCACCGTTTTGAGAGAAACGGTCTTTCCTCCCGTATTGGGTCCTGTGATGACCAGCAGGTCAAAATCCTTTCCCAGGCTGATGTCAATCGGTACCGCCTTTTTCGCAGGCAGGAGAGGATGACGTCCCTTGCGGATGTTAATGCACCGGGAGGCGTTAAAGAGCGGCCTCGTGGCATTATGCTCCAGGGCGAGGGAGGCCTTCGCAAAGGTAAAATCAAGGAAGGTCATAATCCTCTGATTATCGGTCAGCTCCATGGTGTGCTCTCCGGCGCTTGCGCTCAGGGTGGCAAGGATGACCTCGATTTCCTCTTTTTCCTGAATGGCGAGCTCCTTCAGCTTATTATTCATTTCCACAATCACGGCAGGCTCGATAAAATAGGTGGAACCGGAGGAGGACTGGTCGTGAATCATGCCGGAGACCTGCCCCTTGTATTCCGCTTTTACAGGGATGCAGTACCGGTCGTTTCTCATGGTGATCACGGCATCCTGCAGATAATTCCGGTAGGAACCGTTTACCATGGAATTCAGCTGGCTGTGTATCTTTTCACCCGTGACGGCAATGCTTCTCCGGATATGCTTCAGGGTGGAGCTTGCATCATCCGCAATCTCCTCCTCGGAGAGGATGCAGCGCCTGATTTCTCCTGCCAGAAGGGTCAGGGGCTCTAATGCGTCAAAATAACCGGTAAGAGAGGTCTCCTGTTCCTCGTCCCGAAGGCTCCGCCCATATGCCTTGATGCGGTTTACATTATCCAGAAGGCCGGCGATCTTAAGGAGCTCTGCGGCAGAGAGCGTGCTTCCGATTTCCAGGGAGCGGACGGCGTAGGCCACGTTCTGGTTGCCGCCAAAGGAGGTAGAGCCTTTCCGGAACAGCATGGTGAGCGCATCCGCAGTCTGTGTCTGAGCCAGCTCGATCTCGCCAAGATCCGTCATGGGAACGAGGGCCTGGCACATTTCCCGGCCCGGCTGGGAAGTGGCCTTCTCTATGAGAGAGTCGATAATTTTAGTATATTCCAGGGTTTGCAGGACTTTTTCATTCATAATTTATTTCCCCAATGCTTTCTTTAATCAGATCTGTCATTAAGACATAAGTATAGCATATTCCGGGGAAGAATACTAGCGTCTTGCATTCTAAAGGGCAG
>CAJUIO010000151.1:0-3124 GCA_910586025.1 uncultured Lachnospiraceae bacterium
CGGGGCTTTCATAGTAATTATATCAAAGAAACGCCTAAAAAGCAAAACCCTGCGGCCGCCAAAGCAGCCGCAGGGTTTTTATCCTCTTTTATTGATTTTCTCTACTGGATCATCAGGTTCGTATATCCCATCAGGCTCTCGTCCACCGCCCTTGCGGCTTCTCTTCCCTCCCGGATGGCCCAGACCACCAGGGACTGCCCCCGGTGCATATCGCCCGCCGCAAAGACATTCTTCACGGAAGTGGCGTACTGCCCCTGCGCCGTCTTCACATTGGTGCGCTCGTTGACCTCCACCTTGAAGGCGTCCGTCACGTATTTCTGGCTTCCCAGAAAGCCTGCGGCGATCAGCACGATCTCTGCGGGGAGGGTCTTCTCGGAGCCTGCGATCTCGCTCATCTTCATGCGTCCGGTTTCCGGATCCTTCTCCCAGGAGAGCTTCACGATTTTCACCGCCTTCAGGTTTCCGTTCTTGTCTTTCACGAATTCCTTCACCGTGGACTCATAGATCCTGGGATCATGCCCGAACAGGGCGATGGCCTCCTCCTGGCCGTAATCCGTCTTGCAGATTTTGGGCCACTCGGGCCAGGGATTGTTCTCGGCCCGGGTATCGGGAGCCTTTGGCATCATCTCGATCTGGGTCACGGATTTGCAGCCGTGGCGGATGCTGGTTCCCACGCAGTCGTTTCCCGTATCGCCGCCTCCGATGATCACCACGTTTTTGCCCTTTGTATCCACAAACTTCTTATCCGCGAAATCCGAGTCCAGAAGGCTCTTAGTGTTTGCTTTCAGAAAATCCACCGCAAAGTAAATCCCCTTCGCATCCCTTCCCGGAGCGTTGATATCCCGGGGATTGGACGAGCCGCAGGCAAGGATCACGCGGTCAAACTCCGAAAGCAGCTTTTCCGCCTTGATCTCCTTTCCCACATCCGCATTGGTTACGAAACGTACTCCCTCCGCTTCCATCACCCTTACCTTGCGCTCCACGACAGGCTTCTCCAGCTTCATATTCGGGATCCCGTACATCAGAAGACCTCCGATTCGGTCCGAGCGCTCAAAGACGGTCACGCTGTGGCCGCGCTTGTTGAGCTGATCCGCAGCGGCAAGGCCCGAAGGGCCGCTTCCCACCACGGCCACCTTTTTCCCTGTGCGCACCTTTGGGGGCCTGGGATCCGCATAACCCTTCTCATAGGCATACTCAATGATGGCATACTCGTTTTCCTTCGTGGCCACCGGCTCCCCCACCAGATTACAGGTGCAGGCCGCCTCGCACAGGGCGGGGCAGACCCTGGAAGTAAACTCCGGAAAGCTGTTGGTCTTTGTGAGCCTGCTGTAAGCCTGCTCCCAGTTCCCGGTGTAAACCAGATCGTTCCACTCGGGCACCAGATTGTGGAGCGGACAGCCGCTGGTCATACCGCAAAGATTCATTCCCGACTGGCAGAAGGGAACGCCGCACTCCATACAGCGGGCCCCCTGGAGCCGCTGCCTCTCCAGAGGAAGATGCTCGTGGAACTCCCTGAAATTTTTGATCCGCTCCTTCGGCTCCGCATCACGGGAGACTTCTCTTTTATAATCCATAAATCCGGTTGGTTTTCCCATTATCAATCATCCCCTTTCCTCTATCTGTTGCCCTTAACCGCATAGAAGGCTTCGATCTGCGCCTGCTGTGCGCTCAGTCCCTTTTCCTCCATCTGCACGATGGCCGTCAGCATTTTCTCGTAGTCATGCGGGATGATTTTCTTAAATTTGGGCAGATATTCCTTAAAGTGATCCAGGATCCGCTTTCCCTTTTGGGAACCTGTAAGGGCCACATGCTCCCGGATCAGCTCCTTGAGCTCGATCACGTCATATTTGGAGCTCACTTCATAGGAAGATACCATCTCCTTGTTGAGCCGGATATAAAGATCATTGTTTTCGTCCAGCACATAGGCGATCCCTCCGCTCATGCCCGCCGCAAAATTCTTTCCGGTAGAGCCAAGAATTACCACCCGGCCTCCTGTCATATACTCGCAGCCGTGGTCTCCCACGCCCTCCACCACGGCCCTTGCGCCGGAATTTCTCACGCAGAAGCGTTCTCCCGCCACTCCGCATAGAAACGCCTTGCCGCTGGTTGCGCCGTACAGGGCCACATTGCCGATAATAATATTTTCGTCCGCCGCAAACCGGCTTTCCCTGGGAGGATAGACGATGAGCTTTCCGCCGGAGAGCCCTTTTCCGAAATAATCGTTGCTGTCCCCCTCCAGCTCCAGCGTAAGGCCTGACGGGATAAAAGCTCCGAAGCTCTGTCCGCCGGCTCCCTTACACAGAATGCGGAAGGTATCCTCCTGCACCGAATCCCCCAGGCGCCTTGTGATTTCGGAGCCCAAAATGGTTCCGAAGGCCCGGTCCGTATTTTTGACCTCAACCTCCATACTGCGTTTTAAGCCGCCGTCGATGGCCTTGTTCAGCTGCTTTAAAAGCACCCGCTCATCCATCGTGTTTTCCAGCCTGAAATCATAGACCTTCCCGGGATCAAAGATAACGCCTTCCTTTCCGCCCGCATAGGGATTCTTCAGAATCAGGCTCAGGTCGATCTGCTTCTGCCTTCTGGAGAGGTTCTCCTTCACCCTGAGAAGCTCCGTTCGGCCCACCAGCTCATCCACACTGTGCACGCCGAGCCTGGCCATATATTCCCGAAGCTCCTGGGCGATAAATTTCATAAAATTCATGACATATTCCGGCCTGCCCCTGAAATTTTTGCGAAGCTCCGGATTCTGGGTGGCCACACCCACGGGGCAGGTATCCAGATTGCAGACGCGCATCATCACACAGCCCATGGTCACAAGGGGGGCCGTTGCAAAGCCGAATTCCTCCGCTCCCAGGATGGCCGCAATGGCAACATCCCGCCCGCTCATCAGCTTGCCGTCCGTCTCGATGCGCACCTTGTCGCGCAGGCCGTTCATAATCAGAGTCTGGTGGGTCTCCGCAAGTCCCAGCTCCCAGGGAAGCCCGGCATTGTGGATGGAACTCCTTGGTGCGGCCCCCGTTCCGCCGTCATAGCCCGAGACGAGAATCACCTGGGCTCCCGCCTTTGCAACCCCTGCCGCCACGGTTCCAACGCCTGCCTCGGAGACAAGCTTCACGCTGAT
>CAJUIO010000151.1:3224-6139 GCA_910586025.1 uncultured Lachnospiraceae bacterium
GCCGAGCACTTGTTGGGGCCTTCCCCGGACGGAAAAAGCCTTTCCGTCTCCTCGCCGCCCTCTCCGGAATTGGAGCGCCCATGAAGCCGGTTCATGGCAATCGCCAATGTCTCGTGAGCCTCCTTGGAGATGGAGCCGTAGCTCATGGCTCCCGTCTTAAAGCGTCTGACAATGGAATCCACGCCCTCCACCTCGTCCAGAGGGACGCCCTTTTCCGGAAAGTTGAAGTCCATCAGCCCCCGCAGATTCTTGACGGAATTCTCATCATTGACCAGTGCGGTATATTCTTTAAACATCTCATAGTCTCCACGCCTGGTGGACTCCTGGAGAAGATGAATGGTCGCCGGATTATAGAGGTGTTCGTCCGCTCCGCTTCTCATCTTGTGATGTCCCAGGCTGTCTAAGGTCAGATCATTGGCCAGACCAAGCGGGTCAAAAGCCTGGGAATGCAGAGCGTCGACCTCCCTCTCGATATCCTCTATGGTAATTCCTCCCACTCTGCACACCGTATGGGGAAAATACTTGTTGATCACTTCGCTGTCAATACCGATGGCCTCAAAAATCTGGGAGCCCTCGTAGGACTGGATGGTGCTGATTCCCATCTTGGAGGCGATCTTAACGATTCCGTGAAGAACGGCATTGTTGTAATCCTCCACCGCCGCATAATAATCCTTATCCAGCATATGGCCGTCGATCAGCTCCTTGATGGATTCCTGGGCCAGATAGGGATTGATGGCGCAGGCGCCATAGCCGAGAAGGGTGGCGAAGTGATGCACCTCCCTGGGCTCTCCGGACTCCACGATAAGCGCCACGCTTGTTTTCTTCTTCGTCACCACCAGATGGCGGTTTAAGGCCGATACCGCAAGCAGGGAGGGAATCGCCACATGATTTTCGTCCACGCCCCGGTCGGAGAGCACCATGATATTCACACCGTCCCGGTAGGCCCGGTCCACCTCCACAAACAGCCGGTCAATGGCGCGCTCTAAGCGGGTGTTCTTGTAATAGGTGATGGGTATCACCTCCACCTTGAATCCCTCCGCCTTCATACTCTTGATTTTCATCAGATCCGTATTGGTCAGAATCGGATTATGAACCTGCAGGACATTGCAGTTTCTGGGCGTCTCCTCCAGAATGTTGCCGTCCGTCCCGATATAGACCGTGGTGGACGTCACCACCTCCTCGCGGATGGCGTCGATCGGCGGGTTGGTCACCTGGGCAAACTTCTGCTTGAAATAGTGAAACAGCGGATGATGGGTGGTGGAGAGAACCGGAAGGGGCGTGTCAACCCCCATTGCCGCAATGGCTTCCCCTCCGCTTTTTGCCATGGGGAGGATGCTGGCCTTTAACTCCTCATAGGAATAGCCGAAGGCCTTCTGCATGCGCTGGCGTTCCTCACAGGAGAACTCCGGCACCCGCTCATTGGGAATCTTAAGGTCTTTCAGATGGACCAGATTGCTGTCAAGCCACTCCCCGTAGGGCTGCCTGGAGGCATAATCCTCCTTCAGCTCATCGTCATCAATCACCTTGCCCTGCACCAGATCCACCAGCAGCATCTTTCCCGGACGCAGACGCTCCTTCACCAGGATCCTGGAAGGATCGATGGGCAGGACTCCCACCTCCGATGAGAGGATCAGCTGATCATCGTCCGTAATCATGTAGCGGGAAGGCCTAAGGCCGTTCCGGTCAAGGACGGCACCCATCACGTCTCCGTCGCAGAAAAGGATGGAGGCCGGGCCGTCCCAGGGTTCCATCATGGTGGCATAATACTGGTAGAAATCCTTTTTGTGCCGTGACATGGTCCTGTTATTCGCCCAGGGCTCGGGAATGGTGATCATCACCGCATGGGGCAGATCCATACCGCTCATGACAAGAAATTCCAGGGTGTTATCCAGCATGGCCGAGTCCGAGCCCGAGGTGTTTACCACGGGCAGCACCTTGTGGAGCACACCGTGAAGATGCTCGGATTCCATATTTTCCTCTCTCGCCAGCATCTTGTCCGCATTTCCCTGGATGGTGTTGATCTCCCCGTTGTGCACGATAAAACGGTTGGGATGAGCCCTCTCCCAGCTGGGATTGGTGTTGGTGGAGAAACGGGAGTGAACCATGGCAATGGCGGACTCGAAATCTTTATCCTGCAGATCCCCGAAAAAGGTCCGCAGCTGTCCCACCAGAAACATGCCCTTATATACAATTGTCCGGCTGGATAAGGAAACCACATAGGTGTTATCCGAGGACTGTTCAAAGACTCTTCTCACAATATAGAGCATCCGGTCAAAATCAAGTCCCTTTTTCACTCCTGCCGGTTTCTTTACAAAGGCCTGCAGAATATGAGGCATGCACTCCACCGCCTTCTGCCCGAGAACCTCCGGATGGGTCGGCACCTTGCGCCATCCCAGAAAGGAAAGACCTTCCTTCTCCACAATGATCTCGAACATCTTCTTTGCCTGGTTTTTGCGTAGCTCATCCTGAGGAAAGAAAAACATGCCAACGCCGTACTCTCTCTCCCGCCCAAGCTCGATTCCCAGACTTTTCGACACCTTCTGAAAGAATTTGTGCGGAATCTGGGTCAGAATTCCCACGCCGTCTCCCGTCTGGCCCTGCGCATCCTTCCCTGCCCTGTGCTCCAGATTCTCCACAATCCGCAGAGCGTTCTCCACGGTCTGGCGGCTCTTTTTTCCTTTAATATTCACACAGGCTCCGATACCACAGTTGTCGTGTTCAAATTCCGGACGGTAAAGCGGCGCCCTTGGAACTGTCAGCCTTGCATCAAACATACCTTTTCTCCTTCCCCGCTTGTGTTCATAGTGCAATTGCGCATAGCATTATGCATAGAAAAAGCCGCAAAGAGGCCTTCCTACCGCTCCTTTGCGACTTGCAGATTTAATATACAACATTTTTTTTCATTTGTAAATAAC
>CAJUIO010000152.1 GCA_910586025.1 uncultured Lachnospiraceae bacterium
AGATAGATTTCCCTGAAAACCTTAAAAGAATTTATCAGGGACATAATTGTCACAAAAAGGATGGTGGAGGACAGATATCTCAGCTTAATATGCCAGAAAATCTGAAAGGGCGTTGCGCTCTCGAGCACCGCCACCTCCAGAATATCCTTGGGGATGCTGGAAAGGGCCGCCATGAACAGAATCATATTGTAGCCCAGATTCTTCCACAAAAACAGAATGACAATTACCACCTGGGCCTTGGAGGACTTGATCCAGTCCACCTTGTCCGCTCCGAAGATGGCGGTAAAATCATTTACAATCCCGTTAAAGTGAAACAAAACCTGCCAGATCAATATAATGGATGCCACGGGCACCATCATGGGACTTAAGAAAAAAGTCCTGAACTGGCTCTTCAAGGGAATCTCGCTCTCAAGCATCATGGCAAGCGCAAGGGAGAGCACCACCGCAAGCGGCACAGCCACCACGGAAAATTTCATGGTATTTGAGGCCGCCTGCTGAAACGCCGCATTCTGAAACACCTTAACAAAGTTGTCAAAGAACACGAACTGTTTACTGATGGGATTATCTACCATAGAATAGTAGATAACCACCAGAAAAGGCAGTACAAAAAACAGGAGTACGCCTGCAAGGCTGGGAAAAAGATATCCCCAGGATATCCTGATCCCCCTTGCCGTCCTCTTGTCCCTTTTCCTGTCCCTCTTTTTCTCTCTGATTTTGTCAGAGTGTAAGATATTCTTCATCTTTCCTATCATATTTAACTCGTTTCATTCAGGTAAAGCTGTACGCGGTTCTGAATCACGTCTATCACGCTCTCAAGGCTCTTCTGATCCTCAAAATAACCGGATGTCTCCTCCAAAATAATGCTCAGGATCTCCTGATCCATACGCTCTCCTGACTGGGCCGACTCAATCATCTCAAGCACCCGGTCTGTCTGCTCCTGTGAGGAGGCATAGACCTCCACCGTAAAATCATCGCTTCCCAGGTTCATGGACCAGGTACTCTTTGCAACTTCCTTCTCCGCTCCGTTTTCATCCTTCCCATACACCGGCTTTCTATCATTCTCAAGCTGTTTCAAGAGAGCCGAACGCAGGATGGGAAAGCCTCCGTTAGGAGAACCCACGTTTTCCTGTCTGTCCTTTGACACATTAAAACGGATAAACTCCCACACACCCTCCTTGTTTTCCGAGGATGCGCTCATGCCCACCGTGGTTCCGTTAGAAGACAGCGTAAGGCCGCTCTCTCCAAAGGTGGGATATCCGATCAGGTTCACCGGACCGCCGAATATAAATTCGTACAGCTGGTACTGCGAAGCCGCAGTGACCGTATCATTGTAAAGCAGGATCTCGCCGCTGCGCAGCTTTTCCAGAGACGGGTCATACTCTGCCTGTGCGGGAAACCGCTTCACGAATTCCAGGATCCTTTTGAATTCTTCCCCTGTAAAATCGCATTTCGTGTTTTCCTTATCCACGAACAGTCCCTGGTTCATGGTACACATCAGATACAGAATCTGACTTCTGTCAGCTCCCGGCAGAAGCTGCGTGCCTGTCCCCTTCGCATCCGAAAGGGCCATCATGTCTTCCAGCGTCCAGCTCTTTTCCTCTCCCACATCGGAAATCTTTCCTATGATTGCGTCCACTCCGTAGTAAGGCATCATGGCATAAAGCTTTCCTTCTCTCTCATATGCCTTCAGAACACTCTCCACATAGTCCTCTCTCTTTATGATGGTGTCCTCATCCAGATAAGGATTCAAATCCTCCAGAACGCCCAGAGAAATCAGTTTTTCCAACGTCAGCGGACAATAAGTCAGATCAATCATATCCGGTATATTTCCGTTTGTCAGGTCTGCGCCAAACAGATCTATCCTTGCCGAAATGTCATCCGCCGTATCTCCGTACTCCTTCACTTCAATTCTGTATTTATCACTCTGCCTGTTAAAGGCCGTAATATCTCTCTCCGCATAGAAAGACAGATAGTAAGCTCCGTAGGTCAGAATCTCTTTTTCCGGCACCTCGCTGCGGTTCTTTTTCGTGAGCAACACAACCTCTCTTCCACTCTCTCCCGTAGTGAAATCATTGGTAAGGGCCGCCACCCTGCCGTCCTCAAGCAGCTCAAAGGAATCCAGAAAAGCCGAATTTACATCCATATCCGTCCATTTAAGAAGCTGGGTGGGCTGTTCGTCCGACAGATTCAGGGAATAAAGAACGCCCTCCACTGTATACAGAAGATCCGAATCCGGACTTCCCTGATAAGTCCCGTAGGCAAGCGGAACCTGAGTTTTTAACGGCACAAGCTCCCGGTAGTCCCCGCTGATCTCCATGACCTCGAAATCACGGTCTCCATAATAAGCCGTTCCCACCCTGCCATTTTTCATGAGGAACAGATTATTCATAAAATGTCCTGTGGAGATCTTTCCCCGGAGCGCTCCCTGCGGATCCAGCACAAAGATGTCCGTTCCGTTACAGACATAAAAATTTCCTTCCAGGTCGCAGAGCAGATTCGCAAAATAAAAATCGGGATTCCCCAGAAAAATCTCACCCGTGTCCACCGATAAAAGCTCCTCCCCGTCCGAAGTCAGTTTCTTTAATATCACGCTCTCAAGCACAGGCTCCGCCGCCGTCAGATCCTTATAAGCCCTGAGTCCGATCAGCAGATTTCCCTCTCCGTCAATGCCCAGACCCTCTGGAATCGTATTCTCCGGCAGATCTATCGGTATCTGCCTGCTCTCCATGTTCTCAACATTCAGGTTAAACAGCTTAACCCCCAGCTCGTTACCCTCCAGATAATAGACGTTTCCCTCCCTGCCAAGAACCGCATCCGAGATGTAGTTTCCCTCTTCGGCAGTAAGGGAATGATATTCCCCCACATAAATCTGCTCGTCACCGGACTGCTTCTCCTCCTGCACGGCCTTCTTTTCCTGACCTGAGCACCCGCACAGGGCAGCGGCGGTCATAACCGCCGCCGCAAATAACCCTGTAAGTCTCCATGCTTTTATTCTTCTCATCAATCTCTCCTGTCCCTTAACTGTTTTCCTTCACATAAATGGAGATCCGGTTCTGAATAATCTCCGCAGTCTCACCGGCAGTTTTCTGTCCCTTGAAGAAGGGTGCGGTTTCCTCTGTAATGATATTGACAAGCTCCTCATTTACCGAACCCGAGGTTCTCTCCGCGGAAGCGATGATCTGCCTGACCGCCTCGACCTCCTCAGGCTTTGCGGCATAGATATCAATGTTGAAATCATCATATCCCCAGCTGGTTTTCATCTGCTCCACCTGCTTGCCGTTTTCATCCTCATAATACTCCGGAGTCGAATCCAGCTCAAACTGCTTTTCAAGAGAAGATTTTTTCACCGGGAATCCCCAGGAGCCGTGTTCACTCACAAGGCTGTCCTGATATTCATCGGAAATGATGGTCTTTACGAATTCCCACGCCCCATCCTTATGCTTGGATTTGGCATTGATGGCGGCGCTCCCTCCCGTGGCCTGGATCAGGTTTCCTTTTCTTTCACTGTTGGGATAGCCGATATAAGTCACGTCTTCGCCGAAAAGGCCGTTCATCATCTGATACTCCTGCACGGAGCTCAGGCTGGTCTGCATCAGCAGGAGCTTATCGGAGCGAAGCTTTGCCGAGGTTCCCTCGTCTTCTGTGTTATTATAATCAGGCTCCTCCGGAAACTTGTTTGCAAATTCCAGGACACGGACAAAATCCTGACTGTCAAAGCTGCACGTTGACTTTTCCCAGTCGATAAATTCGTCAATATTATTATAAATACAATAATAGAAAATACTCATCCTGCTTCCGTACTGGAAAATATTCTCCGGATTTCCGCTTTCTGCAAAATCAAGCATTTCGCTCAGAGTCCATCCCGTCGTATCTCCCACCTTTGAGGTCTTTGCCACAGTGGTTGTGACATAAAACTGCGAAATGATTCCGTAGAGCTTTCCGTCCACCTCGTAAGCCTTCAGGACATTTTCCAGATAATCGGACTTATTCATTCCATCCTTTTCCATATAGGGGAACAGATCCTCCAGCACTCCCTTGCTGGCATACTGCTTAAAATCAATATTGGAAATATCAATAATGTCCGGTCCGTTCCCGCTGGTGATATCATTGTTGAACTGAGTAAGGCCCGAGTTATAATCATCGGACATATACTCCTTCACCTTGATCCTGTAATTGCTGTTAGTCTTATTAAAGTTGATGATGTTGCGCCGCACTCTCTGATCCAGCCACATGGTCGCATACAGGATTTCTTCCTTCTCCGCAACCTGGTCAGCCGGTGTCTTGGTCAGATAGACCAGAGAATACTCGGGGTCATCAGAGGAGTAATCCCGCAGCACGGCCCAGATTCTGCCGTCCGCAAGCTGTCCCATCTCCCTGACATCATCGCTGTTGATATCCGCATCCAGCCATTCAAAGAGATCCTCCCTGCTGTCATTGGTAAAATCATATGTATATACAACACTGTCCGTGCTCACCAGAACGCCCTTTTCCAGTCCCATGTGATAGCTTGCGTTGTAGGACCTGCTGTCGTTCATAAGGTTTTCACCCTTTACCGTATCCCCCAGCTTCTTTGCCTTGAAATCCACCGGATGGATCTCATCGCCTTCACTTCCCCAGGTTTTCATGTACACCTGGCCTTCCTTGCTTGCAAAAAGGCTGTCAACCCAGTTCTCCACGGCAATGGTTCCCAGCTTGTTCCCCTGGGAATCAAGCAGATAGATTGTGCTGCTCCCGTCGCTGAAATAAATATTTCCCTCACCGTCCAGAGCCATCTGCTGAATATATGCATTGTCCGGATCGTCGAACACAGGCTTAAGGTCGATGACAGAACTCACCTCCCCGCTTTCCGCCAGGACTCTCCACAGCTCCAGATAGCTCTCAAACTGCGGCATCTCTTCTCCCGAAGAATCTTCGGATGCTACAAAAGTGGCAGAAGAAGAGGTGGACGATATGGCGACTGTTCCGGAGGATACCACCCTCTCCGTGACTACGGCAGTCTCTGAACCGTCTTCCCCGCTCTCCTCATCATCCTGTGCGTCTTCCTCACCCTCCTTGGGAGAGTCCTCGCCGGCAGAATCTTCCTCCGGAGCGGTTCCTTCCGTTCCGTCCTGAGCATCTGCATCTGAATCCGCATCCTCTCCGGGCTGTGCGCTGTCATTGTCCGTCCCAATCTGCACATAGCGTGAAACCACCATGATCAGATTTCCGTCTGCGTCCGCATCCATGTACTGTATGGAAGAATTCTCGTCAATTTCAACGGGAAGCTGTTTACTCTCGCCGCTGGCAAGATCAACCTGGAACAATCCGTTTGTGCTCTCTCCCGTATTCTCGTCCCAGGAGGAACCGTACATGATGAGGCTTCCCCCTGCCGCCACGGTATTGCCGATATAATCCACTCCCAGCTCCAGCTTCTGATACTCCGGCACATAATAGAACTCTTTTCTCGGCTGGCTTTCCTTTCCCCCGCCTTTGCCGCAGCCCGCAAGTGACAGAGCCACAGCGCCCGCAAGCAGACCTGCCAATAGTTTGTTTTTATAACTTTTCATTCATATTACCTCATAATATTGTGGTTTGTATTTAACTTCATACAAACTATAGCACAGTACGTAACCTGACACAATGAAAATTAGTCTTAAATTTTTCTTTAGAAATGTACTGAATTTTGTTTCGCATCAGTTTTTGAAGCTGTGAATCGGAGCCGGAATCCTTCCGCCCCTGTTCACAAACGCCTCGCAGGAAAAGGAATTTACCGGCATGATGGGCGCGTATCCCAAAAGACCCCCGAACTCTACCGTCTCCCCCACGCCCTTTCCCTCCACGGGAATAATTCTCACAGCCGTAGTCTTCTGATTCACCATGCCGATAGCCATCTCGTCCGCTATGATTCCCGACAGGGTGGATGCCTTTGTGTCCCCCGGGACAGCGATCATGTCAAGTCCCACGGAACAGACGCATGTCATGGCTTCCAGCTTTTCCAGGGTGAGGGCACCGGCCTCCACCGCCGCGATCATCCCCTGATCCTCGCTAACAGGAATGAAAGCGCCGCTCAATCCTCCCACATAGGAGGAAGCCATAACGCCGCCCTTTTTTACCTGATCGTTCAAAAGCGCCAGCGCCGCCGTGGTTCCCGG
>CAJUIO010000153.1 GCA_910586025.1 uncultured Lachnospiraceae bacterium
TCATAGGTAAGTATGTTTTTCTTCTCTTCCATTGCTGATCGCCTTCCATCCTCTTAAATCTCTGTGATAAAAAAAGTCCTAATTAACTTTGGTATTATAACCACTTTTTACCGAAGTGTCAAGAAAATTCAGCACTTCCGCATCATTTATATGACAGATTTCGCTCCCGAAAGCCACGGGGCCAAAGCATCCCGCTTCCCCTCCGCTCAAATCCAGCCAGGGAGCGTTTTGCTGCGGACGCCTTGCGTAGGAGGTAACGATCCCGTATTCGTCATACAGATAATCTTCAATCCTCCATGCGCTTTCCGTCTCCCCGCCCACCATGACCACGGAATTGATTCTGGGAAGGTAGGGCATAAGAAGCCGCACAGTCTCTTCCAGCCTTTCCTCCCCGCACTCCTCGGGAATGGAGAGATTCACACACCGGAAGGCCTCCTCCTGCCTGCATGTCCGAAGCCGTACCGCATAAAGCTCCCAGGGAAGAGCCTGCTGTCTATCAAACAGTCTGCAGAGCCTGTGGGAAAAAACCACGTCCTCTCCCCGGATTCCCAGACACTCCTCCGCAAACTGCAGGGCATCGGAAATTTTGCACATCCACCTCTTTTTGAGGCGCTTCCTCTTCATTTCCTCCTGTATTCCCAGGGGAAGAAGCGCAAAGTAAAGCCTCACCGCTCCCGCCTCGCTTCTGGTCTTCCCTCCGCCCCCGGGAGCCTTCAGGAAAGCGCAGCCTTGCTCATTCCTGTAAACGGGAATCGGCTCTCTGCGCTTTCTTCTCACATATCTTTCGTCTTCCTCTGTCATACCCAGATAAAAAATATTTTTCACATGCTGATCCATAGCTAAGCATATGCAGTTTCCGTCTCTCTTATGACAGGGAACCGTCTGCGTCCCCCACACTCTCTCGCGCTTCCTGCCCGAAAATCTTCCCCACAGCCTCCTGCAACTGGGAAAAGCTTTCAATCTCATTGACGCTCCTACGAAGCGCCGCCGAATGCGGAAGTCCCGCCGTGTACCATGCGATATGCTTGCGCATCTCCCGGACAGCCGTATACTCTCCCTTATAATCAAGCTCCATTTCGGCGTGACGCAGAATCATCCGGCATATTTCCTCCGCAGAGGGAGCCGCAGGCATCTCCCCCGTTTCCAGATAATGGGATATCTCCCGGAAAATCCAGGGATTTCCCCGGACACCACGCCCGATCATCACGCCGTCGCACCCCGTCTGCTCAAGGAGCCTTTGGGCCGAAGGGCCGTCCGTCACGTCGCCGTTCCCGATCACCGGGATGCTAAGCGCCTGCTTAACCCTGGCGATAATCTCATAATCCGCCCTTCCGGAATAATACTGCTCCCTGGTGCGCCCGTGCACCGCAACGGCCGCAGCGCCGCAGCTCTGCGCAATTTGGGCAATCTCCACGGCATTGGCAGAGCTCTCGTCAAAGCCCTTGCGGATCTTCACCGTCACCGGCTTTCGAATGGCCTTGACGGTTCTGGTAATAATCTCCTCCACCAGCTTCGGGTTTTTCATAAGGGCGGATCCCTCTCCGTTATTCACCACCTTGGGAACCGGACAGCCCATATTCAGATCCAGGATAGAAAAGGGTCTCTCCTCGATCCGTTTCGCCATCTCACTGATAATCACGGGATCGGAGCCGAAAAGCTGCAGCGAGACAGGCCCCTCGCCGGGATGAATGGTCAAAAGCTCCTGCGTGTTTCTGTTTCCGTAATAGATGGCCTTGGCGCTGACCATTTCCATACAGACAAGACCCGCCCCCTGCTCTTTACATAACAAACGAAAAGGCAGGTCTGTTACGCCTGCCATGGGTGCCAGTATCAGATTGTTTTCCAGTTCCACATTTCCTATTTTAAGCCGCATGTCCGTCAGGCCTCCTCGTCCAAAAGATCTCCGGCCTTTTCATGCAGGACAAAAATCCTGTAATACAGGCTTAAGGTCTCGAACATCTCCCTGCGCTTTCTTCGGATCTCGCCAACAAGGAGTCCGCTTGAAACCTCATCATACAGAAAGTCATCCTCCGCATACTCTGTGCGCATGGAAATGCCGCCGTCCTTCTCGAATTCTATGGTAAAGATCCCGCCCACCTCCTCCGTGAACAACACGCAGATCACATGCAGCTCGTCCTTGACAGAATCCGGAACACTGTCAAAGGCATGGTTAAAATAATACTTTTTTTCATAGGCGTTTGCCCCGCACAGCACGGTTCTGCCTTCCTCATACATAGCCATAAATTCCCCTCACAGACACCTCTCCGGCATAAACGTTTTCCCTGGTTCCATCGTCTCTCTCCACGATCAGCTCCCCGAGCTCATTGATCCCATGGGAGACTCCGTCGTATTCTCCGCCGGGATCCAGCACCCGGACCCTGGCGTTAACATTCACCAGAAGGTCATTGTATTCCTTCATCAGATCCGCCATGCTCTGTGTCCTGCAGAAAATATCATAATACTCCTCAAAGCGCTCCATGACTCTCTCGATCAGCCCCGCCCTGTTCAGCTTCCTGCCGCCCTCCACAAAAAGGGAGGTTGCGGTCTGTGCGATTTTCTCCGGAAAGGCCACCTGATTCACGTTGATTCCGACCCCGCACACCAGATACTGGATATCCTCCATTTCCAGTGTCATCTCCGTGAGAATTCCCACAACCTTCTTCCTGTTCACCACAATGTCATTGGGCCACTTGATCCCGGCCTGCAATCCTGACACATCACAGATAGCCCTGGCCGTGGCAAGAGCCATCACAAGGGTGATCATGGAGGCCTTATCCGGCGCAAAAGCCGGCCTCAGGACAAGTGTCATGAAAATGTTTACTCCCTCCGGGGATTCCCATCCTCTGCCACGTCTTCCTTTTCCCTGTTCCTGCCTCCCGGCAACCACCAAAAGGCCGTGGGGCGCTCCGGCCTCCGCCTGCCGCTTTGCCTCAATATTAGTGGAATCTACCACATCCAGATAAAGCAGCTGCCGGCCCATGACCCTTGTCCTGCGCCGGCTTTCCAGCTCGCTTACGGTCACCACGTCCGGAGCCGCAAGGAGACGATATCCCTTATTCTGAACCGCTTCGATCTCATAGCCCTCTTCCTTCAGCTGATTCATCACCTTCCAGACCGCAGTTCTGGAAATTCCAAGCACCTGGCAGATCTGCTGTCCGGAAAGCGAATCCTCGCTGCCCCGAAGGAGCTGTAATACCTCTGTTTTCCTCGATGTTGACATAAATAGAGCTCCCGGTTTTACAATGTTGCGGCCATGACCGCTTTGATGGTATGCATCCTGTTTTCGGCCTCCTGGAATACCACGGATCTGTCAGATTCAAAGACCTCGTCCGTGACCTCCATCTCGGAAATCCCGAATTTTTCTCCCATCTGCCTGCCGATCCTGGTCTTGGAATCATGGAAAGCGGGGAGACAGTGCATGAAAACCGCCTGCGGTCCGGCATTTTCCATTACCCTTCGGTTAACCTGATAGGGGGACAGCTCCCGGATCCTCTCTTCCCATACCTCGTCCGGCTCTCCCATGGAAACCCACACATCGGTATAAATGACATCCGCCCCCTTTGTTCCCGTTTCCACATCCTCCGTGAGGGTGATGGAGGCTCCTGTGGAAGATGCAATCTCCCGGCACTGCTCCACCAGCGCCCCGTCCGGAAAATATTTCCGCGTGGTGCAGGCGGTAAAATGCATTCCGAGCTTTGCGCAGGTCACCATCAGGGAATTGGCCATGTTATATCTGGCATCCCCCATATAGGTCAGCCTTACCCCCTTTATCCTGCCAAGCACCTCCCTGACGGTCAGCAGATCCGCCAGCATCTGCGTAGGATGAAATTCATTGGTGAGACCGTTCCAGACGGGAACCCCTGCATATTTCGCCAATTCCTCCACGATCTCCTGCTCAAATCCTCGGTACTCGATTCCCTCATACATACTGCCAAGGACTCTTGCCGTGTCCGCTATGCTCTCCTTCTTTCCGATCTGAGAGCTTGACGGATCCAGATAAGTGGTTCCCACTCCCAGATCATGAGCCGCAACCTCAAAGGAACACCGTGTCCTGGTACTCGTCTTCTCAAAAATCAGGGCCACGTTTTTCCCTCTGTGCATATCCTGCGTCAGGATTCCCTTTTTTTTCTTTTCCTTCAGCTGTGCCGCCAGATCAACCAGATAAAGAATTTCCTCCGGTGTGTAATCAAGCAGCTTCAAAAAGCTTCTTCCCTTTAAGTCCATCTCATTCCTCCCGCCGCGGTCTCACTCGTCCGGCTGTTTTATTTATCGCCAAGAATTCCCTTCAGGGAAGCCGCAAGTCCCGCTACCCCCTGAATCTCGGAGGGAATGATGATCTTGGTTGCCTTTCCGTCCGCCGCCTTCTCAAACGCCTCCAGACTCTTGATCCGCAGCACGGACTCATCCGCTCCCGCTTCCCGGATCATCCGGATACCGTCCGCAGTAGCCTGCTGCACCTTAAGGATCGCGGCAGCCTCACCTTCCGCCTCCCGGATCATCTTTTCCTTCTGCGCCTCCGCACGGAGGATTGCGGACTGCTTCTCCGCCTCCGCTTCCAGAATCGCCGCAGCCTTCTTACCTTCCGCAACCGTCACGCTTGCCTTCTTTTCACCCTCCGCTCTGGTAACTGCCTCTCTTCTCTCACGCTCCGCCTTCATCTGTCTCTCCATGGCGTTCTGAATCTCGGCGGGAGGAATAATGTTCTTGAGCTCCACACGGTTTACCTTGATTCCCCAGGGATCCGTGGCATCGTCCAGGGACGCTCTCATCTTCGTGTTGATAGTCTCTCTGGAAGTGAGTGTCTGGTCAAGCTCCAGATCACCGATAATGTTACGCAGCGTGGTTGCCGTCAGATTCTCAATCGCCATGATCGGATTTTCCACGCCGTAGGCAAACAGCTTGGGATCCGTGATCTGGAAAAATACCACCGTGTCAATACGCATGGTCACGTTATCCTTTGTAATCACGGGCTGGGGAGCGAAATCCACTACCTGCTCCTTCAGATTAATCTTCTTCGCAACCTTGTCAATTACAGGAACCTTTATATGAAGTCCCACGGACCAGGTTCCCTGGTAAGCTCCAAGTCTCTCCACCACGTAGGCGTAGGCCTGGGGCACGATCTTCACGCTTGTGGCAAGCAGAAGAATCAGAATCACCAACAATACAATCACTAAAACAACCATAATTACCTTCCTCCTTTAAACATCCGTTTTCTTTTCTTCCACCATCAGCTTGACTCCGCTGATCGCTCGAATGAAGACCACGCTTCCCACGGAGAGCCTTTCATCTCCCCTGACATTGCGGGCGCTCCATTCCTGGCCGTTTACCGTTACCTGTCCGATTCCCTGCAGATTGTCTATCTCGCTGATCACAATGGCCTGCTGGCCCACCAGACTCTCCGCATTTGTCTTGACCCTGTCCTTATTGAAATACTTCACGGCCACAGGTCTTGTCAGATAAAGAAGCAGGAGCGATACCCCGAAAAACAATACAAGCTGCAGCCACAGGGGCGCCCCGATTGCCGAGACAATGGCCGCTGCAAGGGATCCGCCTGCAAACCAGATCGTGGTAAGACCCATGGTAATGATCTCAATGGCGATACAGGCAACAAATACAATCAGCCAAATTGTTGTCAAATTCATAGAATCATTCTGTCTCCTTCCTTTTCTCAATATACCAAGTTTACCATAAGTTCGGGAAAATGTACAGCGTCCGCCGGACAACAGAGGCAATTGGCTGTTTCAGATGTTACTGTTCACTCGCAGCCGTCAGTCCGCTTTGCGAACACTTGCGAAGCTGCTTGCTTCGGAATCAAAGACTTGCAGCAGTGACAAATCACAAGCAAGGCACTTTGGAGCCGCCGGTGTTTAGGCGCTGTGTTTTAGCGCCTTACGCACCGCTGCGAGCGACATGTAGCGAGAGCGTGCCTGTGGTGATATGTCACTGTTGCAAGCCGGACTTTGAAAGCGATTGCTTCGCAAGTGTTCGCAAAGCGGACTGACGGCTGCGAGTGAACAGTAACTTTCAGATATCATGCAATTCATGACAAAAAATGCCCGTTATCAGCCATCAGGCCGATAACAGGCATTTTATTGAGCATATTAT
>CAJUIO010000154.1 GCA_910586025.1 uncultured Lachnospiraceae bacterium
CAGGCCTATGTGTCCATGACCGCCGTATTCTGGGATACCGTGGTCATGTGTCTCTTAAGCGGCCTTGTGATCGTCACCAACATGATCCTGCATCCCGACTCCGTTTCCGGAATCAGCGAGGCCGGACTTGCCGATGCGGCCTTCTCGTATCTGCCCGGAGGAAATACCTTTCTGTCCCTGTGTCTGGTGGCTTTTGCCATCACCACCCTGATCGGCTGGTCCTATCTGGGAGAATGCGCCGTGGAATATCTGGCCGGGAGCAGGGGGATCTTCCTCTACAAGGTAGCCTACATCGTCATGATCTATATCGGGGCCGTACTCCCCCTCACCTTCGTGTGGGAGTGCACGGATCTGATCAACGCCTGCATGGTTCTCCCCAACGTGGCCGCCCTGCTGCTGCTGCGAAAATACATAAAAGGCTGAAAAAAGCCGCTGCCCCGGCGAATCCTCTCCATCCGCCGGGGCAGCAGCCCGTTTTCCTTCAAAGTTCAGAATGGCCCGTCTTTTCCCGTTGCCACTCTACCAGTCTTGCCAGGGTAACATTGTCAACCACGCCCTTGATCGCCTCATCCAGCTCCTTCCACAGCTCCAGGGTTGCGCAGCCGCCCTGCCGGGAGCACTGATTGATCTCGTCCTCCAGGCATGCCACGGGAGCGAGGGAGCCCTCCGTAAGCCGCAGGATCATTCCCACCGTATAGCAGGAGGGATCCCTGGTCAGCTTATATCCTCCCTGAGGTCCCCGGATGCTCTTCACATATCCGGCCTTGTTCAGACTGGATATGATCTGTTCCAGATATTTGTCCGAAATATCCTGCCTTGCCGCAATGTCCTTGATTCTCACCGGCGAAGCGCTGTTATGAAGTGCCAGATCCAGCATCAGCCGAAGCGCATATCTTCCCTTTGTAGAGATTTTCATATCAAAAAAGTACTCCTTCCCTGATCCTTGGACTATTGTCCCATTATACTACTAATTTACTAGGATATGCAAGTCATATTGACTTTTTGGAGGATTTCTGGTTTAAATAGAGTTATTGTTTCCGCATAGCCGCCATGGTTCCGGCCCGGCTGCCTGTAAAGCGAACCTTTCGGCTTCCGCCCCAAGACGCAGACAAATCACCGCAGGCACGCTCTCGCTACATGTCGCTTGCAGCGGTGCGTAAGGCGCCAAAAAACAGCGCCTAAGCGCCGGCGGCTCCAAAGTGCCTTGCTTGTGATTTGTCTGCGTCTTGGGGCCGGGACTTTGAAGCGGGAGGTTTTACAGGCAGCCGGGCCGGAACCCATGGCGGCTATGCGGAAACAGCCAAAGACCCCGCCGCAAGCAACGGGGCATCAAATTTACAGCGCTGCAGAGCAGCGGGGTATTTGACCCTTGCGGCAGTCGCCATACAATAGAAAGCAAGCTTTCTATTGTCATGAATGTGCATGCAAGCATGCCCGCTTGGCTCGTTGCTCGCAGGAATAAAAGATAACCAAACCGCAGGAGACTTGCTATGAAGAAAAAATATCTGGGATTCATTCTCCCCTCCACCCTGTCCTTTTTGCTGACAGGCATCTATTCCATTGTGGACGGGATTTTTGTGGGAAGGGCCATGGGGGACGACGGTCTTGCCGCCATCAACATTGCCTGGCCCCTGGTAGCTCTCATCTTCTCTCTCGGCACCGGGATCGGAATGGGAGCCTCTGTCATGGTGTCCTTAAACAGGGGTGCGGGCGATGACGAGACGGCGCGGCGGATGGAGGGAAACGCCTTTTTCCTCCTGTTTACCGGTGCGTTTCTTCTTGTGGCATTCCTGTTTCTTGCCGGAAGCCCTCTTCTCACCCTTCTGGGTGCGGAGGGGATCATACATACCCACGCCCTGATCTATCTTCGCTATATGCTGGCCGGCGGCATCATTCAGGTTCTTGCAAGCGGCAGTATTCCCCTGATGCGGAATCGGGGCGCAGCAGTTTATTCCATGTGCTCCATGGCCTGCGGCTGTCTGATCAACATTGTTCTGGACTACTACCTGGTTCTGCTGGCCGGCTGGGAGCTCTTCGGGGCCGCGGCGGCAACGGTGTGCGGCCAGAGCGTCACCCTGATATTCTGCCTCGCCTTTTTCCTGCAGAGGAAGAACAGGATCGCCCTGAAAAACATACGCCCCGACGGGAAAGCCGTATCCTCCATCCTCAAGGTTGCCGCCTCTCCCTTCGGGCTCACCTATCTGCCCTCCGTGACCATCATCGTCATGAACCTGCAGTGTCTGAAATACGGAGGAGAGCAGGCTGTCAGTGCCTATGCCGTCCTGGCCTATCTTGTTTCCTTCATGGAGCTTGTGGTTCAGGGAATCAGCGACGGAAGCCAGCCGCTGCTCAGTCTGGCAAGGGGAAGCGGCGACGGACGGGCCTTAAAATGCTACACCCGCTGGACCTTTTTCCTTGGCATATGTCTGGGAGCCATAAGCGGCATACTGGTCTTTGCGCTCCGGAGCATGATCCCGGTCTTTTACGGAACCTCAACGAAAGCCGCCCGTCTGATCGTCCGCTCCGCCCCGGCCTTCTGTGCGGTAATGGCCATGTACGGACTGACCAAGCCCGCCGTGTCCTATTTTTATGCCACTAAGTCGCTGCTTCAGTCCAGCCTTCTCGTATACGGAGAGGTGCTCCTGACCCTTGTGGTGATTTTTACGCTTCCGCTGCTCCTTGGGCTCGACGGTATCTGGCTCACCATGCCTCTGGTACAGCTCCTGCTGTGTCTTGCCAGCATCGCTTTTCTCGTCAGGAAGCCAAAGGCGGAGATTGGAAATCATTGACTTCCAATCTCCGCCTCATACAGCGCAATCTCGTCCGTTTCCCGGTTAGCCGCCACAAGACAGCTTTTCCCCTCCCGCTCATAACAGTAAATATTGGCCGGACCGCGGCCGCTGTCTATCATGATTTCTTCGTATTTCTGTCTTTCCCGGTTATAAAAGACTGCCGCCAGCCCCATTTTCCCTTCCCGGTGTCCAAACAGGAAGGCCTCTCTCCCGCAGAAGCTTCCTCCATATATGGCATGAGCGAATTTTGCCGGTTCAGGATAACGATACACCTCCCTGTATTCTCCCTCAATCCTTTTCAGAATGCTGACCCGGTCCCCGTGGAACGGGGCGATGACTCCCAGCTCCCTCTCCCCGTCTCCGTCCAAATCCACGAACACCGCATCGCTGGCAGACATTTCGGATAGTCTTCTGACTTCCCAATCCCCGTCCCTGCAAGGAGGAATAAACTCGTAAATCCCGTCCTCACAGGAAATCACCGCCGCCTGTCCGCCCTCTTCCTTCGTGCGGCAATAGCCGTGATTCTTCCGCATTCCGTCCTTTATCACCTTCAGCTTCAGCCTCCTGTGCGCGCCCGGTACAAGCAGCTTCTCCGTCAGTCTGGCCCCGTACACCTTTCCCGGACTTCTCCAGTCATCCTTATATGCATGGGCCGACTTCAGCGTACAGGCGATCAGATACATTTCTTCCCCTCTCTGCAGAATATCGAACCGGTGGACAAAGGGCAGCTTTACAAGGCAGTGTGTCTCCCATCCGCCCTTCTTCCCCGGCCTTGCGACCGCAATTTCCGCATCCGCCCCGTCATTGGGGGAATAAAATTTTCTTGTTGCCAGAAAAACCCCGTCACTGCCCGGAACCTGAACCATGGACATAACGCCTCCCGGTCCCTCCCACACCGTATCCGCCTGATTTCCTTCCAGATCAAACAAGTAGCAGGGATCCTTTTTCTCCGCAGCCACAAGAAAATATGACCTTCCGCTCCAGGTAAGCGGGGCAATCGAATAACATTTCGGCAGCCTTCCGATCACTCTCTTTTTTATTCTGATCTCATCCATTTGCAGCCCGCCTTTCCCCTTCACCGACCATACAAGCCTCTTCCTCTCCCGTGTCCCCACCGCCGCACTCTCTGTCCAGATATCCGCTCATCAGCTCATGCGCCGCCTGTAAATCCGCCTGCCAGCTCCGGCTTCCCGTATACCAGAATTCCGTCACATATCTCCGCACCCCCATCTGCCAGGCCTCATGGATCACAGACGGGAAATCCACATGGCCGCTCCCGAAAGGAATTTCCCTGAATTTGCCGGGCAGCGTTTCCTTCAGATGGACGGATGCCAGATGCCCCTGTCCCGTTCGCAGGTCGTCCAATACATTTTTTCCATAAAGAACAGCCGAATTGGTGATATTTCCCATGTCGGGATAAATGTTAAGATACGGGGACTGTACCTTGCGCACATAGTGCATGGCCTTCTCCACCGTATTCATGAATTCCGTCTCCATGGTCTCGAATCCCAGCATAACTCCCGCCTCGGAAGCCAGCTCCGCAGCCCTCCTCAGATTCGCCTCAAACCAGGCCGCAGTCTGCCGCGTGGACTTTTCATAGTACACGTCGTACCCCGCAAGCTGGATAATCCGTATCCCAAGATCCTCTGCCAGGCAAATGGCCTGCTCCATGATCTCCATGCCTCTGGCCCTGACAGCCGCATCCTCACTGCCGATCGGGTATTTTCGGTGTCCGCTCAGGCACATGGTACGGATCGGCATTCCGGTTTCGGCCATAAGCCTTACCAGCTCCCCTCTGTCTTTTGCGGACATCCGCAGCCGGGACAGCTTTTCCTCACTTTCGTCAATGCTCATCTCCACAAAATCATACCCGGCTTTTTTCGCCTCTTCCAGCTTTTCCCTCCAGCCAAGCCAGGAGGGCATGGACTTTTCATACAGTCCCAAAGTGTATTCCTTCCTCATATTGTCCCTCCGCTCATCCGTCACAGCAATGCCCGGAACGGAACGTTCGGTTCATCCGTGAAGCAGTCCTCAAAGCCTCTCCTGTAATGATACTGAAGTTTTTCCCGATCCACCGGCCACACATACTTTCCTCCCACCTCCCAGATAAAGGGATGAAAGGAGTAATCCAGCTTATCCTTTCTGTAATGATACAGCATCATAATCTCCCCGGGATCCGCCTTGAAATTGGTCCACACGTCATAATGGAAGGGGATCACCACCTTGCAGCGCAGGGCCTCCGCCATGCGCAGGATATCAATCGAAGTCATTTTGTCCTGATTTCCCACGGGATTCTCCCCATAGGAGCCAAGCGCCACATCAATCTCATAATCCTTCCCGTGCTTTGCATAGTAAGTGCAGTAGTGGGAATCCCCGCTGTGGTAAATGCTTCCCGCCGGTGTCTTTATTACGTAATTCACGGCCTTCTCATCCATATCCGCAGGACAGACGCCCCGGATGTCTTCCTGTGCGGTCACAAGGCAGGTTCGGTCAAAGGAATCCACGGCATGGATCTCGCAGTCCCTGATCCGGACTATGTCGCCGGGCCTGACCGTCCGGCACCTGTCTTTCGGCACCCCGTATTCCATCCATTTTTCCACGCTCTTTTCCGGCCCGATAAACGGCACCTCCTGACCGCAGTTTCTCAGGACGGCGGCGGCAAAGAAGGGATCAATATGGTCATTGTGATAGTGGGTTGACAGCACCGCATCCACGGCGCTCACCGCAAACGGATCATAAACCACAGGCGCCGCCCGCAGGTTGGGCTGCGTCATCCTCCCTCCCGTCATATTGCGCATCTGATGATAGGGAGCCATTTCCTTTACCCGCTGCGTCCGCTTTCCGTTTCCGAACCACAAATCCACCGCAATATTCGTATGATTCTCCGATTTCACCCACAGACCGGTGCATCCGATCCACCACATGGCAAAGGTTCCGGGCTGCACCACTTCCCCGTCAATTTCTTCATTCAGCCATGTCCCCCATTCCGGAAACGCTCCTAAAATCCATTTTTCTCTTGTGATTTCATCCATTTTGCTCATAAATTCCTCCTTTTAAATTTATTATTTGATTATTTATATGTTCTTTTTGTCTTTTTATATATCATAATACATATTTTGTTAAATTTCAATCTCTATTCAAACATTTCTGTATCATTTATATTATTTTATTTTCTTTTATAAATTATTTTTATATGTTTTATTTGTTTTTATGTTCATATTGTGATATTGTATATTTAAA
>CAJUIO010000155.1 GCA_910586025.1 uncultured Lachnospiraceae bacterium
TAAAAAGCCCATGGATATGTTCCATGGGCTTTTTACAGCAATATGCAGAGGTCATATCTTATAGAATTAAGACTAAATTAACTTAATATCTATAAAAATTAAATAAACTTTCATAAATGCTTTTAAACTCAATTGACAATTTCGGTGTAATTTAGTAGAATGTTAACGTTGTAAAGTGAACGCATATGAAAGAGAATGCGGCAGTTTACACATATTTTTGTTACTTGAGTTTGTATACAAGTATGCATGGCATATAAGGAGTGTTATTATGATAAAGTATGTTGCGAAGCGAATCGGTCTTGCCGTGGTTACTATATGGGCGGTTGCGACTATTACTTTTTTTCTGATGAATATGGTTCCCGGAGGCCCGTTCCTTTCTGAAAAGGCGATCAGCCCGCAGGCCACGGCGGCGCTGGAAGCCAAATATGGTTTGGATAAGCCCTTGGTTCAGCAGTACTTTACTTATATGTGGGATGCGGTTCACGGAGATTTCGGAGACAGCTTAAAGCAGAGGGGACGAACCGTGATGTCCATCATCCAGATGAAATTCCCGGTATCAGCCAGGGTGGGAGGAATTTCGGTTCTTGTATCCTTGCTGATCGGTATTCCACTGGGGTGCATTGCGGCTCTTAAGAGAGGCAAGTTTCTGGACAGTCTGATCAGTGTGGTTGCCACCTGCGGGATTGCGGTTCCCAGCTTCGTGATCTGTACGTTGTTATTATATTTTCTGGGTGTGAATTTAAAGCTTCTTCCCACTATTGGTTTGGAATCGGGCAAGCATTATATTATGCCGGTTATGGCCCTGTCCTTTTATCCCACGGCCTATATCATGAGACTGATGCGTTCCTCCATGCTGGACGTGCTGGGGCAGGATTATATGCGTACGGCCAAGGCAAAGGGAATTACGGGATTTCTGATTCTCTTTAAGCATGCGCTTCGAAATGCGGTTCTGCCGGTTGTGACCTACGTTGGGCCCATGCTGGCATATACGGTGACGGGAAGCTTTGTGGTGGAGAAGATTTTTACAATCCCAGGGCTTGGCGGCGAGTTTATCAAGGCGATTAACGGACGCGATTATACATTGATCATGGGAACCACGATTTTTCTAGCCACTCTCATAATCGTTATGAACGTGGTGGTTGATATTGTATATAAGCTGGTGGATCCCAGAATTAAATTAAAATAAGGAGTTAAGACTACGTATTTGGGCCTTTTCCCACATGGGAAGGGTTCATGCGGGAAAGGCATGGGTATAAATATGAAACAGAATCCTGTCAGTTTTCAACTGAAGATTAATCCTGAGGATTTTCTGCCCGCAACAGAGGAAGAGAAGCAGAGTCAGGTAATCATGCGGGAGAGCGTGAGCTTCTGGAAGGACGGAATGCGCAGACTGCTGAAGAACAAGGTGGCTATGGTGAGTATCGTGGTCATCGTGGTCGTAATGATTTTTTCCTTCATTGTGCCTGCTTTTTATCCCTATTCCTACAAGGAGCAGATGAAGGGAGCGAACAATCTGGCTCCCATGCAGTATTCCGAGGAGGAGCAGGCAAGGATTGACGCAGGGGAGAAGGTATTTCCCCATATTTTCGGAACAGACAAGATGGGACGCGATTACGCTATCCGCGTCATGATGGGAAGCCGTATCTCCCTTCTTGTAGGGTTGATCGCCACCTGTATTATTCTGGTAATCGGTTCCGCATACGGATCAATTGCGGCTTTTTTTGGAGGCTGGGTGGATCTTATCATGATGCGGATTGTGGATATTATCTATACGATTCCTGATATTCTTTTGATTGTGCTCTTATCTTTTGCGCTGAAGGCGCCTCTTGAATCTCTCAAGGAGGTTCCGGGCTTTGGATGGGTCAAGGTGGTGGGCCAGAACCTGATCAGTATTTTCATCGTGTTTGCGCTTCTTTACTGGGTGGGAATGGCAAGGATGGTCAGAAGCCAGATTCTGATGCTCAAGGAGAGCGAGTATGTGACAGCCGCAAGGGCCCTTGGTGTGGGAAACGGCAAGATTATCCGCAAGCATCTGCTAACCAACTGTATCGGTACGCTGATTGTCACCACCACGCTGCAGATTCCCTCCTCCATTTTTACGGAAAGCTTCCTGAGCTTTCTGGGAATGGGTGTCGCAGTTCCGCTTCCCTCTCTGGGAAGTCTCGCCAGCGATGCGATCAATGGTATGAATACGTATCCGTACCTGCTGTTTATTCCGGCAGTCCTGATCAGTCTCATTATTCTGAGCTTTAATCTGCTCGGAGACGGGCTTCGGGATGCGTTTGACCCTAAGTTAAAGAATTAGGACAGCGGCACGACAATCGTGCGGAAATGAGGAATTTATGACAGAATATCTTGTTGATATAAAAAATGAACGGCTCTCCTTTTTCACTCCGGTGGGAGAGGTAAAGGCTTTAAATGATGTTTCGATTCATCTGAGAGAGGGAGAAGTGCTGGGAATCGTGGGAGAAAGCGGCTCCGGCAAATCGGTAACGGCGTACAGCCTGATGGGGCTTACCGCCCATCCGGGAAAGCTTGTGGGCGGAAGCCTCATGTTTAACGGGCATCAGATTGATCAGATGTCGGACAAGGAAATGCGCAAAATCAGGGGAAATGAGATATCCATTATTTTCCAGGATCCTATGACAAGCCTGAATCCGGTTTATACGGTGGGCAATCAGATCATGGAGGCGATCCGCTACCATACGGACAAAAGCAAGGCCCAGGCGAAGGAAAGGGCAAGGGAACTTTTGGAGCTTGTCGGCATCAATGAGCCGGATAAGCGCCTGAAGCAGTATCCTCATGAGCTCTCAGGAGGAATGAGACAGCGTATCATGATCGCTATGGCGCTTGCCTGCGAACCCAAGCTTCTGATTGCGGACGAACCGACCACGGCGCTTGACGTGACGATACAGGCACAGATCTTAGAGCTGATGATGGAGCTGAAGGAGAAGCTCGGGATGGCCATCATCATGATCACCCATGATCTCGGGGTGGTGGCAAGCATGTGCGAGAGAATCGCAGTTATGTATGCCGGCAAAATTGTGGAGTATGGCACCGCTGACGATATTTTTTATCGTGCGAAGCACCAGTATACAAAAGGACTGATCCGCTCCATTCCCAGAATCGACACGAAGGAGCATGAGAGGCTGATTCCCATCGAGGGTACGCCGGTGGATCTGTTAAATCCCCCTAAGGGCTGTCCCTTTGCGCCGAGATGCGAGGAGTGCATGAAGATCTGTCTGAGAGAAATGCCGCCTGTCACCCAGTTTGACAGAGTTCATTATACACAGTGCTGGCTGAACCAGAAGGAAGAGATGGAGGGCGGCCGCACGGAAGGGAGCCGCAGATGAATAAGGATTTGGTTCAGATCGAGCATTTACAGCAGTATTTTCCTGCCGGCGGCTATGGAAAAAGAAAAAAATATATTCAGGCCGTGGACGATGTCTCCTTTACCATTGAGAAGGGCGAGACGCTGGGCCTTGTGGGCGAGTCGGGATGCGGAAAGACTACCACGGGACGAACTCTGCTCCGGCTCTATGAGCCTACAGGCGGAAGATTTGTCTATGACGGCGATGTAATCTTTGACGTGGAGAAGAAAATTTATGCGGATATGCTGCCGTACCGCAAAAGGATGCAGATCGTATTTCAGGATCCTTACGCCAGCCTGGATCCCCGTATGACGGTTGGAGATATTGTAGGGGAAGCGATTGATGTCCATAAAATGGCAGCAAACAAACAGGAGAGATATGATATCATTATAGAGATGCTGCGGAGAGTGGGATTAAACTCCGAGCATGCAAACCGCTATCCTCACGAGTTTTCGGGCGGACAGCGGCAGAGAGTGGGAATTGCGAGAGCTCTTGCGGTGAGGCCTGAGTTTATCGTCTGTGACGAGCCTATCTCGGCTCTGGATGTTTCCATTCAGGCACAGGTGATCAACATGTTTGAGGATCTGCAGGCGGACATGGGACTGACATATCTGTTTATCGCCCATGACCTGTCGGCGGTAAAGCATATTTCCAACCGGATCGGCGTGATGTATCTGGGGAGAATGGTGGAGCTTGCGGACAGCTATGAGCTGATAACGAGACCCCTTCATCCCTACACGAAGAGCCTGATTTCCGCAATTCCCATAGCGGATCCAAAGACGGCAAGGGAGAGCAGGCGTATCGTTCTCGAGGGAGACGTGCCAAGCCCCTTAAATCCCCCTTCCGGATGCCGGTTCCGAACCAGATGTCCCTATGCGGATGAGCGCTGCGGGGCAGAGGTGCCCAAATGGCGGGAGATGGAGAAGGGCCATTTTGCGGCCTGCCATCATATAGAGCAGTTATCTTAATGTGTTAAACACATACGGGCGTTTTTCTTTGTCCGTATTGTTTATAAAAATTATTTTAAGAGGAGGAACTAATTATGAAGAAGAGAGCACTTGCACTCTTACTTGCGGCAACCATGGTATTTGGTCTTACTGCCTGCGGCGGAAACAGCGATACTGCTTCAAATGAAGCGGATAATGCTGCAGAAGCGACAGACAATACAGATGATGCGGCGCAGCCCGCCGAAACAGACACCGAGGAGCCCGCAGAAAGCACGGATGCGGCGCAGAGCGATGCGGCATCCACAGGAGAGAAGATCTTATCCGTACAGGTGGGACCTAACCCTGAGACGATTGACCCTGCGCTGAACAGCGCGGTAGACGGCGGCAACATGCTGCTTCATTCCTTTGAATGCCTTCTGGCAGTAGACAAGGATGGCAAGCTGATTCCCGGCCAGGCAGAGAGCTGGGAGACATCTGAGGACGGTCTTACCTGGACCTTCCATTTGAGAGCAGGACTTAAGTGGTCCGATGGCAGTGACCTGACGGCAAACGATTTCGTTTACAGCTGGAAGAGAGTATGCGATCCCAATGTGGCAGCTCCCTATGCGGAGACGGTTCTTGGCATGGTGGCAGGCTATGAGGATGCGATCGCAGGCGATCTGGACGCTCTCCAGGTAGTGGCGCAGGATGATTCCACACTGGTGGTAACACTGAACGCTCCTTGCTCATTCTTTGGCAGCCTTGCGGCATTCGCAACCCTGAGCCCTGTACAGCAGGCGACTGTTGAGACAAATGGGGACGCTTGGGCAACTGCCGCGGAGACTTATGTCTCCAACGGACCCTTCTATGTTTCCGAGTGGGTACCCAGCTCTTACATTATGATGACTAAGAATCCCAACTACTGGAATGCGGACGCAATCAAGCTTGACGGTATCAAGTGGAATCTGATCGAGGACGCAAACGCATCCTACAGCGCATATCAGACAGGCGAGGTTCTGTTCATCAAGGATGTTCCCACAGAGGAGATCCCTTCCCTGAGCGATAATCCGGAGTTCCATGTGGATCCCATTATCGGTACTTACTATCTGAGCGTGAATACACAGAGAGAGCCCTTCACGGACGCAAATGTGCGTAAGGCTTTAAGCCTTGCCATCGACCGTGAGTATGTGGCAGGCACTCTGATGCAGGGAACCTACTCAGCGGCCAGCAATTTCATGGGTCCTGGCTGGATCGATACGGACGGAAGCCAGTTTATCGATAAGGCAAACGGCGGACAGCCTTATATCGACACCGCTAACCATGAGGCAAACGTGGAGACGGCGAAGCAGCTTCTTGCAGATGCGGGTTATCCGGATGGCGAGGGTCTTCCCTCCATTACCTACTCCACCAATGACGCAGGTTATCACAAGGTAGTTGCAGAGTACCTGCAGCAGGCCTGGGCAGAGCTTGGCGTTGAGCTCAACGTTGAAATCGTAGAGTGGGCAAGCTTCACGCCTATGCGCCGCAACGGCGATTATGACGCATCCCGTAACGGATGGGTCGGAGATTACAGTGATCCTTCCAATATGCTGGATCTGCTTTACTCCACAAACGGAAACAATGACGGTAAGTTCAACAATGCAGAGTATGATGCGGCTATGGAGTTATCCAGAACCACTCT
>CAJUIO010000156.1 GCA_910586025.1 uncultured Lachnospiraceae bacterium
GCAAGGAAATCTTGTCAAATCCCGTTTGTCGAATGTCGAATTGGGTGGGGTAAAAGTCATCAAAATCTCACAGCGGCACATAAGGCGCTAAAACAAAGCGCCTAAACACCGGCGGCTCAAAAGTGCCTTGCTTGTGATTTGTTTCTGTTGTAAGGCGGGCTTCGGAAGAGCCCCCTTCGCAGCAGTTTGCCAAAGAGGCTGACGGCTGTCAGTGAAAGTTACTTGGATGGGAGGAAGGCACAAATTTGACAATATCAGGAAGCTTTTGTAAAATATATGATAAAGTCTCTGTACGGGACAGAAAGGAGAAGCCGTTACACCGCTCGCTTCGAGCGAGATGCTGTGATGGCACAAGGTGGATTATGAAGATAGGAATTCGTCTGCACGACATGAGGAATTTACCCTTAAATGAAAGACTGGATGAGGTGAACAGGCAGGGATTTACCTGTGTGCATCTTGCTTTATCCAAGGTGATCAAGGACGGGCCCACGGGTCCGGAGGCGCTGACACCCGGTTATGCCATGCATCTGAGGAGAATGTTTGATGACAAGAAAATTGACATTGCGGTGCTCGGCTGTTATCTGAATCTGGCAAATCCCAATGCGGAGAGCCTTAAGGAAATAACAGATCAGTATAAGGCGCACATCCGATTCGCATCTCTTCTGGGCTGTGGCGTGGTGGGCACAGAGACGGGTGCCCCCAATGAGGAGTACAGGCCGGAGACTGCCTGCCGCAGTAAGGAGGCGCTGGTAACATTCATCAACAATCTGCGGCCCGTGGTGGAGTATGCCGAAAAAATGGGAGTGATCCTTGCCATTGAACCGGTGCGCAGGCATATCGTATATGATGCGGGGAGAGCGAGGGAGGTTCTGGATCAGATCGATTCCCCGAATCTGCAGATCATTCTTGATCCGGTTAATCTTCTGGATCTGGATAACTATGAACGGCAGAAGGAGGTCGTGGAGGAGGCAATTGATCTTCTGGGAAAGGATGTTGCGGTCGTACATATCAAGGATTATCTGATAAAGGGTGACAAGCTGATCAACGCCGCGGCCGGAACGGGAAGGATGGATTATACCGCTCTCATGAAATTCATCAAAGCAAGAAAGCCGTATATACACGCAACGCTGGAGGATACGCTTCCGCTCAATGCCGTGCAGGCCAGGGAGCATATTCAGAAGCTTTGGAAGGAAGCCTAGGGCGCTTGTGCGCCCGTTTGTCACGGCATGCCGTAGCCTTCCGCCTTTCTCCGTCCGTGTTTACTCTATGATAACGGGAGACTGACGGTACTCGCTGACGGCGGGCATCCGCTTATATTTCCGGGAATACACTGATTCGTAGATGTCGCCTGCAAGAACATCCTGACGCAGCATGGAAAGGGCGCTTTCTCCTTCGGATCCTCTTTTTTCAAACAGGGACGGTGCATCCGCAAGCTTGCTGACAAGAGGGATGGAGCTGTTTTTCTTGATGGCGGAAAGAAGCGGTGCGCAGTCTCTTCGGAAGCCGAGAAGCCTTGCATAGGGGACGGACAGCTCCCTCGTGCAAAAGGGATCCCGGAAGGCAGCCGGTGTCCGGACATCCAAAAAGATGTGCATCAGGATCCGGCTGATTCTGGTGTAAGTGACATCCTTTGATTTGAGAAGAGCGCAGAAGTCCGTAAAACAGGTGAACCTCGTAATGTTTTTGATGATTTTGTCCGATATTTCCCGGCTGCAGTCCAGATACTGGAAAAATCCGTTTTCCTGTTCCATGAGAAGCCTGTAGTGAAGAAGGGCGGAAAAATCATCCGCAGTCAGAAAATGTCCGGGATAATTTTCTTCCACCCCGCTAAGCCCGCGCTCTATGGCGTTCCGGATGGCGGAGGCGGAGCTAAAGCCCGAGGAGTCGCTGTTCAAAGCCGTATCGTGGTAGGAATTGCCCTGACGCTTCAGGGTGATGGGACGGATCCGGCTTTTTTGGGCAAGCAGGGATTTGCAGTATTCCAGCGCCAGAATATTGTTCGGTGCGGTAAGCACCCGCCCTGCGGCTTCCCTGTCAGCAGGCCGGCAAAGCGCGAGGATGGCGCGGCTTCTTGCGGCGGGAAAAGAAAGGCCTTGCCGAAGAAGGCAGGAGAGGGAATCCTGATACCCGGATGGGGAGGAGAGGATCAGGTCCGCACAAAACAGGATGGGGGAAAGCTCTCCCTCCTCGCTCCCGAAGGAGAGAAAATCCACCGTTCCAAGGCGGTCAAGGAGCCTGACTCCTCCCTGGGCAAAAAATTCCGCACTGGATAAAGCGTAGAGAACCGGCAGTTCTATGACCGCATCGGCACCCTCGAGAAGAGCCATGCGGGTCCTGATATATTTGTTATAGATGGCCGGAGCCCCTCTCTGGACGAAATCTCCGCTCATCACAGCCAGAACATAATCTGCGCCGGTGAGACGGCGGGTCTGCTCGATCTGATATCTGTGCCCTGTGTGAAAGGGGTTGTACTCGGCTATGACTGCGGCTGTTTTCATGGTGTATCATCCTTTCTGTGCTGTGTATCTAATTTACCACAGATGTATGAAAATTTACACAATTTTTTTACCGGTTAATACTTGTCTCAACGGTTCCTATGAGCTATAATTTTTTATAAATATGTAAGCGTTTACACGCCTATGCCAAACATCGAAAGGAGAAGCTGTTATGTCATATATTGATGTCATCAAGGAGAAGGCGAGGTCAGACAAGAGGACGATTGTTCTTCCGGAAACCACGGACAAGAGAACATTGATCGCTGCATCACATATTATCGAGGAGGAAATTGCGGATATTATCATGATCGGGAACAGGGAGAAGATCATGGACGGTGCCACCTGGCTTGAGATCGAGCTGGACGGGGTTGAGATTGTGGATCCCACAGACTGCGACAAGCTGGACGAATATGTGAATCTTCTGTATGAGACAAGAAAAGCCAAGGGAATGACTCTGGATAAGGCAAGAGAAATTCTGCTGCATGATTTTCTCACCTTCGGCGTTATTATGGTAAAAGCCAATGATGCGGACGGAATGGTGGCGGGCGCCTGCCATGCGACGGCGGACACCTTAAGGCCGGCGCTTCAGATCCTCAAGACGGCCCCCGGTGTAAAGCTGGTATCCGGATTTTTCCTCATGTGCGTGCCGAACTGCGACTTTGGAGACCACGGAACATTTTTGTTTGCCGACTGCGGGCTGAATCAGGATCCCACGGCGGAAGAGCTCGCCGCAATCGCAGATTCCTCCGCAAGAAGCTTTAAGAGCCTTGTGGGAAGCAAGCCTATTATTGCCATGCTCTCGCATTCCACCAAGGGAAGCGCAAAGCATGAGATGGTCAGCAAGGTAGTGGAGGCCACCAGGATTGCCCACGAGCTCTATCCGGGCCTTACGCTGGACGGCGAGCTTCAGCTTGATGCCGCACTGGTTCCCTCCGTTGCCAAATCCAAGTCCCCGGGAAGCGAAGTGGCGGGCAAGGCGAATGTCCTGATTTTCCCCAATCTGGATGCGGGGAATATCGGCTACAAGCTGGTTCAGAGACTGGGACAGGCGGAGGCCTACGGCCCCATGCTTCAGGGAATCGCCAAGCCGGTGAACGATCTTTCAAGAGGCTGCTCCTGGCAGGACATTGTGGGCGTGGTGGCGCTTACTGCGGTGCAGGCCCAGCTGGCATAATGGCTGGCTGTTCCTATTATAGGATTCGGATGTCAAAAGCCTAATTCACATTAAAGAAACAGGAGATGATAACAATGAATATTTTAGTGATAAACTGCGGGAGCTCATCCCTTAAATTTCAGCTCATCGACGCACACAGCGAGCAGCTGATTGCGAAGGGGCTCTGCGAGAGAATCGGTATTGAGGGGAGCCAGATCACCTATGCGCCGGCTGGCGGAAAGAAGCTGGAAACAGTAACTCCCATGAAGGATCACACGGACGCAATCCGTCTTGTGCTGGATGCGCTTACCGGCAAAGAGTCCGGTGTGGTAAAAAATCTCGACGAGATCGGAGCGGTGGGACACAGGATCGTTCACGGCGGGGAGAGCTTTGCCGCCTCCACCGTGATTACGGACGAGGTGATAGAGGCGATTGAATCCTGCAATGACCTGGCTCCCTTACATAACCCGGCCAATCTGATCGGGATTGAAGCGTGCAGAAAGCTCATGCCGGAAACGCCCATGGTGGCCGTGTTTGATACGGCTTTCCATCAGACCATGCCGGAGGAAGCTTATCTTTACGGGATTCCCTATGAATATTATGAGAAATACAAGGTGAGACGGTACGGCTTCCACGGAACCAGCCATTCCTATGTATCCCGTCAGGCCGCAGGATTATTGGGAAAGGACTATGAGGATCTGAAGCTGATTGTCTGCCATCTTGGAAACGGAGCCAGCGTGTCGGCCGTGAAGAACGGAAAGTGCGTGGATACCTCCATGGGGCTCACTCCTCTTGAGGGACTTATCATGGGAACGCGTTCCGGCGATCTGGATCCGGCCATCATTGAATTCCTCTGCAAAAAGGAGGAAAAGAGCGTGGGTGAGATCCTTGGCGAGCTGAACAAGAAATCCGGCGTTCTGGGGCTTTCCGGCGGATTCTCCTCGGATTTCAGAGATCTTGAGGCGGAGTTTCACAAGGATTCCGAATTTGCGGTGAGAACCATGAAAGCCTTTGCTTACAGGGTTGCCAAATACATCGGTGCCTATACGGCGGCAATGAACGGCGTGGATGCGGTCTGCTTTACGGCCGGGCTGGGAGAGAACAGCGGATTTATCCGTGAAAAGATCTGCGCTTACCTGGGATATCTCGGCATTACACTGGATCCGGAGGCGAACGGCGTAAGGGGACAGGAGCTTGATATCACGACTCCCGAGAGCAGGACCAGAGTGCTGGTGATTCCCACAAACGAGGAACTTGCCATCGCAAGAGAGACCTATGCTCTGGTGAAGTAAAAGCCGTTACTGCTTACTTATAACGCAGCAAAGCTGCGGTGTGTTGACCCTTGCGGCAGTCGCCGAATGTGCATGCAAGCATGCCCGCTTGGCTCGCTGCCCGCAGGAATAAAAAATTTAGTATTGACAAAAAAGGACACCCTGGTTATAATTGTTGAAGTGTACGAGTGGGTTTAGAGTGTACATTGGGAGCTTGTTATGTTAATCAATCTGACTGATGTATTTACATCCGAGGGAAAAGTCAAAAAGATAAGTACGGCCTTTGAAAAGGAATTTTTTTCCTGTATGGGAAATGAGTATCCTGTGGAGGACGGTACGGAGGTTATGCTGACTCTGACCAATATCGGAGCGGGCGAAGTGCTCATCGAGGGAAATCTGAAAGCGGTGCTTGAGATTCCGTGCGACAGATGCCTGCAGAGCGTGAGGGTTCCGGTAACTGCGGAATTCACGCACCGGGTTATTTCTCCGGATCAGGAAAAGGATACGTCCAGTGAGGAAGAGGAACAGAATTTTATATCCGGCTACGAGCTGGATGTGGATGCTCTCGTGAATAACGAAATCTTAATGAACATGCCTGTTAAGGTTTTGTGTCGGGAGGACTGCAGAGGAATCTGCCCGGTCTGCGGCCGGAATCTGAACGAAGGGGAGTGCGGGTGTGACAGGTTCGTGCCTGACCCCAGAATGGCAGCGATTAAAGATATCTTCAATGGGAATAAGGAGGTGTAACGATGTCTATTTGTCCTAAGAATAAATCTTCCAAGTCAAGAAGAGATAAGAGAAGAGCAAACTGGAAAATGAGTGCTCCCACATTAGTAAAATGCAGCAAATGCGGTGCATTGATGGTGCCTCACAGAGTATGCAAGGCTTGTGGTTCTTACAATAAGAAAGAAATCATCAGCGTTGACTAATTCCATTACAAAGCATGCAGATCAAGGGTTTCAATTATGAAGCCCTTGATTTTTGT
>CAJUIO010000157.1 GCA_910586025.1 uncultured Lachnospiraceae bacterium
TTGCTTGGCGGATATAAATATGACGGAGACTGACGCTTACAAGGTTGGGTGAAGATAAGGAGGAAGAGACATGGAAGACTTTACGAGGCTGGATAAGCTTCTCGATGGATTTGCACAGAAGACGGTTCCCTGCTGTGGCTGTGCAATCATGCGGGGGGATGAGATTCTCTATGAAGGCTACAAGGGATATGCAAATCTGGAGGAAAAAATACCCTTAAACAAAAATCATATGTTCAGGCAGGCATCCACCACAAAGCTGTTTACCTACACGATTATGGCTATGCTGTTCGAAGAGGGGAAGCTGCTGTTTTCGGATCCGATCGGAGAATATCTTCCGGAGTGGAAGAACACGACAAAATATGTGCAAAGGGAAAACGGAGGCTTTGAGGTGGTTCCCACAAAACATCCGATCACGATCAAGGATGCGGCATCCATGTCCTGCGGACTGCCGTACTGCATGTTTCCGGATGAAAATGCCAGGATTCCTACCCTGGCGGATATGAGTAAGAGGATCGGAAAGCTTCTGGAGGAAAAGGGAGTTCCCACTCTCCGCGACGAGGTCAGGGTTATGGCGGATGTTCCTGTTATGTTCGAGCCGGGAACGCACTGGCTGTACGGGTTTGGAAGTGAGATAATAGGCGCACTGGTGGAGACTATAGAGGGCAAGCCTCTGCGAAGAGTTTTTGAGGACAGACTGATTCATCCTCTGGGACTGAAAAATACGGCCACCTACTGTACAGACGAGAACAGGGACAGGGTTCTTGTCAATTATGAAAAGCTGCCGGACGGCACGCTCCGCCCCTTCCCCGCGGGAAACAACAGTGATGTGAATCCGGATATCAGCCCGGAGGGAGCAAGGCCGAATCTGCTCAGCTCTCCCGCTGACTTTGCCACCTTTATGCAGATGCTGGCAAACGGAGGGACCTGGAAGGGGGAAAGGTTCCTCGGTAAAGGAACGGTGGAGATGATGACTGCCAACTGCCTGAATGCGGAACAGCTTGAGGATTTCTCGGATGCTTACCTGAACGGTTATGGCTACGGGCTTGGCTTCCGGACACTGATTGACAAGGCCAAGGGAAGCCACAACGGAAACCTGGGCGCATTTGGATGGACCGGCGGCGGGGGAACCTGGGCCGAGGCGGATCCAATAAGACGAGTCTCTCTTGTCTATATGCACAATATGTTTCCGAATGAAGAGCTGTACCATCATCACAGATTCAGAAATGTGGCATACGGATGTCTGTGAGACTGCCGTTAAATCGATATATGTAATCTGAAAAAGCCTGATAGGCAGTCTCGGAACAGCTTTCTCTTGTCATCATCCGTGATTTTCCGGATCACCTTACAGGGATTTCCTGCGGCAATGCACCAGTCAGGGATGTCCTTTGTCACCACGCTGCCGGCTCCTATGACTACATTGTTTCCGATACGGACTCCGGACACTCCCATCAGATACGTCACGAAGCTGCGCCTTCGAAAAAGCCTTGCCGATCTGCTGGATTCAGATGCGTGTATCACCGATATCGCTTACGAATATGGATTTTGCGGGGCGAGCTATTACTGTGAGAGCTTTCATAAATACTATGGGATGTCTCCGCTGCAGTATAAGAAGAGGACGATTTGACGAATTTCTGGTTGACAAACGGAGAGGATCTGTGATATTTTGTAAAAGGCAGATAAATCATGGTCAATGAATGAAGGAGATGTGAGGATGTATAATTTTTCTACCAGATAACTAATTGAATAGGTTGTGTGTAGAAGAAGAACATCTGACTCATTTTATGTATATGGATATTTTGACGGCATAAACTCCTTTTCCCATAAGAAATGGATATTTTAAGGTGCAGAAGTTTTCTTCTGCACCTTTTTTGCGCCGGCAGGGCGGACGGCATTGACAAATCGAGGATGTCAGCGGGACCGGCACCGGAGATAAAGGAGGTATGCGTATGTCACAGATCAGTGTAAATAATCTGACTTTTTACTATGAGGGAAGCTACGACAATATTTTTGAAGATGTGTCTTTTCAGATCGACACGGACTGGAAGCTTGGTTTTATCGGAAGGAACGGGAAGGGAAAGACCACTTTTCTGAATCTTCTGAGAGGAAAATATGAATACAGGGGAAGCATCAGCTCACCTGTTGTTTTTGACTATTTTCCCTTTGAGATCAGGGATAAGGACAGGAATACCGTTGACGTGGTGGAGGAAATCGATCCGGATTATGAATTCTGGATGCTCTGCAGAGAGCTTGGCTTTCTCCAGGTGGATACGGAGGTGCTTTACCGTCCCTTTGCCACGTTGAGCAACGGGGAACAGACCAAGGTTATGCTTGCGTTGCTCTTTTCCAGGGAAAATCATTTTCTTTTGATAGATGAGCCGACGAATCATCTTGATATGGAGTCCAGGGAGATCTTGAAGGAATATCTGAACAGAAAGAAGGGGTTTATTCTGGTATCCCATGACAGGAACTTTATGGATGGCTGTGTGGATCATGTGCTTGTGATCAATCGGGAGACCATTGAGGTTCAGCAGGGAAATTTCAGCTCCTGGTGGGAAAATAAGCAGAAGAAGGATGCCTATGAGCTTGCGGAGAACGAACGGCTGAAAAAGGATATCAAACGGCTTACGGAGTCCGCCAGGGAAAAGGGGCAGTGGGCGGATCAGGTGGAGGCCACGAAGATCGGAAAGGGGGCGCAGACCCATGAAAAGGGTACAGACATAAGAGCCTATATCGGGGAAAAGTCGAGACGGATGCAGATGCGCCGCAAAAATCTGGAACGCAGACAGCGCAGAGAGATTGATGAGAAAGCCTCCCTGCTGAAGGATCTGGAAACCGTGGAGGATCTGAAGCTGTTTCCGCTTCGGCATTACAAGGAAAAGCTGGTCGTTATGGAGGATTGTACACTTTCGTATGAAACAAAGAACGTGATCAGCGGTTTTAATCTTGAGGTAAAGCATGGGGAAAGGATCTTTCTGAAGGGAAGAAACGGCTGCGGAAAATCCAGTATTATCAAGGCGATTATGCAGGCACAGGGGGAAGAGGCGGCAGAAGAAGGAAAAATATTGAGTCAGGGAAGGATTGAGCTTCCAAACCAGATGGTGATTTCCTACTGCAGTCAGGACACCTCCATGCTACACGGAACTATAGGCGAATATGCGAAGGATAACGGAATTGATGTGACGCTTTTTCTGGCGCTGCTTAGGAAGCTGGATTTTCCCAGAATCCAGTTCGAAAAGCGTATTGAGGATTACAGCGGCGGTCAGAAGAAAAAGGTGCTTCTGGCGGGGAGCCTGTGTAAGCAGGCACACCTTTATATCTGGGATGAACCTTTGAATTTTATTGACGTTTTTTCCAGGATGCAGATCGAGGAGCTGATCCTGAAATTCAGGCCCACCATGATTCTTGTGGAGCATGACAGGATGTTTATGGAGCACACTGCCACAAGAATCATAGAGCTGTAGACTGATGGCTATTTAAACCAGTGATTCGTTCTCTGGTTCGTGGGACTGTTCTCATATTTGGAGAAGGTAATGCGCTGAGTATGGTACAGTCCGAAATAGCCGGACAGCATATAGCTTGTCGCAATGGCTATAAGATAATAGTAAGCGTCCGCAAAGCCGAAAAGCTCAAAGGAGATGATCAGGGAAGCAAACAGACAGTTGGTAACTCCGCAGAAGATTGAAACCATACCTACGGCTGCGGACAGGGAAAGAGGAAGGCCGATCAGGCCGCCCAGGAAGCAGCCAAAGGTAGCCCCGATAAAAAGGGACGGAACGATCTCGCCGCCCCGGTAGCCGGCGGCAATGGTGATTGAGGTGAAAAGAATTTTGAGTAAAAAGGCATAAGGCACCGCATGTCCGTCCAGAGCCTGCTCTATAATATGGATTCCCGTTCCCAGATAATCCTGGGTTCCGCACAGGAGGGTCAGCAATATAATGAGGCATCCTCCCGACACAATGCGCAGGTAAGAGTTTGAGAAGCAGCGGTGGAGCAGCTTGTGCGCCAGCTGGAGGGTGAGACAGAAGAGAATGCTCACTGCGGCGCAGCAGGCGGCGAGGAAGACTACCTTTAAGCCGGAGGGAACGCTCAGAGGAAGATCGTTGAACACGTGGAACGCATCCTCCTTTACGCCCAGCAGGGCTGCGATCTTCTTTGAAATCAGCGCCGCACAGATGCAGGGCACCAGGGCGGCATAGTACATGGTTCCGATGCTGGCAACCTCGATAGCGAACAGGGATGCGGTCATGGGAGTCCCGAACAGGGCGGAAAAGGCGGCGGCAATACCGCTCATGATAATGATCCTCTTGTCCTTGTCGTCAAAGCGCAGGATATCTCCGAGCGTTTTTCCCAGACTTCCGCCGATCTGAACAGCGGCTCCCTCCCTGCCCACGGAACCGCCGCCGAAAATAGTGATGACGGTGGAGACAAAGATCAGAAACGCCATTTTGGGAGAAAGGGAGATGTCGCTGTGAATACTTTCTATGACAGAATCAGTCCCCTTATTTTCCTCGTAGTTCAGTTTTTTGTACAAAAACACGATAATCAGGCCGCACAGGGGAAGCAGCAGAAAGGTATAGTGACAGGCGGTCCGGATATCGGCCGCAAATACCAGACACCAGGAAAAGAGAGAGCACACTCCTCCCACCACGATTCCGGTGAGCGCTCCAAGGAACAGCCAGCGGAGATACTGGATGATATTCTGGCAGATTGTCAGGGCATATATCTTTATGTTCTTTTCCATGGAAGCCTCCTTTGTGGATCCGGTAAATCCATATACCGTGCGATTTCACTCCAGGCTTTTACCGTCAGAATATTTTTATCTTCTGTATAAGGCAAATCAATTGCCCCTATGTACCATACGGGAAACAGACCGGCATTTAAGGAACCTTTGACATCGCATTCATACTGATCCCCGATATACCAGACTTCATCTGGCTGCAATCCGGCTTTTTCCAAAGCCAGGTCAAATATCCTCCTGTTCGGCTTACGGAACATAAAATTACTTGAAGTGATAATAAATTCAAAAATATTTTCCGGCAGCAGTCTGTTGATACGCTCTGCAACCACAGACGGATCAAAGGAAATATTGCTGATTACGCCTGTGCGGATACCTCTGCTCTTCAAATATTCCAAAAAATCTTTTATGCCCTCTGTCGGCACTCCCGGGGCGGCGGCCTCCCAGAATACCGCATCAATTTCAGAGTTGCTCAATGCAATCTCTATGCCCTGCGATTCATAAAGATAAGGCGTAAACATTGTATTGGGTATTTCTATCTGAAATAGGTGCCTTTTCCCAGGATCAAATCTCCCGAATTCCCGATTGATTTCATCTGCTTTGGCCTGCACCTGCTCTGCCGACAAATGATACTTATTTCTGACAGCGTACTGCAGGATGGCCGCTGTTCCCTTTACCCCGTCAAATTTCTGTTCCGCAATAAGTGTCTGACCATAATCAAACAATACCATTTTGGGTATTTTCATGTGATTTACCTCCGCATTCAATTCCTTCTCTTTCCATTATGATCAAATATCCTTTTTAGTGTGATTTCCGTTGGAAAAACAGAACCGATTAAAGGAATGAGCTGTATGCCGCAGATAATTCCTCCCGCTGTTCCCACATAATCGTTGCTTTTTCCAATTACCAAAAGCATAAATATTACAGTGATCGGCAGTATAATTAATCCGCAGGCATACCATATTTTGCCGCAGTATTTATGAGCAAACTCCCATGTATCTTTGTTTTTCATAGACATGCATGTTCGATATCCAAATAGTGCGTTTATTTCTTTGGAAGTGTTTTTTATAAAATATCTTCCAAAACCGATCATTGTAAGCGGAATTATCAAATCCATAAGCAGCATAAAAATCCAGAATCCCATAAAAACCTCCTTCTTTAAATC
>CAJUIO010000158.1 GCA_910586025.1 uncultured Lachnospiraceae bacterium
TAGATTAAATCCTTCTGCCGCGGTACGCTCCGGGCGTGCACCCTCTGCACTCCTTGAACTTGCGTATAAAATAGCTGATATTGTCAAAACCGCAGTCCATGGCGATCTCCGTGATGGGAAGAGCCGTGTGGGACAGAAGAGAACAGGCCTTCTCCAGGCGGTAGGAGATGAGGTACTGGATGGGAGAGATCCCCGCAATCTCACGGAAAAAGCGGCACAGGTACTGGCTGTTGCAGGGAATCGCGTCGGCAAGCTGCTGCAGGGATACCGGTTCCTGATAATGCTCTTCTATATAGGAGACAATGGTCTTGTAGCGGAGAATCTTCCGGGCGTTGTCCGGGGACATGACCTCCTTTACCGGGAGCAGCATATGATGGGAGGCCATGAAACCGAAGATTTCCAGAAGCAGAAGCTTGCAGGAAAGATACCAGCCGTCCGAGGGCGAGAGCGCCCTGGAAAGGAGTCTGGAAAGCATCCGGGAAATTTCCGGATATCCCTCGTCGTCAGGGCGCAGAATGTTCTGAAAAATCAGGGCGCGGTTTAAAAAGGGCACGGCATAGGAAAGCTCCCACTCGTCCTTATAGGAGAAGCCAAGAATCCTGGGATCAAAGAGAACCACGTCGTGGACGGCGGACAATTCGTTCCCGGTTAGCTGATGGAGATCCTCACTGTTTAAGAAGCAGATATCGCCCTGTGAAAGCGTGTGGCTTTCCAGATTGATTTCGAACAGATAGCTTCCCTTTGCGATATATATGATTTCCACATAGTGATGCCAGTGGCGTTCCACAAAGAAACGCTCCGGAAGGGGCGCCGTAAAGTGCATGGCGTGGATAGGGTTCTGCGGCGTGCCGTGAATGATGTTTTCCCTCAGGGACTGATCGGGATACATGGGATGGCCTCCGTTTCTGTGTTGTCAATGAATGTCAAGATTGTGTTATTTTATTATATGAGATAATGCAAGTAATCACAAGGGAAAAGTTATATATTCTCTCTATATAAAAAACGACAAAAACGGCGGGAAGCGTTCTGCCGGATAAGGAGGAAGATAGTATGATCAGAAAGTTTCAGTTTGGAAAGCCCTTTGAGACAGAGGCCGTGACTGCGGATATTGCCGTATCGGAGGGAATGCCCTCTTGCGGGGAGATCTGCCTTGAGGAAGGCTTTTGCTATCGTTTTACAATGGACGAGAACGATATTGTCTACGGTCTTGGGGAGGCAAACCGGGGAATCAACAAGAGAGGATACTGCTATATCAGTGCGGCTGCGGACGATCCGGAGCACACGGAGGACAAGAGGTCTTTGTATGCGGCTCACAATTTTATCGTGATCTCCGGCAGGAAGAATTTCGGACTTTTCGTGGACTATCCCACAAGGCTCACCTTTGACATCGGATATACCCGGTCGGATCTGCTTGAGATCACCTGTGAGGCGGCGGACCTGTATCTGTATGTGATCGAGGGCGAGAGCGCTTACGACATTGTCAGGCAGTTCCGGGGGATCATCGGAAGAAGCTATATCCCGCCTAAATTTGCTTTCGGGTACGGACAGAGCCGGTGGGGCTACAGGACAAAGGAGGATTTCAGGGAGGTTGCCGCAGGATACCGCAAGAATCAAATTCCCCTTGACATGATCTATATGGATATTGACTATATGGAGGGTTATAAGGATTTCACTCTGAACGAAGAAAACTTTCAGGACTTTCCGGAGTTCGTGAAGGAGATGAAGGAGCAGAACATCCGACTGGTTCCCATTATTGACGCGGGCGTGAAGATTGAGGAGGGATATTCGATCTGTGAGGAGGGCGAACAGGGCGGATACTTCTGCAAGAAGGAGGACGGCAGCGATTTTGTGGCGGCGGTATGGCCGGGATACACCCATTTTCCCGATGTGCTGAATCCGGAGGCGAGACGATGGTTTGGAGATAAGTACCGTTTCCTTACCGAGCAGGGAATCGAGGGCTTCTGGAATGACATGAACGAGCCCTCCATCTTCTACACACCGGAGGGAATTGACGGGGTGAGGGAGCTGATCCGCAGCTATATGGAGGATAAGGACGGCGGCGCGTCCATTTTCGAGATCAGGGAGGCCATGATGAGGCTTGCCAACAGCCAGAAGGATTATGAATCCTTTTATCATCAGGTAAACGGACAGAAGATCCGCCATGACAGGGTACATAATCTTTTTGGCTATAACATGACAAGAGCGGCAGGCGAGGCCTTTGAGCGGATCGATCCGGACAGGAGATTCCTCATGTTTTCCCGTTCCTCTTATATAGGAATGCACCGCTACGGCGGAATCTGGACCGGGGACAACAAGTCATGGTGGTCCCATCTTCTGCTGAACCTGAAAATGATGCCGTCCCTGAATATGTGCGGCTTTCTGTACACGGGAGCGGATCTGGGCGGATTCGGGGCCGACACCACGAGAGACCTTCTGCTCCGCTGGCTTGCCCTCGGCGTGTTCACGCCCCTTATGAGGAACCATACGGCGATCGGAACCAGACAGCAGGAATGCTATCAGTTTGAGAAGACGGAGGATTTCCGCCATGTGGTGGGAGTGCGCTACCGCCTGATCCCCTATCTTTACAGTGAGTACATGAAGGCGGCGCTTTCCGACGATATGTATTTCAAGCCGCTGGCCTTTGAGTATCCGCAGGATCCGCAGGCGCTGCAGGTGGAGGATCAGCTGATGCTTGGGAATGAGATCATGATTGCACCGGTCTATACCCAGAATGCGAAGGGACGCTATGTGTATCTGCCCGAGGAGATGCTGTTCGTGAAATTTATGCCGGACGGTTCCGTCAGCGGGGAAAAGCTGTCCGCGGGACATCACTATGTGGAGATCGCCCTCAACGAGGTGCCGTTGTTTGTACGCAAAGGAAAATGTATTCCCGTTGCCAAAGCGGCGCAGAGCGTGGAGGAGCTCGATGTACGGAATCTGGAGATCCTTGGGTATGACGGAGCGGAATATGAGCTTTATGAGGATGACGGGATCCATAAGGATTATGCAAATCCGAGGAATAAGAGAATGATTAAGAAGTAGAAGATAATCACGGGTGGGCCGGCGCAAGCCGGCCCATCACGGTATTAAGACAGATCAGGCCGCCGTCACTGAACCAGAAATCCTCTTGATTTGAGATATTCCTCCACCTCCCGGATCTCGTCCGTGTGCAGGATCAGCACCGGCTTTCCCGTATCACGGTTAAAGCACAGATAAATATAATCCACGCTGATATTGCCGTCGGAAAGGCTGATCAGCAGGCGGTTCAGGCTTCCGATCTCGTCCTCCATCTCCACGCCGAGAATGTCGTTGGAACGGCACAGATAGCCGTTTGCGGACAGCGCCCTCAGCGCCTTTTCCGTGTCGGAGACGATCATCCGCACGATGCCGTACTCGGCGCTGTCATTGGTGATGGAGCCGAGGATATTGATATTTTCGTCCTGAAGAATTCCCGTTATAGACTGGAAGGTTCCTCTCTTGTTTTCTGCAAAGATTGATACCTGTTTTAACATTTGTTTTCACCTCATATGATTTTCTGATTAGCTGTCCTTTACTATACTAACACATGGCAGTATTATTTTCAAAAATTTTCTTCATTTTTCATGGAAAGCAGCGAGCTGTCCCTGAAATCCTTGGGAGAGAGCCCGTATTCCTTCTTGAATGCCCGGTAGAAGCTGGAATAATCGCCAAATCCCCAGGTCTGATAGGCCCTTGTGATGTCTAAGCCTCCAAGGATTGCCTGCCTGCAGCAGGAGAGCCTTTTTTTCGTTATGTACTGATGGATGGAGAGCCCCAGGTTTTCCTTGAAAACATGGGCGATATGGTATTTGCTCACATAGAACTCGCCGCTGAGACGTTCCAGGGACAGATCCTCCTCTATGTGGTCCTCGATAAAACCGCAGAGACCCTGATAGAGGGATTCGGTCTCCTGTTTTTGCTCGGAATGATTCCTTTCGTAGACCAGACGGTTAATATGCAGGATCAGGTCATTGACACACAGGGCGATCTGCGGCTCCCGACAGAAGCGGTCCGTCTGCATCTCCTCCAAAAGCCTCAGAATCTTGGACTGAATGGAATTAAGGGTAATTTTGTCATTGTGAAAAATATAGTCCTTTCTGGTCTGAACCAGCTGCATTAGGTAGCCGTAATCCGGCGAGAGGTCAAAGAGATGACGGCAGAACTCCTGACTGATCCAGAAGACGAAACGCCGGTAGGGCAGATTCATGCTGTGGATTATTGCCACATGGGAGAGCCCGGGAGGAATCACGATCAGATCCCCGGCCATAAGGGGGTGGATCTTACTGTCAATCTGTATGCTCACGTCTCCCTCCAGAAAAAAATAAAATTCATAGTAGTTGTGAGAGTGCAGCAGCATCTGCGGGCGGGCGGTGTCATTGTAATAGTAAAGCTCAAAATCCTTAGAAAGCATATACTGCCGGGTGCTGAACTGAGTCTGTAATTTCTTTTTCATAAAATTCCTTATCCCTTCCCTGAATCGCTGGCTTTGTTTCAGCGGGCGGCAGGCCGATCCCGCAGAGTCGTCTCTGATCCTATCATACATGATGACCGCAATTTTTGCAATGCATGCAACAACACCCTCAATGGAAATTTTTACAGGCTTTTTATATAATAAAAACAGTTGAAAAATGTTCTTATCATAATGAAGGGAAGGTAGATTTTTATGGAGATGACATTGCGCTGGTATGGTTCTGAATTTGACACGGTGACGCTGAAGCAGATCCGTCAGATACCGGGGGTGAAGGGGGTTATCACCACCCTGTACGACACGAAGCCGGGAGAGGTGTGGAGCCGTGAGAGAATCCGGGCCATGAAGGAAGAGGTGGAGGCCGCGGGGCTTCACGTTGCGGGGATTGAGAGCGTGAACGTGCACGACGCGATCAAGACAGGCGTTCCGGAGAGAGAGCAGTATATTGACAATTACATTGAGACACTGGAAAATCTGGGCAAGGAGGACATTCACCTGGTATGCTATAATTTCATGCCGGTGTTCGACTGGACGAGAACCGAGCTTGCGAGGATGCGTCCTGACGGCTCCACGGTGCTTGCCTATTCCCAGGAGGCCATTGACGCTCTTGACCCGGAAAAGATGTTCGAATCTATTTCCGCAGACTCCAACGGGGCGGTGATGCCGGGCTGGGAGCCGGAGCGGATGGCACATGTAAAAGAATTGTTTGAGATGTACAGGGATATTGATGACGAGAAGCTGTTCGCAAACCTGAAATATTTTCTGGAAAGAATCATGCCGGTCTGTGATCAATACAATATCAATATGGCGATTCATCCTGACGATCCCGCATGGAGCGTGTTCGGGCTTCCCAGGATCATCATCAATAAAAAGAACATCCACCGGATGATGAGCATGGTGGATAACCCGCACAACGGCGTTACCTTCTGCTCCGGATCCTATGGCACGAACCTGGAAAATGACCTTCCGGACATGATTCGTTCCTTAAAGGGAAGAATCCATTTCGCCCATGTAAGGAACCTGAAGTTCAATTCCCCCACGGACTTTGAGGAGGCGGCACATCTGTCCTCTGACGGAAGCTTTGACATGTTCGAGATCATGAAGGCGCTGTATGAGATCGGCTTTACCGGACCGATCCGTCCCGACCATGGACGTATGATCTGGGACGAGGTCGCAATGCCCGGCTACGGCCTTTATGACAGAGCTCTGGGAGCCGCTTATCTGAACGGGCTTTGGGAAGCGATTGAGAAGACCATGTAAGCCCTTTTATTCCTGCGGGCAACGAGCCAAGCGGGCATGCTTGCATGCACATTCATGACAATAGAAAGCTTGCTTTCTATTGTATGGCGACTGCCGCAGGGGTCAATACCCC
>CAJUIO010000159.1 GCA_910586025.1 uncultured Lachnospiraceae bacterium
CACGACCTCCGCCGTGACAGGGCGGCGCTCTAACCAGCTGAGCCACCAGGCCATTATTACTGCAAATATTAATTTATAAAGTGGACCTTCGGGGACTCGAACCCAGGACCGACCGGTTATGAGCCGGTTGCTCTAACCAACTGAGCTAAAGGTCCATATGCCCTTGCGGGTCATATATTGGAAGCAATATAAAATTATCCTCATTGCCTGCATGACTCCGACGGGAATCGAACCCGTGTTACCGCCGTGAAAGGGCGATGTCTTGACCGCTTGACCACGGAGCCAGGTACTCTTTCAATTGGCTGATAACCTAACAGAGACATGTTACCATAACTATACATATTTGGCAAGAGCTATTTTAAAATTTTTTATTTTTATGTCTTTTCATTAAATTCCGTCTGTGTCCTGTACATCCGGGCATAGCTTCCATCCAAAGCCATCAGCTCCTCATGAGTTCCCTGTTCGGCGATCCTCCCGTCCTCCAGCAGAATGATCATATCCGAATCGCGAATCGTGGAAAGACGGTGGGCAATAATTACCGACGTGCGGTTTTCGCAGATTTTGAGCATGGCCCGCCGTATTTTCTGCTCAGTGACAGTATCCACCGAGCTGGTGGCCTCATCCAGAATCAGAATCGGCGCATCGGCAAGCACCGCCCGGGCAATGGTCAGAAGCTGCCTCTCTCCCTGTGACAGCTCCATCCCTCCATAGGCCAGAACCGTATCATAGCCCTTGGGCAGGCGTTCAATAAAGCTGTCCGCCCCCGCTGTCTTTGCGGCCAGGCGCACCTGCTCCATAGTGCTTTCCGGATGTCCGTAACAGATATTGTCCCGAACCGATGCCGCAAACAGGGCCGTATCCTGCAAAACCACCCCGAATGCAGATCGCAGATCCTCCATCCGGTAATCCCGCAGATCCCGTCCGTCCAAAAGGATGCTTCCCGCAGAAACATCATAAAACCTGGTCAGAAGATTGATCATAGTGGTTTTTCCGCAGCCCGTGGCCCCCACGACGGCCGCCTGCGTACCTGCCGGTATCTTCACGGAAATTCCTTTCAGCACCGGCTGATTGGGCAAATAGCCAAATTCCACCTGGCACAGTTCAATTTCACCCCTCAGATGACCTGTGGGAACGGCCCCCTCCCGGTCAGGAGGCTCAGGCGCCTCGTCCAGAATCTCAAACACACGCTCCGCTCCGGCAACCGCCGTCTGAAAATTATTATAGATGTTGGCAATATCCACAAAAGGCCTGGTAAACTGACGCACATAAAGCAGAAAGCTTGTGACCAGGCCGAGATCAGCAATTTTTCCACTGACAAACAAAATGCCGCACAATACCGAGATTGCCACATACAGCAGATTATTGATCACGTTCATCAGCGGCATCAGATATCCGGAACAGATCAGCGCTCTGACAGACACCTCGCACAGTCTCTCGTTCCTTGCGTCAAACTCACGCTCCATCTCCTCCTCACGACAGAACGCCTTGATCACCGCCATCCCCGAGATGCTCTCCTCCACCTGCCCGTTCAATGCCCCAAGACTTTTCTGCTGAGCGGCGAAAAGCTTTCTGGTATGCTTTGTCACGGTTTTTGTCAGCAGAAAAATCAATCCCACGCCGGAGAGAGAAACCAGCGTCAGAAAGGGGCTCTGGCACAGCATCATGACGAAAATTCCCACAACGGTAAATCCATAGGTCAGAAGAAGCGTCAGGGAATTGGAAATGGTGGTGCTGATATTATCCACATCATTTGTCAGACGGCTCATCAGCTCTCCATGGCGGTGACGGTCAAAGAACGCCAGAGGCAGAGTCCTGATATGGTCAAAAAGCGTCCGCCTGATATGATGAATGATCCTCTGACCGATAGCTGCCATGAAAAACGCCTGTAAAAACTTTACTAACCAGTCACACACATACAACCCGGTAAGGACACAGAGCACCCACACCACTCCATCCCCCTCACTGATTGCCGTGACGGCTTTTCCCGTCACATAAGGAGAAAGAATGGATGAGCAGGATGCCAGCGCAGATAAAAGGAAAATCCATCCAAGGCCGCCCCGCCGTCCTTTTGTCAGGCTCCAGAGCCTGCCCAGGGTTCCTTTCATGTTCTTTGGCTTCACCACCGCCGCACCCCGCCCCGGACGGGATATTCCGCTCAAATTTGCAGGAGGCACCCCCGTATTTTTTTCAGCCATGATATTCCCCTCCAATCTGCGAATGATAAATCTCCTGGTAGATCTTACAGGAAGCCATCAGCTCCTCATGAGTTCCATATCCCTGTATACAGCCGTTATCAAGGCACAGGATCCGATCCGTGCGCATGACGGTGGAAATACGCTGGCTGACAAGAAGAACCGTCGCCCCTCCCGTCATGCTCCGCAATCCCTTCAGCACATCCGACTCGGTTCTCGCATCCAGCGCACTGGTGCAGTCGTCCAGAATCAAAATCCGGGGATTGCGTACAAGCGCCCTGGCAAGAGACAGTCTCTGCTTCTGTCCCCCGGAAAGATTCACTCCGCCCTGACCAAGCATGGTATCATATCCTTGAGCGCTCTGCCGGATAAAGGTATCCGCACAGGCAGTCAGAGCCGCCCGGCGCAGCTCCTCCTCATCTGCCTGCTCCCGTCCCCATCTCAGATTTTCCCGAATCGTACCGGAAAACAGCAATGCCTTCTGCGGCACCACCGCAATGGCTGACCGCAGCAGACTCATGTCGATCTGCGTCACGTCGCACCCGTCAATCAAAAGCCTTCCTTTCGTCGCATCATAAAACCGCGGCACCAGATTCACCAGAGTGGTCTTCCCCGAGCCGGTGGAACCTATGATCCCAATCGTTTCTCCCGGATATATATGTACGTTAATGCCATGCAGCGCCTCCTTCCCCGCCCCTGAATAGGCAAAGGAGACCTCTTCAAAACAGATATCTCCCTCTATCACGGGCCTTAAAGGTTCCTCCGCCATTCTCTGCACCGGTCTCTCGTCCAGAACCTCCTGAATTCTCTGTGCGGATGCCGTAGCCCGGACGGCAGTATTGAGCGCATTGGAAATCATACCAACAGCAAAAAGCACCTGAGTCATATAATTGACTGATGCCATGAGCCTTCCGATTTCCGCACTCTGTCCGCTTCCCGATATCCACAGCAAAAGGACAATGCCGAAATTGACCGTCAGACTGATGAACGGCGAAAAAACAGCCATTGTCCGCAGAGCGGAAATATTAGCGAGGGCAAGAGCCCCTGATACCTCCTCAAACCTTTCCATCTCCTCATCCTGTGCGTGAAAAGCCTTTACCACTCGAACCGAAGAAAGAAATTCCCGCGTCACCCCGTTTAAACGGTCAAGTCTTTTCTGCACCGCACCGAATCTGGGATAGCCGATCCTCATATTTCCATAGACAAGAAACGAAACCACCAGTATGATTCCCGCCATCACCGGAGCCTGCTTCGGTGTCTGGATCATGATCAGAACAATCGCTCCCACACAGGTGATCGGAGCCTTTACCATAATTCTCATAATCCCGTTGACAAAATCCTGTATCTGCGCCACATCATTTGTAATCCGTGTAATGATGGAGGCCGGACGAAGACGATCAATATTTTCCATGGAAAGAAGCTGTACGTTATGATAAATATCCCGCCGCAGCTCCTTTCCGATCGTCTGCGAAATACGACTGGCAAACCGGTTCCTCATGACAGCGCAGAACGCCCCTGTCATGGCGATCCCAAGCATACACAGTCCAAAGAAAAGGATCTGCCTTACATCCGCGTTTCTGATTCCTCTGTCCACAATGGCAGACATAAACGCGGGCTGCAGAAGATCCGCCATTGCCTCCATGGTCAGAAACAGCGTAGAAAGCAGAAAAATCCACAGGTGCTTCCCGATATATTTCACAATCAGCTTCATATACGTTCCTTCCTTTCCAGAAACATACCCCAATATCCCAGTCTGTACATATGGCTGCCAGAACGGATATTTAACAATACCCGGGATGTTCTGTTTATTGCGCACCATTTTCCTCATCCTGCAGTAGCCAATCAACTATATTGTAAATCTCAATCCCCTCATAACCATATTTCGGGTGCCTGGTCCTGGCAATGACCTTTTTGGGATAAGCATCTCGGATTTGCAGTAATGGCAAACATTCTCTTTCAAGAGTATTCTGATCCGAAATATTGTCACTGACCTGGATATAGATTTTCTCGCTCCCTTTTTGCGCCACAAAATCAATTTCCTTCTGATACAATTTTCCGACATACACATCATATCCCCGGCGGAGCAGTTCAATACAGACCATATTCTCATATACTCTGCCGTAGTCCATATTCCTGCTTCCTAAAATGGCATATCGGATACCCGTATCACACAAATAGAATTTTTCAGAACTTTCCAAATACTTCTTTCCGCGGATATCATAACGCTTTATGTCATAAAAAACAAAGGCATTGCACAAATATTTAATATATCTGCCGACTGTTACATGATTAGTTGTCGTCTTATTCGCTGTCAGCAGCTGACTGACCTTGTTTGGAGAAGTAAGGCTGCTGATGTTATCCATGAGAAATTCGCTCAGTCTCTGCAGAACCAACGCATCCGGCAAAGAATATTTCTGCGCAAGGTCTCTCGTGACGATTGTTTCATAAACTTCCTTAATGTAATTTATTCTATCCTTTTCCGTTCTGTAAGCGTAAGAGCCTGACAGCCCTCCCTTTATGGAATACTCATCAAAGAGTTTTTCCTTATCGCCGGTCTCATCATAATACTGGCAGTATTCCTGAAAACTGAATGGAAACACATGAATCTCGATATAACGTCCGGTAAAAAGAGCTGCCAGATCAGCACTTAATAAAAAAGCATTAGAACCCGTAATATAAATATCATATTTTCCTTTGGAATAAAGACTGTTGATTGCCAATTCAAATTTGGGACACATTTGAACTTCATCCACGAAAAGGTAATTTGCTTTCTTCTCTTGAAAATGTTCCTCTACGTAAGCATGAAGCGCATGATACTCTCTGATTTCTTCATATATCAGATCCATAAAGTCAATAAAGATAATATTGACATTTTCATAATGATTTTTCAGGTACTCAATATATGCCTGCATCAATTTTGACTTTCCCGAACGCCGAATGCCTGTAATGATTTTAATATCAGGAGTCTGGTTCAACTCAATTATCCTATTCAGATACTTTGTTCTTGTTATTATCTTCATACAATCATTCACTTTCAAAAGATTGATTTTTTTAATTTTTTGAAACCACATTGCAATTCTTATTATACCAACACAAAACAGTATATGCAAGGGGCCGGTTTCAAAACAGTAAAATTTTTATTTATTTGAAAGCATCTGTTTCCATCAATACTTCTCCAATGTCTGCATTGATACAGATGGAGCGGTCTTTGATTTCCGTTGGTGCACAGGCTCCCCCTAAGTTGACACAGCCCATAATCGCCCTGTGTATAAAACAGTCTGTGTTTATCAAAACCTGCCTTT
>CAJUIO010000160.1 GCA_910586025.1 uncultured Lachnospiraceae bacterium
ATAGTACCACTGGGTATGATGGTGGAGCTTTCCGACAGATATATACTCACTTCCAATCGGGAAAGCGGCCTTGGCAGATACGACGTGATGCTGGAACCAAAAAACCGTTCAGATAATGCCATAATCCTGGAATTAAAGATTCGTTTTAACGAGAAAATAGTCTGACCGGCAAGGCCTTTGGGCTGGCCAATACAGGGTATGGTTAGCCCATACCCTTAACGGCTTTAAGCTTTTACAGAATCTCTGTATCTCCTCCGGTAATAATCCATCGCCCTGTATTCCATGACATCCCGCATCTGCTCCGCAAACACGGGCAGACTGATAACATCCCGCAAATCTTCCCTGAGGGCCAGCGCCGATCCCTCCTTCTTCACAAAAAATCCCTTTCCGGATTCCTGGAGAAAATGCACCGGCATCTGCAGTATTTTTTTCAAATGCTCTTTATCGGATATTCCGCAATATTTTTCATATGTAATATCAGCTTCAAGATCCCTCCAATTTATTCCCGTGGAAAAAAATTCTTTCCAGCTTGCCAGGAGCTGCGCTTCCGACACTTCCATAAGCACAGCCCCATGGTTATAAAACGCCATCAGCACCGGCATCTTATAGACCTTGGACATATTCGTATTTTCTATCAGGTTTATAAATTCTCTTCCGATTCCCTGGCACAGTACTTTTTCATCCATTGTAAGCTCATCCAGTCCATTCAGATATTCCAGATATCTCCTGAACGGATTATCCTTAGAATGAGTAATCGCCAGCTGATAAACCTCATCATCCATATATGTAAAAAGCTCTATTCTGGAAGGCCTCCTTCCAAGCAGATTCTTTACCCTGAAATATTCATTTCTGATCCTGTCCTTCATCTTAAGATGTTTTGTATCCATCTCAGCAAACAGATCAATCAGCCTCATATCAAAATCAATCAGGCAATCGTCCGGAACGGAAGACCTGTCCGCCGGAATATACGCCTCTTGCCGGGATAAATCTTTTCCCGTAAGAAGGAACCTTACACGTCCGGCATTTTCATAATTTCCAATAAAATCCAGCACATTTAGGTATTCCTTCCCCTTGCTCCTGCGAAGGCCCCTGCCAAGCTGCTGCAAAAATATGATCGGCGACTCTGTCGGTCTCAGAAACAGTACCATATCCACGGAAGTAATATCAACCCCTTCGTTAAACATATCGACGGAAAAAATCACCCTGATTTCTCCTTTCTTAAGTTTCCCTATCGCAACGCTCCGATCCTCCGAAAATTCCCCGTCCGCATTACTGTAAACAGCAACAGAGGGAATACCTCTTTTACAGAATTCCTTTGCCATCTCTTCCGCATGCGCCCTGGAGCAGCAAAAACCCAGCGCTCTTTTTGAACCGTATTTGCAATAATACTTATAAATCAGATCATGCCTGTGAACATTCCCGATATATGTCTCATTCAATTCCTTCTCGTCATATCTTCCCCTGAGCATATGGAGGCCGGAATAGTCTGTATCATCAAATATCCCGTAATAGTGAAACGGTGTAAGCATTCCCTTATTGATGGCATCACTCAGAGATATCTCATAGGGCACATTGTAATCGCAGATCTCATATATATTCCTGCCATCCATCCGCTCCGGCGTTGCGGTCAGGCCGAGAAGGAAATGCGGTTTGAAATACTCTACGATTCTTTTATACTGGTCATTGACTGCATGATGAAACTCGTCAATCACCAGATAACTGAAGTAATCCGGCGAAAAATACCTGTCATTCAGGTATTCGGTTCTTCCCAGAGTAGCCACTGACGCAAAAATAACAGATTTGTCCGTACACTTCTCATCACCATTAAAAAAACCATAATCCTCTGAATTTCTGACATTTCTGAAGGAAACTGCCGCCTGATTCAGAATTTCTTCTCTATGGGCCACAAACAGTACTCTTTTATAAGCCTTAGAATCGAATGCGGCCAAATAAGTTTTTCCGACTCCCGTGGCCGCTGAAACAAGAGCTTTCTTTGCCCCTTGCGCCCTTGTATCCTCCAACGCACACAAGGCCTCTATCTGTGCACCTCTTGGCTCATACAGCATCCGGATATTTGTATCATTCGCCCCCTCATCCAAAGCGTCATATTTTTCTATATCCTTCGCTACCGCAGGCTTATGCCAGTTTTTTGAATACCTTCTCAGCTCCTCGTCATCTATTATAACAGAATGATTCTCAAATAAATCCTCAAACGTCCTGTAAAATTTCGCATAATTCTTCTGATCCACAGTACTGGTGAACCTATAGTTCCATTCAATACCCGAGGTCAGAGCGCTCCTCGAAATATTTGATGAACCGATATACAGTTCACTGTGTTCCGCATAATGAAAAATATACGACTTGGGATGAAAGGAACGGGCCTTTTCATTGTAAAACCGCAGATCAACCCTCTCCCCCAGCTTTCGCTTGATCAGATACAATGCTGATGGCTGCGTAATTCCAAGATAATTTCCCGTTAAAATTCTGATGCGGGCACCACGTTTCAATGCATTATCCAGCTCTTCCAGCAGCATTTTCACTCCCGACTCCATCAGGAAGGAGACAATGATATCCACGCTCTCAGCCTTTTTCAGGCTGTTTATCAGCTGGTAATACAGATACATACGCTTGTCCCTGCCGCCGGTCATTACATCCGTGGAATAATCTTCCACAGAATCCATGCTCAGTTTTTCCGCAGAATCACATTCAGCCATTTTTCCTCACCTCTTCCCGGTCTCACATCTCCTGTAAGCCAGTATTCTTCCAGTCTCAAGCATTCAACGTCCCGTATAAAATTCGTGAATGACTCTATCGTAAAATCCGTAAAATATCTGCCGTTACGCTCTCCCTCAAACTCACCGTATTTAAAGGATGCATAAATAGTACCGCTTTTTCTTAATGCCGCAGTCATCTTTACAAAAATCGTTTTCAATTCATCCTTCGCAAGGTGAAGTATGGACGAACAGGCCCATATACCATCATATTTGTCCCGGCTATCCAATTCCTGAAACAGCATGCGCTTTACTTCTGTTCCCGCATATTTACTGGCTAACCTGCACATCTCTTCCGATCCGTCTATGGCATCCACCCTTAAACCGGATTCAAGAAAATATTTGGTATCTCTCCCGGATCCGCATCCGAAATCAAGAATATGGCTTCCTGTCTCAAATCTGCTTAAAAACTTATCCTGGGTCTGCCGGAAATCTACAGAGACAGTTCCCGCCGCAAAAGCAGCGGCATTGCTGTTGTAATAATCTAATGTTTTACCTCTCATATTATCCATGGCATGATTTTATCTTAAACAAACGAGAGGGATCGCTCCCTCCCGTTTTACTCTGCACTGTCGGTTTTTACCTTTATTTCTTTGCCGTCTGTCCAATTCACAGCTCAAGAAATTATTCTTTATTTCATATATTTATAAACTTTTTAACGTCGGAAAAAGCAACACATCCCTGATCGCCGGCGCATTCGTCAGGAGCATAACCAGCCGGTCAATTCCGTACCCGATTCCGCCTGTGGGCGGCATGCCGATTTCCAGCGCATTCAGGAAATCCTCGTCCGTGGTGTTCGCTTCCTCGTCGCCTGCTGCCAGAGCCGCCTCCTGGGCCTTGAAGCGTTCCCTCTGATCTATGGGATCATTGAGCTCCGAGTAAGCGTTGCACATCTCCCTTCCCGTGATGAACAGCTCGAAGCGCTCCACGTAATCCGGCTTGTCCGGCTTACGCTTGGTAAGGGGCGAGATCTCAATGGGATGATCCATGATAAAGGTGGGCTGAACCAGATGCTCCTCCACAAACTCCTCAAAAAACAGGTTCAGGATATCTCCCTTGCCGTGCCGCTCCTCGTAGTGCACCTCTTTCTCATCCGCAAGCTTCTTGGCAGCCGCAGTGTCCGCAACCCGGTCAAAGTCAATTCCCGTGTATCTCTTAACCGCCTCGGTCATGGTCATTCTGGCAAAAGGACTGCCTAAATCTATCATTTCCTCTCCGTAGGGGACGGTGGTTGTCCCGCACACCTCCTGTGCCACATAACGGAACATATTCTCGGTCAGATCCATCATTCCGTAATAATCCGTATAAGCCTGATACAGCTCCATCAGTGTGAACTCCGGATTGTGTCTGGTGTCGAGCCCCTCGTTGCGGAACACCCGCCCGATCTCGTAGACACGCTCCATACCGCCCACGATCAGCCTTTTCAGATACAGCTCCAGGGAAATACGCAGCTTCACATCCTCGTCCAATGCATTAAAATGAGTCTCAAAGGGCCTCGCAGCCGCTCCGCCCGCATTGGATACCAGCATGGGGGTCTCCACCTCCATAAAGCCCTGGCCGTCCAGATAACGGCGGATGGCGGAAATAATCTTAGACCTCTTCACAAAGGTTTCCTTTACTTCCTCATTCATAATAAGATCCGTGTATCTCTGACGGTAGCGGATATCCGTGTTCACCAGCCCGTGATACTTTTCCGGAAGAATCTGCAGGCTCTTGGAAAGCAGCGTGATCTGTGCCACATGAATGGACATCTCGCCCTTCTGGGTCCGGAACACCTCGCCCTTCACGCCCACGATATCTCCCACGTCGAATTTCTTAAAATCAGCATAGGGCTCATCACCCACGCTGTCTCTTGCCACATAGCACTGGATATTTCCAGGAAGATCCTGTACGTTGCAAAAGGATGCCTTTCCCATGACACGCTTCGCCATCAGACGGCCCGCAACGGAAACCTCTTTTCCCTCCAACTCGTCGAAATGATCCTTGATGTCCCTGCTGTGATGCGTCACCTCGTATTTTGTGATTCGGAAGGGATCCGCTCCCGCCTCCTGCAGGGCGGCAAGCTTTTCTCTCCTCACCTTCAATAACTGATTCAGATCCTGCTCCTGATGTGATTGATTATTCTGATCCTTCGCCACTGTACACTCTCCTTGCCCTGGCCAAACGCCATGTAAATATCTTTCCGCTAAAGTCAATTGGAACGCTGAATCTCAAGCACCTTGTACTTCAGAACCCCCGCCTGGGTCTCTACCTCCACGGTGTCTCCCACCTTGCTGCCGATCAGAGACTTACCCACGGGCGATTCATTCGAAATCTTGCCCTTTAAGCTGTTAGCCTCCGTGGAGCCCACGATTTTATATTCCAGTTCCTCATTATATTCCATATCCAGAATCCTGACCTTGCATCCAATGCTGATCTTGTCGAGATCCACTTCGTCCTCCACAACGACCTCCGCATTTTTCAGGATTTTTTCCAGCTCCTCAATCCTGGCCTCAATATCCCTCTGTTCATCCTTGGCGGCATCATATTCCGCATTTTCAGATAAGTCGCCCTGCTCCCTCGCTTCCTTGATCTTCTGGGCTACCTCCTGCCGCTTCACCACCTTAAGCTCATGAAGCTCATCCTCATATCTGCGAAGCCCCTCATAGGTAAGTATGTTTTTCTTCTCTTCCATTGCTGATCGCCTTCCATCCTCTT
>CAJUIO010000161.1 GCA_910586025.1 uncultured Lachnospiraceae bacterium
ATGGAAAAACTAAACAAGGAAACCGAACAAATCATGAAGGAACGTTTTGGAAAGGACAACGTGATCGCACTTGCCACTGCACAGGACAACGTTCCCCATGTGCGAAGCGTGGATGCTTTCTACGAAGACAGGGCCTTTTATGTGATCACGTACGCACTTTCCGGCAAAATGAGACAGATCGCAGAAAATCCCCTTGTGGCTATTGCCGGGGACTGGTTTACCGCACACGGCACAGCGGAAAATCTGGGATATTTCGGCAAGCCGGAAAATGCGCCTATGGCTGCAAAGCTGAGAGAGGCCTTTGCGGAGTGGATCGACAACGGGCACAACGATTTTGGCGATGAGAATACCTGCATCCTCCGTATCCGCTTAAAGGACGGGATTCTCTTCTCACAGGGCAAAAGATATGAGATTACCTTTGAAGCATGAGATTACCGCAGCGTATCGCTGTGATTCAACACCAGGGTGCTGTACAGAAACAGCACGTCACAGTTTTGAAAATCAATAAAACGGCCCAATAAATCCGGCTGGATATAGCGGATGTCTGCCAGGGTGATCTGCGAATAGCCGCAGATTAACAGCGGGGCGATGCTTGAACCGAAGGAATCCCGGAACAGGACAAGCTTTTTATCTGTCCCGGCACCGGGGTTCTTTATGGTAATAAGAGACAGGGAACCTGACAGAAACATTTCGTAAGGATCACGTCCCGCCGCCTTTTCCATGTCGTAGACCGGTATCTCCCGCTTATTCTGCCAGTCATAAACCTGACTGTCAAAGATCGCATCTCCTGTCACATACTGCAGACGGTCCGGGGCAAGAGGCAGCGCCGCCTGCCCATGGTAAACTCCGTAGAAATCCTGATCCAGCGTATGGATTTCATAATCCTGTAAAGCCGCCGCCCCCATGGCCTGCAGGAGGCGCTGCGCCACATCCGTGATTCTCTCCTGCCTCCAGTGGGTGTCGGTTCTGTAATAGTCGTCCCTCTCCAGCAAATCCGAGATCGGAATATACTCCGCGAAATCCGCAAGCTCCTCTATCCGCTTCTCAAATTCCTCATAGTCCATGGACGGATGTCCGCTCTCCCTCGCCAGAAAGCAGTTCTTATCCGGAATAACGGAGAGATAAACCTTGTTTCCATCCGTCAGATATTTCTCACAGATATAGCGGAATCTCCCGGCCGCCCGCACCAGGGAATCCTCATTCACGGGATACTCCATAGAGGCAAGAAATCCATCTGACACATAAATCCCGTTATTATCCTGCCGGGCAAAAACCTTAAGCGCCGTCATTGCTTTCAATCTCCGGAAGGACTCCCGGAAGGGGAAGGCATCCGCCGCATGTCCCTCAAAGTCAGACATAAAGCGGCCGCTCCACACATTTTCCGCCGACAGCTCCGGCATGGGTGAAAGCATCCGCCGTTCACTGTCAGAATACGAGCTTTTTGGCAGAAACAGGCAAAGAACAAGGCCTCCTGCAAGCAGCAGGGCAAATGTGACACAAAGTATGATATCTTTCTTTTTCATATCCATAAGCCGGCCTCCCTAAAATCGAAAATACAAAAACGGATTAAAGGATCCGTCCACCAGATAAGCCGTCATAACAAGCAGCAGTCCTGCCAGCGCCACGGGCTCCAGGAGGTTCAAGAGCCTTCCGCCTGCAGGCTTTTGCGCAATTTTTCCTGCCAGAGAGCGCACTGCTGGCGCAGCCCCGATCACTCCGGTCACAAGGACAACGGCGAAGCTGCGAAGACAGTACAGAGCCTCGGCCGAGACGAGGGGAATCCCTCCCGCTCCCGCAAGGCCTGCCAGATCGGAAAACGCCTGTTCAAGGCTCTCCCCGTTGAAGATCACAAAGCTTATCATGACAAAAAACAGAGTATAGGCATGGGACAGAAAACGACTCTTTTCCAACAGAGTAAGGAGCCAGAGCTTTTCAACGGTCAAAAGAAACGCGAAAATAAGCCCCCACAGAATGAAGTTCCAGGCCGCTCCGTGCCAGAATCCGGTCAGCATCCACACGATCAGGATATTTACAAGCTGCCTTCCCCGGCCCCTGCGGTTTCCCCCGAGAGGGATATAGACGTAGTCCCGAAACCAGGTTCCAAGGGAGATATGCCATCTGCGCCAGAATTCCGTGATACTTGCGGAAATGTAGGGATAATTAAAGTTCTCCGGAAATTGAAACCCGAACACCCTTCCAAGCCCGATAGCCATGTCGCTGTAGCCGGAAAAGTCAAAGTAGATATGCAGGGCAAAGGAAACCGCATATAGCCAGTAGAACAGCACGGACTTCTCCTGAGAGGCCCGAAAGACCGCACACAGCTCTCCTAACTGGTTTGCAATCAGGATTTTCTTCCCAAGCCCAATCACAAAACGGCGGATTCCCAGGGCCGCTCCGTGAAAGGAATGCTTTCTTTTTGTCAATTGCTCCGCAATGTCACAATAACGCACGATGGGTCCGGCAATCAGCTGGGGAAACATGGCCACGTAGGCCGCAAGATGAAGCAGATTCCTCTGCGCGGCCTGTCCCCGGTACACATCCACCGTGTAGCTTATGATCTGAAAGGTATAGAAGCTGATGCCGATTGGCAGGGCAAGGCGCCAAAGCGGCAGTCCCAGCCCTGTCACAGCATTAAAATTTCCAATTAAAAAAAACGCATACTTAAAACACAGCAGGAAAGAAAGGCTGATGCCTGCGGAAATCCCGCAGATAACCTTACCGGCCTTTCTTTCCCTGTATTTTTCCACTAATAGTCCGAATCCGTATCCCAGCAGAATGGAAAGCCCCATCAGCAGAACGTATTTCGGCTCTCCCCACCCGTAAAATATCAGGCTTGCCAGCAGGAGAACCGCATTTTTTCCTCTCTTTGGAACCAGAAAATACAAAACCAGCGTCAGAGGCAGAAAATAATATAAAAATGAAATACTCGAAAACAGCATGATATCTCTCTCCGGATCACGGACGGCAGGAAGCCGCCCAAATCACAAGCATCCATCAGACAGTGGGCGCTTCTGTAACCACCTGTGCCCCGTCAAGCGCTCCCAGCGCATTATTTTTGAAGGTTTCCATGATCTGTTCCTGGCCGTAAGCAGTTATCACATATCTGCCGTCCACGTTTATGATGATCAGCGTGTCAGGCTGTCCGCAGATCCATTGCTTTGCCAGAATATTGGATTTCACCGAATCTGTGAAAGCGTCTAAATCCACATCCTCCTTCAGACGGTACACCGCTCCGGTAAAGGTGTTTGCGTTCATCAGATGTACCATGGAGGCCGCATCCTCTATGTTGGAAAATTGATCCGCAGGCAGCCCCAATGTAAAATCCAGCTCCTCGGTCTTGCTGATATCGAATTTTCCCGGTGCATCCATCACTGCGTTCTGCTGGTCTCCGCCATACATGGCGAACAGATCATTTTCATCATAGGCCTCAACCACCTTATTCAGTATTTCCAGTGAATCCGCATATTGGGACTTGGCCGCTCCCTGATTTGCCTCTTTTCCACCGCAACCAAACAGGGTGAGAATCATCACTGCCGCCGCCAATAACATTGCCATCTTTTTCATTGTCTTAATCTCCTTTTGCACAAAAACAAATTTTTCAGCAAATACTTCACCGAAGGCTGATAAAGCTCCGCTGGATTTATTATACACAAAATTCCTTTATTTATCAATTCGTTCTGTCAACAGCACTTTTCGTCAAGAAATCCTTTCCCGTCCGTTGTATACTGATAACAGAAAGTGAACGCCGGCAAAACAATCAGCTTTCACCTGTACAGGAGCACAAAGCACTGTCAACATCTCAAGGAGGAACAACATGGATCAGGAAAACCCCATCTTTCGCTCACTTGCGCTGATCGAGGAAAAAATTCATGAAAGACTGACCGTGGAAAATCTGGCTCAGAATGCACACTTTTCCAAATATCATTATCAGCGTATGTTCCGCGAGGCCGTGGGCGAGAGCGTCATGCAGTATGTGACAAGGCGCAGAATCTCCCTCGCCGCCGGAGAGCTGGCCGGGACGGATTCCAATATTCTGGAGATTGCGCTGAAATACGGCTACGATTCCCACGAAGGCTTTACCCGCAGCTTCCGAACCGCCATGGGAGTAACCCCGGCGGAATACAGGAAATACTGCCATGCCATCTCCTCCCCTCTCATCAGAAAGGAGAAATCAAATATGCTTATTTCAGACTCTGCAGGCGAGATGATCCGGGAATTAAACGGACTGATCGTCCAGGCAAAGGAAACCGCCGCTTACGCCAAAAGGCACGCCGCATCCGAGAATGTCACGGCTTACTCTCCGTTTTGGAGCTTTATCATTTCCAAAACCGACAAGGTGACGGATGAATTGTCAGCCGCACTGGACCGCATTACGTCCATCACCCAAAAACCCGACGAAATATCCGCCCGCTTTATGATCGTCAAGGTGATTGATGATGCCGTCTTCTGGTATGGCCTCATAGCCTTCCAGACAGGGCTTACCGTCAAAAGGGCAGTGCCGGAGCACCGCAGCCTGTTTTTGCCCATATGCGGCAGATATGACAAACTTGCCAGGGATGCCAGAATCAGGGCGGATAAAATCGTGAGCTTTTTGGGGGAACTGTCCTCACTGATTTTTCAGGAGATGAAGGATAATGCGCAGCAAAAGCTTCAGGAAATAATCAAAAAGGGGGAAAGCACCGCCAAAATCCTGTCCGCCGATACCGGGCTCCCCTATTCCTATATTGCAGAGGAAATCAGCAATATCACGCAGGAGCTTTCAGCCGCGCCCTTTCCGGAAATTACCGCCCGGTTCTTGGAGGACTGCCTCTTCCGGCTGGATATCATTGCTTTTTCCGCCGACCTGGATGCCCGGCGCTGTCCCTCCCACCATCAGCTCCTTGGCAGCATCAGCCAGCTTAGGGAACAGCTGCGGGAAACCACGGAATTTTTCCAGAGCCTTCCAGGTGACGTACAGGCGGCCGCAGAAGCCAAAGGATCCTCCATGCCGGAATATACACCGGAAAGCAAATGCCGTAATATAGCGTTTCAGGGAAATATCCTGCTGTTTTATCTCAAGGGCGAAATCCAAAAGCTGGGCGGCCGCATTTTAAAGGAAGACCAGGAAGCGGCCCTGAATGCGGTCTGCGATGAATTTAACAAAGCCATCCGGCTGGCAATGTGCGCCGCTGATCAATCGGATGCCGACCGTCTGCGGGATATGCTCCGGGCTTTATATGATTCCGTGACAGCGCAGGCACAGGCTCTGGGAATATACGGTGCGCCAATTCAGCACATTGCAGAGGAAATAAAAATGATATCCGTCTGATCTTTACCGCCTGATCCCGGATAACGTCTCTATATTGAGCCATTCTTTCAGATGCTTTAATATAGAGACGTTTTTCAGTTCTTCAAATACGGCCTT
>CAJUIO010000162.1:0-3069 GCA_910586025.1 uncultured Lachnospiraceae bacterium
AAGGAGAAATATTATGAAAAGAAAAGGTTTGACTCTGGCAGCGGGATTGATGCTGCTTCTGGCGGTGGGCTGCAGTAACAAAAGGGAGGAGGACATCACCTCGCAGACGGTACAGAGCATTCCGGTTTCCGCACAGACTCAGGGAAATACGGAAGACATGGACGTTCCCTCCGGCGGTGAGGAGCAGAATGGGGATGAAAACATTACAAATGAAGGCGGCACTGACACGGCGGCCATACAGGCGGTTACAGAGCTTCTGGGAAACGTGGTCAGCATTGGAGATAACAGTGTGGTAATCAGCCAGAGCTTTACAGAGGAATCCCAGGATGGAGGGGAGGAAATCATGTGGGCTCCGGCAGCGGGCAGCGAAAGTGAGGTTCTGATCAATGTAATCTTTACAGCGGATACACAGTACGAGTATAAGACGGTAAAAAATTCCGGAATCAATCCGGAGGATATCGAGACAAGGGCCGGAAATTTTTCCGATATAAAAGAGAATCTGTCCCTTCATATGATGGGAAGCTATCAGGGGGATGATTTCTATGCGGTCAAAGTATCTATCAGCGAGTTTGTTCATTAAGCGGGAGGAAAAAGAATGATTCAGAAAAAAGAAAAGTGTGTAAAGAAGACAAAAAGGATTCTGGCGGTTCTGCTTTTGCTTTCCATGCTGACGGCGCTCTTTGGCGGCTGTGGAAAGAAAGATGCCGCGGCTGTGGGTGAGAGCGGAGAGAAAGAACAGGAGATGGGAAGCGCCAAGGAACATCAGGTGACGGAGGCGGGCGCACAAAAGGAACAGGAGACAAAGGATACGGCCATGGGACGTTATATGGAGACGATCCTGGATCTGTCAGAATTTGCATCCTACAATAACAGCCTCTACCGTCTGGCGGACGGAAAGCTGATCATAACTGATAAGTACAAGAATTTTATCGCTTCGGAGGATAACGGGGAGACCTGGAAACCCTATGTGAGCAATTGGCGGACAGCCATGATTGAAAATGAAAATTACGTGATGGATTATGCCATAGGCAGGGACGGAACGGTTGCCGTGGTCTGCGATGTGGACGAGGAGCCCGAAGAAAATGACCCTGAGGAAGAAGCTGCCAAAGAGGAAGACGGTACGGAAAGCGAGGAGGACGATTATACGCTTCACACGAAGCTTTTTATCTATAAGCCGGACGGAACGGAGATTCCTGTGGAGATGGAGTTCCCGGAGGACTATCTGGTGGGTGTGTGGATGTCGGATGACGGCAGAATTTTTGTAAATACCCACGGAAATACTATTTACGAGGTCAAGGAGGATGGGAGCAGCAGAGAATTCCTCACGGTGGACAGCGGTTATCCCAATCTGGTGAGCTTTGTGGGAAACAGGATGATTCTGGACGGATATAATTATGATACGCCTCTGATCTATGATATGGAAAAAGGAGAATACGTCGAGGATGAGGTTCTGGATGACTTTATCCGTGAAAATTATCCGAAGAGAGACGCTAACGGAGGCAGCTGGTTTGACCTGTTCTTTTTCCCGGGAGAGGAAAATGTCCTTTACCTTGCGGGGAAAAAGGGACTGCACCGACACGTGCTGGAGGGAAGCGCAGTGGAGCAGGTTATAGACGGAAGCCTGTGCACGCTGAATAATCCGGCCTACGGACTTCAGGGAATGACGATGCTTGATAACAATGAGTTTCTCGCATTTTTTACAGATGGGCGGCTGGCGCGCTATACCTATGATCCCAATGTGCCCACGGTACCGAGCGAGCGGTTAAAGGCTTACAGTCTGGAGGAAAGCGACACCCTGCGCAAGGCGATCAATGTCTATCAGGGCGCACACCCTGAGGTCTATGTGGAATATGAGATCGGCATGGGGGAAAATGACTCTGTGACAAGGGAGGATGCCCTGAAAAAGCTGAATACCCAGATCATGGCAGGAGAAGGGCCGGATCTTATGATTCTGGACGGCATGCCCGTGGATTCTTATATGGAAAAGGGAGTGCTTCTCGATCTTGCGGCTCATCTGGACGGCCTCTCCGGGGAACAGGAGCTTTTTCCCAACCTTGTGGACGCATTCCGAAGAGATGGAAAAATCTTTATGATACCCTGTGAGTTTCAGCTGCCTGTAGTGCAGGGGGAGGAAAAATATATTTCACAGATCGACGGCCTTTCCGGAATCGCAGAGGCAGTGGAGGCGCTCAGGGCGGACAATCCGGGTGCGGACCTGCTTGACATCTGCTCGGAGCTGGGTATCATGAGGACTCTGACCGCGGTCTGTGCGCCCTCCTGGAAAAATGAGGACGGCAGTATTAATTCGGAGACGATATCGGAATTTTTGGAAAATGCAAAGCGCGTGTATGGTGCCCAGATGGATACTCTTGCGGAAAGTGAAATTGAATCATACCGTCAGAGGAACGAGGAATGGAGATCTTACTATAATTTTACCTGGGAGGAGTCGCCATACTTTACCAACGGTCTGGATGAGATCGGCTACATTGCGGGCGAGAAAAAGCTGGATTTCGGAACAGTGGGATACGCCTATGGTTATGCCTTTGCGACCAGCCTGGAGCGGCGGGATGATCTTGCGGGGAGCAGAACCGACTTCCTCAACGGACAGGGAGGAAAGGTTTTCATTGCCGAGACACTGGCAGGAATCAGTGCGTCATCGCCATATGCGGAAAAGGCCCTGGAGCTGCTTGACGTGCTGATCGGAAAGGAGAGCGTGGTCGGTGAATTTTCTGTAAACAAAGCGGGCTTCGAGGAATCCCTGATGCCGGATCCGGAAGTTTATGAGTCGGATGACGTGCCCTATAGCAGTATTTCTTCCAGCAATGGGGACGGCATGGTGGTAGAGGTGGATATCTACTGGATGAACGAGGAGCAAAAGGAAAGGCTCAGAGGATGGATCGCATCCGCGGACACGGCTTATGTTTCAGACAGTGTGCTGGAGGATGCCGTGTATGAGAAGGGTGCGGCGTATATTCTGGGAGAACAGAGCTTGGAGGACGCGGTCAGTGAGATCGAAAAGAAAATGGCGATTTACATGGCGGAGTGAGCTTCCGTCCAAGGTATCCAGCG
>CAJUIO010000162.1:3169-5120 GCA_910586025.1 uncultured Lachnospiraceae bacterium
AAAAGAAAATGGCGATTTACATGGCGGAGTGAGCTTCCGTCCAAGGTATCCAGCGGATATGGGCGGGGGAAAAAGGACAGGAAAATGTTTTTCCACAGGAAAATGTTTTTCCTGTTCCTTCTTCCCAGCTTCGGAGGCGTGCTGGTATTTGTGCTGCTTCCCTTCCTGGACGTGCTGAAACGATCCTTTTCCACGGCGGTTACCGGACAGTTCTGCGGTCTGCAGAATTACCAGACAATTTTTACCAATACTGCCTTTCTTCTGGCCGTAAAAAATACCGTCCGCTTTACCTTTGTCTGCATCCCGCTGCTGGTGGTGATCGGCCTTGTGATCGCACTGCCCATCAGCAGGTTAAAGGATGGGGCGGTGATCAAGTCGCTGTATCTGTTCCCGCTGGCCATGCCAACGGCAACGGTGGTGGTGGTCTGGAAGATGTTTTTTTACAGACAGGGCTTTCTGAACCTGATCCTGACACGGGCCGGTGAGTGGACCGGCCTGTGGGGGGAGGTTCGCACAGACTATCTGGGAACCGGGGCGGCCTTCTGGGTTCTGGTTTTCAGCTATATCTGGAAAAATACGGGTTATACGGTGGTGCTGTGGCTGGCCGGGATCTGGGGAATATCAGGAGAGCTTTTGGAGGCGGCGAGAGTGGACGGGGCAAACGGAAGGCAGTGCTTTTTCAGGATCGTGCTTCCAAACCTTAAGGGCAGCCTCTACACTATCGTGATCCTCTCGTTTCTGAATTCCTTTAAGATTTACAGGGAGGCTTATCTTGTGGCCGGTTCCTACCCGCAGCAGGATATTTATCTCCTGCAGCATTTGTTCAATAACTGGTTTGTGAACCTTGACCTTGACAAGATGGCTGCCGCCGCAGTGTGCGTGGGAGGTTTTCTGTTTGCGGTAATTATGCTCCTGCAGAGAATGTGGGACAGACAGGACTGAGGGGAAAGGATGGCTGAGAAAGGATATGAACAGTAAGAATCGAAAAGAGGGATGGAGACAGATTAAGGCGGCGTTTGCCGTACTGCTTCTTTTGATCCCCACAATTTTTGTCATTCTGCCAATTATACTTCTGGCTACAGGCTCGGTAATGGGAACCGGGGAGCTGCGGGAGTATTTAACCCCGGTATTCGGAGAAAGTGCGGAATTTATCAGATGGAAGCTGGTGCCGGACTATCCAACCTTTGAGAATTACGGAAAGCTTCTCTTTCTGACGCCCCAGTTTTTTGTCCTGTTCTGGAATTCCATAAGGCTCACGGCAGGAATCCTGGCAGGTCAGCTCCTGGTCGGAGTTCCTGCGGCATGGGCCTTTGCGGTGTATAAGGCAAGGGGCAACGGTGCGCTTTTTGCGTTGTACGTGGTTCTGATGCTGCTTCCCTTTCAGGTTACGATGCTTTCTGGCTATCTGGTGCTGAACCGGCTGGAACTGTTGAACACTCACGGGGCAGTGATCCTTCCGGCGGTCTTTTCCACCTTTCCGGTGTTTCTTTCATACGGAGGGTTTCGTGCGATTCCTGTCCAGCTTTTTGAGGCCGCGAGGATAGACGGGGCGGGGGAGCTTACTATTTTCAGAAGGATTGGGCTTCCGCTTGGAAAGAGCGGCCTTCTGTCCGCCATTGTTCTGGGGTTTCTGGAATACTGGAATATGATGGAGCAGCCCATGGCCTTTCTGGACGACAAGGCGCTGTGGCCTTTGTCTCTGTATCTGCCGGAGATTACCTGGGTGCAGGCGGGCAGCGCCTTTTGTACCTCTATTATCACGCTGATTCCGGCGGTGTTTGTATTTGTCCTGGGGCAGGATTATCTGGAGCAGGGCATTATTTATTCCGGACTGAAGGAATAGTGGTATTCGGGTGTCAAAAGCCATGTCTGCGCAGTGCGCCTGGCAGTTTGCGCAAAAAGTTGTGCGCCTTCCATTGTGCGGAGCATTCCGCTGAGCCTGCAAAAACGT
>CAJUIO010000163.1 GCA_910586025.1 uncultured Lachnospiraceae bacterium
GGATATATTTGTCTGTGGTGCTGTAATAATCTAAAATCTGCTGTTCCTGCTTTTTGTTCATGGTCTTTGCCCTCCTGTGATATGGATTGATTGATATGATTGATTGGTTTCGGTGCTGATATATGGTTTTCTTTCGTTAATTGTCGGGAGATTGGATTGCGGAATATTGTTGTTGGGTATTTTCTCCGCTTATGGGAATAGGAGTTCATTTTATACGGTAATTACCGCATGAAAAAAGACTATAATTTACCGACACCGCCCTTCATCGCTCCGATCATGATTATCTTTCCCATATCATCACACCCCCGTTCCTTCCTCTACCATGCAGTAATCCGCCTGACGCTCTGCCACGAACCTTGCCCTGAGTTCCTTCTTTTCCTTCTGGAACTTCTGCTGAAGCTTTTTTGTCTCTTCTTCCATGAAACCTTCTCCGCCTTCTTCAGTTCCGCCATGATGATCAGCTTACCTTCCTCGCACTTAACCAGCACCGGATCCCCGACATTAAAGCCCAGCTCTTGGAACCACAACCCCTGAATCCTCAGCATAGGCGCTCTCTTCATGCCATAATTCGTTACCTCGCTTACCATCATTTGCTCTGATAAGCATCACCCACTCTCATGAAGGCATTCTTCGTCCATTCGGGGCCTGGTACCCCTCCGCCTTCTTAGTGTAGGTATTCGATTGTAAATTCGGCGCCGCCCTTACATCTCAACCCCGTTTCCAGTAGGTCAAAAAAATAGGACTTGGTCAGGAAGCCTGTAAAATCGGTCTTCTTCTGACTTGTCCTATTATGCCGTACTCATCCCTCACCATAGCAGAATTCCCGTTCCCGTCAGCTTATACAGCGCCTCGATAAAATAGTAATCCGCATAAACCATGGTAAAATGATGATCGGCGCTGTGATAGGCCCCCGAACAGTTCTGCACGATTGCGTCACACTCCCTGCTCCAGTCCGCCCTCGTATCGGCAATGGCCCTGAGAATTTTTACCGCCGCCCGCACATACATATCTCTTTCCAGCTCGGACACATGCCTTGCTATCTCAAGGAGTCCCCCCGCAATCACGCAGGCCCCACAGGAATCCTCCCATGCCGGCTCCTTTGGCTGTCTGAAATCCACCGGGATGATTCCGTTTTCCGGCAAATTGGCAATACAATAACGGGCGCAGCGCTTCGCCGCATCCAGATACTCCCTCTTTCCCGTATGGGTATAACTGTTGACAAAGCCGTATACGGCCCAGCCCTGACCCCTGGTCCAGGAAGAGCCCTCCCCGTATCCCTGGCCTCCGTGGCTTCTCACCCTTTCCCCGGTTTCCGGATCAAACTCCACGATATGACACACCGAGCCGTCCGGGCGGATAAAGCTGCCAAGAACCGTGTCGGCATGTCTCATGGCAATGTGTCTGAACCGTGGATCCCCGCTTTCTTCCGAGGCCCAATACAGCAGAGAGATATTGAGCATACAGTCAATGATGGCCCATCCTCTGGTATCGCTCCCCTCCACCTGATTCCAGGCCCGTATAAATCCTCCGGCCAGGTTAAACCGCCCCGCTAAAAGATTTGCCCCATGCATGGCAATTCTTTTGGCATCCTCATTCCCGGTAAGCCTCCAGTCCGCCACCGCCGTCGGCAGAAACATAAATCCCACGTCATGATGCAGACCATAATACTGCTCAAAGCATTTCTCCATTTTCCGCTCCGATACTCTGGCAATTTCCGCATATTTTTCTTCCTTTCCATCCTGGTACAGCAGCCACATGATTCCTCCCCAGAATCCGTTGGTCCACCAGTTGAGGCCGTTATCCACATCCCACTGTCTGCTCCCGTCGGAACGGTCGTCATAATCGCCCGCATCATCCGTGGTGTAGGGAATCTTATCCCTGTTCTTTTCACTGACCCATTCCATTTTTTCCCGAACCTTTTGCAGGACGCTCTCCGCCCATAACCTGTAATCCTCCATTTTAATCTCCATTCCGGAGCGTTTGCGTTTATGCGACGGGGCGTGCTGTCAAGGCTTATTTGTGACGCTCCGGCACAAATAGCCGTGTGAAAAAGCGGCCCGCCGTCTGTAAATCCGTCAAAATCATCATAACCATTTGACACCATCCGGACAATGACTTACAATGCAATTAACTGACATAATCTGCTTTTTTGTTATCAAAACGGAAAGGAAACCTTCTAAAACTATGATTACCATAAACAGCTGCGGCCATGATTCCCACCATCCAATCCCATGCAACATTGAGCACAGGGAAGGTCTTCCCGACTATCTGATTCTGCTCATCAAGCAGGAGGCCTGGATGGTTCTGGAGGACAGGGTCTGCCCGGTGCGTCCCAATTCCCTGATTCTTTTTCCTCCAAACACCTATATTCACTATGGCTGTGATGCTGCGGGGTATAATGACGACTGGATTCATTTTATGGCAGCCGGGGAAGATCTTCCGTTCCTTCAGAATCTGGATCTTCCCCTGTGCAGAATTATATATCCCTTTGACTTTCATAAATTGTCAGAATATGTGCGGATGATGTCCGATCTCTATCATTCATCCTCCGTTCACAAAGAAGAAATGCTGGATTCTTTCATGCATATTTTTTTATATTCCCTACGGGAGGAGGCGGAAAAGCGGACGGGCTCTGCCATACATCAGAAATATTACCCGGAGCTTTCCAGACTCCGCACCCAGATCTACAATGATCCTGCCGCCGCCCGGACCGTTCCGGCGCTTGCCGCCTCTGCGTGCCTCAGTCTGTCTTACTTTCAGCACTTATACAAGCAATTTTTCGGGATCTCCTGCCGGCAGGATATCATTGAAGCCCGCCTGAAGCTCGCCAGATACTACCTGACTAACAGCAGTATGAGCGTCAGCGGCCTTGCAGGCTTCTGCGGCTATGACAGTGACCTGCATTTCATGCGCCAGTTCAAAAAGTTTACGGGAATGACTCCCACCGATTACCGGAGAATCAACACATAATCATCCTTTCATCAGCAGCCTCACGCATTATCTGATATAAATTTTGGAAATCACGTCCTCAACCCCTTCAATCAACAAACGGACATGAATTTCACCATTTTCAAATTCATGTAAGGAATATTCCAACGGCTCGGAAAGGCTTGTAACATCAAAGGATTTCACCAAATCGCCCTGCACCAGATACAATGTCAGCCTTGAATTATCGGGTACGGTGTCACATGAAATTTCAGCATGCAAAACATCCGTTCCGGCATTATTGATCGTCATATCCTCCTGTTTGATAAATCCGTCGCTGGCACTCCTGAAGTCCAACGTCCACACCCCGTCCGTCATTGTCTGATAATTCATACTGATACCGCCTATATTCCATATACGGTCGTCAGAAGTGATATCGGAATTTATTCCTTTTCCGGATAAGGCACTCATGACAAAGCAGGCAAGACAGGTAATCATAAGTGTCATGCTGATTGTCCCCATAACGATATAATTAATATGATGTGTCCGCTTCATTTCCATATCTTTCATTCCCTCCCTGTGCACGATCTTAGAACCACATTCTTCGCAAAAATTTGCTCTCAGAGAAACCAGGTGTCCGCAGGCATCACAGCTCTGTTTCATTTCGGAGCGGCGCAAAAAATAGACAAGCAGTCCGATAAACGGAGTGGCAATAAATGTGATGATTGCCCAAAGAATGCCATCATCATTTCTTTTCTTACAATCCTGATATACCCATGCGGCAAAAGAAACAGACATGAGCAGGGCAAAAATCAAAATCCCGGCAGCCAGCAATGGAAACATCACGGAGATGCCGCTCAAACCATCACTTCTTAAATAAAACAGCGCAAACCGCAGGACGATAAATAGCATAACAAAAGGAATACCAATATAACCAACCATTTTACCTACATTTTTATTCATGTTAAAACACCTCTTTTCTTACATATAAACCGTAACATCCTCTTTGAGATTCGCTCTTTTTACACCCAACAATGTTATAAAAGCACCCGCCATACTCATATACAGGCAAATGCCGGCAATCAGTTTCGCAATATACGGATTTGATATAACCAAAAGGGCAAATACCGCAAATAAGGAAAATGTCATAAAATTTAAAATCATAGGAACATACCAAAGAGAGATCGAATGACTTTGTCTTCTCGGCACAGCCGCTTCCTTTTGATAAAGCTCAGCTTTCAGGCGAAGGTTCAATTCGCAGGAGGGCTCATCCTCTAATTCCATTGATGCACGGATCAGTTCATTCAAGCTGCTCTCATAATCATTGCTTTCCATATCCTAAATCCTCCAATCTTTTTTTGATGAGATTTCTCCCCTTAAACAGTCTACTTTTTATTGTGCCCGGCGGCTTATTTATCTCTTTTGCAATTTCGTCAACAGGCTGCTCAAATAAGTAGTAGAGTGTCAGCGGTATTCGGATTTTTTCCGGCAGGTTCCCGATAATCTTTTGGGTTTCCGCAATCAGTTCCTGCCTAAATATGTTCTCCTCGATATTTTCCTGTGAACTGAGCTGATTTTCATTTGTTTCGTCTAAGTTGACACAAGGGACAAGCGAAGAGCGACGGGCATTTTTTCGCTGCTCACTTTTCCAAAGGTTAAATGCAAAAGAAAAAAACAGCGCTTTCGGATTATGCTCCCAATCAAGCTCCATACCACTTTCCAGAGCCTTCAGAAATGTCTGCTGGTATAAATCCTCCGCATTCGCTTTGTCCATGCACAGCTTCATACAAAACCGGTATATGTCTGTGCCAAATTCATCAATGCATTTTTCCAGTTCCCAGGCTTTCAAATTCTCACCTCCCGTATCTTTCTACTACATATTCGTCATCTCTTCTCATTCGGTTCATTTTTCTTGAAAATATATCCTTGTATCTGATATGATCTCATAATATCACTTGCCATCAACTCTTGACAGCCATTATTTTTTGTGATATAAATTATAAAATTGAACACAAAAGCTATGATAAGAAATAGTAAGCATCTCGGATTTTCAGAGAGAAGGCGG
>CAJUIO010000164.1 GCA_910586025.1 uncultured Lachnospiraceae bacterium
AAGCTGTGCCTTATGATGTCCCCTTTGCTTTATGTTCTGCGACATATCTGGCGGTATAATCTGCGGTATAGAGAATGGGAATATTGTCATAGATTTTCCCCCGTGGTCTGAGGTCGATAAAGTGTACGATTGCAACAGGAAATTGACTATGGTAAACTGGGAACAGGGATAAAGGAGATCCATCAGAGCAGAGGTCTGGAAGGAGGCTTGGTATGACAAGAGTGGCCGGCATGGGGCATCAGGATTTTGAGGAGGTTCGGAAAAGAAACTATTTCTATGTGGATAAGACACATTTTATCAGGCAGTGGTGGAAGAACGGGGACAGTGTAACTCTGATCAACAGGCCGAGACGGTTCGGAAAAACATTGAATATGAGTATGACGGAAAAGTTTTTTTCTGTAGATCATGCGGATAAGGGATATCTGTTTGAGGGGCTTAGAGTGTGGGAGGACTGGGAGCTCCGGCGGCTGCAGGGCAGTATTCCGGTGATCAGTCTTTCCTTTGCCAATGTAAAGGATGGGGATTATGACTCGGCCATACAGAGAATCCGTCAGATTTTGGTGGGACTCTATCAGGATTATCGCTTTTTGCTGGACAGTTCCCGATTGTCCTCTGAAGAAAAGGAGATTTTCAGAAGTGTTTCTCTGGATATGCCGGAGGTTGTGGCCACAATGTCCATCCATTGGCTTTCCAAATTCCTGTACCGCCATTATGGGAAAAAGGTTATTATTCTGCTGGATGAGTATGACACGCCCATGCAGGAGGCTTATGTAAACGGATACTGGGATCAGATGGTATGCTTTATACGAAATATGTTTAACGCTTCCTTCAAGACGAATCCCAGCATGGACAGGACGATTATGACAGGGATTACAAGGATAAGCAAAGAGTCCGTTTTCTCTGATCTGAATAATCTGGAGGTGATAACAACTACTACGGAGAAGTATGCGGACTGTTTTGGTTTTACGGAGGGAGAGGTCGTGGCGGCTCTGGACGAATTCGGCCTTTCTGACCGCAGAAACGAGGTGAGAACCTGGTATGACGGTTTCACGTTCGGGAGAGTCAGGGATATCTATAATCCGTGGTCGATTCTCAATTATCTCGATAAAAGGAAGGTGGGCACATACTGGGCAAATTCCAGCTCTAACGCTCTGGTTGGAAAGCTGCTCAGGGAGGGGAGCCGGAATGTGAAGCAGGATTTTGAGACGCTGATGAGAGGAGATGCGCTTTGTACCGAGATCGATGAACAGATTATTTACAGCCAGCTCTCCGCAAGGCAGAGCGCCATCTGGAGCCTGCTCCTTGCGGCTGGTTACCTGAAGGTAACGGAGACGGAATTCAAAGGGAACCATTGGTATTATACACTTACTCTGACGAATCTGGAGGTGTATACTATGTTTGAGGGCATGATCCGTGACTGGTTCTCTGAGTACAGTGATAATTACAATGATTTTGTAAAGGCTCTCCTGAATGGAAATTTGGAGGCGATGAATGTTTATATGAACCGGATCGCACTGTCCTCTTTCAGCTGTTTTGACGTGGGAAAGGGGCCTGCGGAGCCGGAGCGGTTTTATCATGGGTTTGTTTTGGGACTGTTGGCGGAGCTTTCGGACAGATATATTCTTACTTCCAATCGTGAGAGCGGTTTCGGGCGGTATGACGTGATGCTGGAGCCCAGGGGGGATGCTGTCGCAAATGATGTCATCATTATGGAGTTTAAAGTGCAGGAGGCAAAGGAGAAGGAGCTCTCCGATACGGTAGCTGCGGCCCTTGCTCAGATTAGGGACAGGAAGTACGAAACGGCGATGACGGAAAAGGGAATTCCGAGGGAGAGAATCCGGAAGTACGGCTTCGCCTTTCGTGGAAAAGAGGTGCTGATAGGGAGCACGGCACCTGAACAAGAAGAGGAGGAGAAGTAACATGGCTTATTTATTTGTTCATTTCAGGGAAAAGACAACGCCGGACGGCGAGCAGGTGTACTTTGGCCTGAGCAGGGACGGCTTTTGCTGGGAGGAGGTAAATGCGGGCTCTCCCGTTCTGTGGACTTACTACGGCGACAAGGGAGTCCGGGATTTTACCATTGTCCGGACAAAGGGGAAGTTTTATATTATCGCAACGGATTTAAGCCTCTCCTACGGATTCCGGAACCAGTATCACGGATCCTGGGAGGAAATATCGAGAAACGGCAGCAAATGTTTTTCCGTCTGGGAATCGGAAGACCTTGTGAACTGGTCGGACCAGAGGCTGGTTCGGATCGGAAACGAGAACTATGGTTGTCTGTGGGCTCCGGATATGATCTATGATAAGGAAAGGGAGGAATATATGCTGCACTGGTCCTCCTCTCACAGCTCAAACGATTATGGTCCAAAGGGGATTTACTGCTGTCGGACAAAGGACTTCGTCTCCTTCACGGAGCCGGAGATTCTTTACAGGAAGGAGGACAGCGGAGTGATTGATTCCGCTATCTATGAGGAGGACGGCTTTTATTACCTGTTCGTGAAGAGCGAGGCGAATCCCGCAAGGATTATTCTTCTGCGTTCGGAGCATGCGGGAGGGCCCTACATAAGGATTCCGGCTTTTGACGAGAGTATGAAGGAGATCGAGGCCGGGCTCTACGAGGCACCGACGGCGGTGCGGCTCGAGGAAGGAAAGTGGTGCCTTTTCCTGGACTACTACGGAGTTCCGGGAGCCGGCCAGGGATATGTGCCCTTTGTGGCGGACAGCCTTGCAGGAGGGGGCTTTGTGAGATCGGACAAGGAATTTTCCTTCCCCTACGGATTCAAGCACGGAACCATACTTAAGATTTCCGATGAGGAATATGAGAGAATCCTGAAACACGACTGGTCGGATAAGGGATATCGATAAAAATAAAAAAGGAGAGAGTTATCTATGAGAGTGTTATGTTATACCAGGCTTCCCGGAGAGGATGCCATCTATTCGGAAAAGCTTGCCTGCAGTATGCATCTGGCGCTGCAGGAGCCGGACGGGAGGATCGTCTGTTTAAACCATAATTCCGGTATTTTGTATGCAAAGGCCACGAGGAATGAGGATGGAACCCTGAATGCAAAGAGTCTAAAAAATCCCTGGCTCTTTTCTCTGGCGGATCAAACCTTTGGAGTCATCGCCCAGAGAATAGAGCCGGATGGGAGCGCCGACGCTGCGGCGGCAGGAGGACTTTTGATTTTTACCTCAGAGGATCTGATCCATTATAGAGAATGGCCCCTGATTGATCTGGGAAGAGGGGAGATCATTGAGGATGCGCTGTGTGGATATGACGGATTAAAGCGGCGGTATCAGCTGCTCTGGAGGGAAAGGAGCGGAAAGTGTTTCGGCCTGGAGGTGGAAACTCTGGAAGCTCTCGCAAGGGAGCGGTCATGGGTGGATGGAATTTTTTCCGTGGAGCAGGAGACATTTTTACAGAAGGCATCCGTGACAATCACGGTTCCTTCCGGGAGCGGACTTCCGGAGGGGGCGGTGCTGCGAAATACTCTGGAGCTTACGGAAAAAGAGGCGGAAAGGCTCAGAGTGAGGTTTGTGGTGCCGGAGAATACGGCCAATCAGGTGCCGGAGTGTGTGGAGGCTTCCTCACCGCAGGAGCTTGCCGCGGTGAAGGCCACGGCAAGCTACAGTGACGGCAGCCGTGTGGAAAAGAGAGTGGACTGGTATGACAGGGACATTGACTGGAACAGGCCGGGTACTTATGAGGTCGAGGGCCGGGTGCATCAGGACCGCTATGAGTTTCCGGTGGCCTGGCATAAGGCAGATCCCTGTATCGGCAGGTGGCAGGGAAAATATTACTTTATCTCCACCAACGATCTGGATCATGAGCACACTATTTATATCCGGGAGGCAGACACCATACCGGGGCTTGCCACGGCCCAGCAGGTAAAGATTCTGGATGCTTATACTTATCCCCACCTGGGAAATCTCCTGTGGGCACCGGAGCTGCATGTGATCGGCGGAAGACTCTGCGTGCTCCATGCCGGTACGCCCCAGTCCTTCTATGATGAGCAGTGCCATGTGATGATGCTGAAGGAAAACGGAAATCCCATGAGAGCCTGCGACTGGGAGGAGCCAAGGAGGGTTCAGAGAAAGGACGGCAGCTGGCTTTTTGGAAAGGCGGGCATTACGCTGGATATGACGTATTTTGAGGCGGGAGGAACCCATTACGTGTGCTGGTCGCAGAGACGGTTTCAGCCGGTGGATCAGGGCGCTTTTCTGTACATAGCTACCATTGACCCGGCACAGCCCTGGAAGCTCACCACTGCACCGACACTTCTTGCCGTGCCGGAATATGGCTGGGAAAATAACCATACCTTCGTGGTGGAGGGGCCTTTTGCCCTGAAAAGGGACGCAAAGGTGTTTCTCACCTACTCGGCCGCCGCAGTGGACAGCACCTATACGGTGGGTCTGCTCACCGGGAATGCGTCAGACGACCTTTTGAACCCGCAAAGCTGGGTGAAGGAAAATTGTCCGCTGCTCTCCTCCAGAAGCGTGGAGGGAGAATTCGGAACCGGCCACAATGCCTATGTGACCGATGATGACGGGCTGGTTTTCAATACCTATCACGCCAGACCCGGGGTGGAAGGGCCCAGGAGCTCGGGAATCCGCCGGGTGCATTTCAATGCGGAGGGATTTCCGGTTCTGGATCTGACAGAGGAAAAGGATCTTGCGCCTGAGCTTGCGGATGTGAGAACCGTGGTGACAGTCACTGCTCATGATGCCGCTGCTCGGTGACAGGCGGAACACAAAATATTCAAGCGTCTGGTTTGTGCGTAGAGCCGGGACATAAGCCGGTATAGGACTTTAATACAAAAAAGGTAACACAATTTATATTGTGTTACCTTTTTTGTTACACTTTTTATATCGGCAGCCAGGGGAAAAACTTTAGGGCTGAATGAAAAAATTTTTACAAGGAGGAATCAGATGAATA
>CAJUIO010000165.1 GCA_910586025.1 uncultured Lachnospiraceae bacterium
CCAATATTTCCGGACTTGGAAGACCGTAACTTTTTGCCGCTTCTTTTATCCTTCGTATTCCGGTTCCCCACGCCTCAACAAGCCCCATTTGATTAAAAACATTGGCTATCGCCCTATTCCTGAGCTTCGAATGTCCACTCATAATCTCTTCATAAGTAAGCCCATTATAGAGTCCTCCCGGCGATGTAACCTCCAAACGGTCATCATACACTGCCACTTGTACGCAGGAAGCATCTGTCAGATTACGATGGCAGTGTGCATTGACAATCATTTCACGAATGGCTTCTACCGGAAGCTCATAAGACTCTTTTCTGACCAATCCCTCAATAATTGCGCCCAACCGGATATTTCGTAAAACAAATGCTGTTGCCTCCTCAATTTGTTTATAAATAGACCCGGTAAATTCCCGCTTATCAAGAAAAACCGTTCTCTCTTTTCCCTTAAACACTGCGCACTGTGTTTTAGAATACGGAAAATAATTCGATACCAACAAAACAAAGGCATTTGATGCCAGAAATGATGTTTCTGCATTTCTCAAAAGCTTCCAGTTGATAAGCTGCGCACTTGTCACATTTCGTTTTGGAAGTCCCGCTTTTTCCCGATATTGCATAATATCCCTACAAAGTTTTTTGATCTCTTTATCTGTCACCTCATATCCTATGCATGTAAGTTCATCCCACGAAATATGAGCGCCTTCCATCTCCAGTTCCTTGATTTTTTCCGGAGATGCCGGTCTGGACGTACCCGCAAGTCGAATATATGTTCCAAGTTCTTTTCCTTTTGCCTTTAAATAATATGGTCTGTTTGGTTCCGGTGTGACTGTGACAAGAACAACCGTATGCCCGTCAATCGTTTGCAGCTCTATATTCGGGACAATCTGCGGTGCGCATGAATCTGCAACAGCATTTGCAATGCGATCCATGATTTGAAAAGCAGAATCATCATCAACGCCTACCACTTTATGCGCCACGTCATCTACTCCGATAACCAGACAGCCGCCCTGTGTATTTGCAAAGGCAATAATGGTTTTGACATATTTGGCAGAATCCTCCGGCAGTTTAGCTTTGAACTCGACACTCTTTGATTCACCACGTACAATTTCCTCAATCGTCATACCTTCATCCTCCACTCACAGCTATCCCACTATAATCCCCTTTTTCCGGAGGCAGCCTACAGCTTTTTCCTCATAATCTCATAAACCAGCTTTACATCATTTTCCAATTCATAAATTCCATGCCCCACGGTTCTGTATCCCCGCTTCTCATACAGGCATACCGCCGAAAGGGACGCATCCAGAACAGCGGTTTCATGCTTTTTGGCAATTTCCCCTTCCAGACAATCCATAATCTGCGAGCCGCAGCCCCGCTTCTGGTAACAGGGCAGCACATAGACCCCTGTGATATGGTTACCGTCAAAACAGCCGATTCCCATAATCGTATTGTCCTCTATAAGCGCTCTCATATTTCCGGACGCTATGCCCTCCAGAACATGCTCCCTGCTATGATGCCCGCAAAAGAACTCCACCACTTCCTTCGGATAATATTTGGGATAAATCGTTTCAATCGTTGTGTGCAAAACCTTGTAAATCCCATCCGCCATATCAAAATCCGCTGTCACATATTCCCTTGCCATATCTCTTTCTCCCGAACCAAAGCCTGATTATCAAATCCGCCTCTGTTCCCTACAGCTCTATCTCAATCCGATATTCCTTATCGATCAGGATATAATTTACGTTGTATCTCTCACATTTCTTTCTGATTTCCATATTGTCCCTGATCACGCTCTCCATAGTGCAGCACTCGTCATCCATCCGGTTTTCTATCACGCCGGCATATTCTTTTATATCGGAAAAATGATTCCTGATATAACTCTCACTCATCACAAGACAATAGTACTTTATATGCTCCAGATACTCTGCCTCAAAATGCCTTTCCCAGTCAAAAGGAATATAGCACCCTTCCACAATCAGATTCTGCCTGTTCTCTACAGCGGTTTTTATCATCTCGCAGATGATGGGCCATAAATATTCCGTCAGCTCTTCATCCCTGCTCATGGGGGTGAGGGACGTGTGTCCGCTGCGGATCAGTCCCATCTTTAAATGGTCGATTGACAGGTAAGGATACTTGTATTGTTCAAGAAGTCTCTGCGCAAGGGCGGTCTTTCCCGTATGAGAAGCGCCGGCAATTAAAATGATCATGTCTGATTTCCTCCGGATTTTTAGCGGCAGTTTACGATTGTGTTCCTCTTTCCCCGCCCAGATGCCATTCCCCCAAGCGGCCAGGGCAATCTTGAACAGCCATATGGTTTATGTTAATATAAATTGTAAGTCATCCCTATTTATTTTACAAGATACGATTGGAGGAAAAGAGAATGTCTGTCAGAATCTTAAAGATGGAAAAAGAAAGCTGTCCCGCCGCGCGTCTGATCGGAAAAAAGTATGAAAGCGGCGGAAATTGGGACGAATGGTGGGCAAACAACTGGTTTGAAAAGCTGGAGGCCGTCCAGGGTCTTTCCATCAACGATCACGGCTACATCGGCGCAGTCCGTGTGGTGAACGGCACGCCGGAATACTGGATCGGAATATTTTTTCCGGCGGATACCCAGGTTCCGGAAGGCTTTGAGGCTGTAGATATAGAGCCTTTGGAGTATGCTGTTTTTTATCTCTATGGCGGTAAAAATAACGGAGAATTTTACTCTATAGACACCCACAATATGTGTCTGGAGGAATTAAAGGCTCATAATCTGCAAAGAAAAGAGGATGCCTGGTGCTTTGAGCGGTACAATTGTCCCAGATATACCACGCCTGATGAGAAGGGGAATGTTATCCTGGATTATGGGATTTCCATTACGGGGGAAGGGGTTACACACCTTTAACGATTCTGGCAGGTTTTCTCAATAATATCCTTTATTACAAGAAGCGCTTCCTGGTCTGCCTTTTTATCCGTCTCAAACGAGGTCTTCGGAATATAATTGTTTTGTGCCACACTGTTTCCCGTGATAGTTTTGTACCAAGCCGCTGCCAGAGCGTATCTCCCATAGATATAACTCATATGGAATCCGTCCCTGCACAGGGAAATCCCTCCTTCTTCATACACAAAGGGCGGGATCCTGCGCAGCTTCTGGATTATATCACCGCATGGTATCAGTCTCAGACTATGCCTTTGCGCCGCCGCATTATAGGCCTTTCTCAAGCGTTCGTACATTTCCTGCTGGCTATTATGGTATCTGGGAAACTTATCATGAGTACTGTCAATTTCATACGCCCACGTTTCCTGCAGCAAAATCTCTGCCCAAGGTGCCTGCTTCCTGATATAACGGGTCAAATTTTCAAGAAACGGTTCATAGGTGTCAGTCCATCCGCTGTCATGACTCGCCTGCTGAGTAACGATATAATCCCACCTCTCCTCTTTTAAAGCTTCCTGTATGGATATGTATTTCTCGGTAGATTTACCGTTTAATTCATACAGATAGTCTTCTGCGCCGCTTTGCACATTCGACCAATGACGCTCCAGGCTACACCCGCCAATATAAAGATTCACTACCTTTGTCTCCACGCAGTCCTCTTTCGCAATCTGATTCAGATAGTGTGTGGCATCCTGTGAAAAACTGTTTCCGATTGCTAAAATATTAATCATGCTCCGCTCCTCTCTGCCCTGAAAAAGGCATATATTGCCATTCAATCATAAATCCGTAAAAGTCTCCATACGTCCCGCCAGCTCCGTCAGTGTCACTGCCCATCGCTCGCCCGCATCACCTTTGCAATACAGCTTTTTCCAATGGGATAACCCCAGAACTCTATCGGCATCATCCAAAGCTTCTTTGCTGCCTGCCAAAGTCCCTTGCACGGCCTCCCAATGAGTCGGATTCCACTGCGCTTCGCACCCTTCCAGCACACTGCTCCATTCCGCCGCCCTCAGCCAGCATGAGCCGTCACAGGAAAGTGCTTCCCCGAGCCTGGGCTCTGTCAAAGCACAGGGTATCCCCTGCCGGGCCAGCGCCAAAGCTCCCAGCGCCCCGGCTCCAACTCCAACCACCCCTGTTTTTTGGCGTTCCAGGGGAAATGTATGGCACAGCCGCACGAGAAGTTCCTGTGCAAGATAGTCACTCCAGCGAGGGCCGTGCGCCATGTTCAGGAAACAGGAACGGCGGCCGTCCGGCAACACGAGCGCTATGCCAAGACGCTCCACAAGATCCTCCGTATCCATTTCCCGCATACACTGCCAGCGATCCCCTCCCAGATCATGCAGACACAAAATGAGTGGAAAACGCTCCCCTTTCACTGCTCTCTCCGGCAAAAGCAATGTGTATGCATTGGTAAAGTTCAGATATTTTGTCTGCATTCTGCTATCAACAACAATCATTCGCCTGCCTCCTTATCTTCCAGCCAATCCAAAAACAGTGGCAGCTCCGGATCCCAGCAGTCATAGGAATGAATCCCGTCTCTCTCATGCCAGAATACATCCGCTCCTGACAGGCGAAGATCATCCCTTGCCATCAGATTCAGCGCATAGCCGAAATCCTCCGTGCCGCATACCATATATATACGGGGCATCCTCCCATCCTGCACGCATTGTCGCGCCATGTATATCACATCATTTGAATTGTTGATCATATTCTCATAGCCGCCAAAAGCCCAGTTAAAATCTTCACCCCCGGGCTGTATTCCTCGCTGATACCGCTCCACGATCGTAGGCATCTCGATGGATCCTGCAAAGGATCCCACTTTACTGAACAGATCAGGACGGTTAACCGCCAGACGAAGCGCTCCAAAACCACCCATGGATGCACCTGCCAGAAAATTTTTATCCCGTCCGGACGGCAGACAGGGAAATAAGCTGCGCACTGAATC
>CAJUIO010000166.1 GCA_910586025.1 uncultured Lachnospiraceae bacterium
TGCCGCATAAGGAGAGGAAAATATCCAGGATTCGTTTGATGTGGTTTTTGTACATGGACTTCTCCTTTCTTGTGGTTCAGATGACAGGTTTTCCCGATACCGCAAAAACTTCACTGCCTTCCGAAGCACCCTCTGACCGTTTTAATAATCAGCTCCATATCCTCCGGCGTGTTCTTGATATCGCTGGGCAGGCACAGCCCCCTGTCAAAAATATCCTCCGCCACGCTTGCGCTTCCGGCCTTGGCCGTAATCAGCTCATACTGCGCAAACACCGGCTGCAGATGCAGAGGCTTCCAGATGGGCCTGGATTCCGCATTCTCCTTTTCGAGAGCATCCATAATCATGTCGGGCGTTATTTTTTCTCCCTGCGGCGTGAGCGTCCCCTCCGCTATCGTCATGCAGGAGAGCCAGCAGTTGTCGTCCCCGTCTTGATTCAGCGGGTTCATGGAAATCTCGGGAATATCCGCAAAGGCCTCCTGATACTGGCGGTAAATCTTCCGTTTCAGCGCCTTGTGCTCCTCTATATGGAGAAGCTGGCCTCTGCCGATTCCCGCCGTGATATTGCTCATTCTGTAATTATAGCCAATCTGGGAATGCTGGTAAAATCTGGCCGGATCTCTCGCCTGCGTGGCAAGAAAGGTGGCCTTCTTCGTGATCTCCTCTTCGGCTGATACCAGCATTCCGCCGCCCGAGGTGGTGATAATCTTATTTCCGTTAAAAGAATAAATTCCGATTTTTCCAAAGGTGCCCGTATGCTTTCCCTTATAGGTGCTGCCGAGGGATTCCGCCGCATCCTCCACAAGAGGCACCCCGTGCTGCGCACAGATCTCCATAATCTCATCCAGCTTTGCGCAGGTTCCATACAAATGAACCGCGATTACCGCCTTGGGAGACGGGTATTTTTCAAAGGCGTTTCTCAGGGCTTCCGGCGACATGTTCCAGGTATCCCGCTCGGAATCAATGAAGACAGGAACCGCCTTCTCGTAAACAATGGGATTGCAGGTTGCGCTGAAGGTCAGACTCGGCACAAACACATAGTCCCCCTCTCCCACTCCCAGAATCCGAAGAGCCAGATGAATGGCCGCAGTGCCCGCACTCAAAGCGGAGGCATGACCCGCCCCGGTGTAGGCTGCCATTTCCTTTTCAAAGGCATTGACGTTCGGCCCAAGAGGCGCCACCCAGTTGGTGTCAAAGGCCTCCTTGATAAATTCCTGCTCCTCCCCATGCATGGTGGGACTCGACAGATAAATCCTCTTCCTGTCCATCACTTAACGCTCCCTTCATTATAGTTATAGGTAGGCACGATCTCTTTGATCATTTCCCGGATATCGGCGCTTTCACTCTTTGACGCCTCCTTCAGATCCTTAAGCTGGACAAAGAAGCGCATCTCGTCTATCTCAATGGGTTTCCCCACATGAATCAGCTTATTGGCCGTCTCCTTAAGGCCCTCCTCCTCCATCAGAAGCTCCTCGTAGAGCTTTTCCCCGGGGCGAAGTCCTGTGAACTCTATTTTTATATCCTCATCCACCCGATAGCCCGAGAGGCGGATCAGATTTTTGGCAAGCTCCAGAATCTTCACCGGCTTCCCCATATCCAGCACGAAAATCTCGCCGCCCTTTGCGTACGCGCCGGCCTGCAGAACCAGCGATACCGCCTCCGGAATCGTCATAAAATAGCGTATAATATCGGGATGCGTCACCGTCACCGGCCCTCCCGCCATAATCTGCTTTTTGAAAAGAGGGATCACGCTCCCGTTGCTCCCGAGCACGTTTCCGAAACGCACCGCCACAAACTCCGTGTCGTAATGCTTGTTGAAGGTCTGAATGATCATCTCGCAGATTCTCTTGCTGGCTCCCATGATATTGGTGGGATTGACCGCCTTATCCGTGGAGATCATGACAAAACGCTTCGTCCCGTTCATCGCCGCCGCCTGTGCCGTCTTCCAGGTTCCGAACACATTGTTCTTCACAGCCTCGTTGGGGCTTGTCTCCATCAGAGGCACATGCTTGTGCGCCGCCGCATGATACACGATATCCGGCTTATAGGTCTCAAAAATCCAGTTCACCCGGTTGGTGTTGCGCACGGAAGCGATCAGCACCACCAGATTCAGCTCCGGATGATCCGCCTGAAGCTCCTGCTGAACATCATACGCATTGTTCTCATAAATATCCACGATGATCAGCTGGGCCGGCTTATGTCCTGCGATCTGACGGCAGAGCTCGCTCCCGATGGAACCGCCTCCGCCCGTCACCATCACCTTTTTCCCCTTCACATATCCCAGAATGGAATCGAGATCCACCTCGATTGGCTCTCTCCCCAGAAGATCCTCCACCTCGACATCCCTCAGCTTGCTGACACTGATCTCCCCGTTCACCAGCTGATACATGCCGGGAAGGGAGCGCAGCTTGCAGTTTGTCTCCTTACAGATTTCCAGAATCTCCGACATCTGCTGCCTGGAAATAGAGGGCATCGCCACGATAATCTCGTCGATCCCGAAAATATCGGCGCACTCAATAATCTTATCCCGACCTCCCACCACCTTGATTCCCTGAATAAAGCGTCCCCATTTTCCGGAATCATCATCAATAATGCACTTGATAACCATAGTGGAAAAATTGCTGTTCACGATCTCCTTGATGATCAGGTTTGCCGCCTCTCCGGCTCCGATAACCATGACGGAGATCCCGTTGTTTTTGTTTTGCTGCTTGTGCTTCAGACTCCGGAAAAAACGGTAGGAAAAACGGCTCACAAACACAAAGCTGATCAGCAGGAACACATAGAGGAAATAATAGCTCCCCGGCACCGCCTGTTCCCCCTGTATCCGGAAAAACTGGATGCCCAGACTGTAGCATACCGCCGAGATACAGCAGGAAATCACAATATTCTGCAGCTCCGTCTCCCCGGCAAAGGCCCACAGGCTGTGATACATCCGGAACAGATACAGCACAAAAAGAGTGATCAGAATATTAATCACCAGAAAATGATTGATCGGCTCAATAAAATGAGACGGTATCTCCGATATATTGAAATTATAACGCATGAGCAGCGCCAGATAGCTCGCCCCGATCACACTGATAATATCATAAATGATCAGACAGGTTCTTCTGTACAGCAGTTTCACGTTAAACGTCTTTTTTACCTTTTTTGATTCTTCACTCATGGCTTAAACCTTCATCCTTGAATAAAAGCGGTGTAATCACAAGCAGCAGAAGGAACCCGCAGGGATTGCTGAGATGGAAAATCCATTCCACCATTCCCGCAACACCCACTGCCACAGTCACCACTGCCGGAAGCGCCGCATAAGTTATTTTATCCTTTTTTTGATAATAATACAAACAGCTCATAACAAAAGCCGCAATTCCCACCGCAGCAAATAAGATTCCAACAAAAATACCGTGGTCGTAAGCCACCTGCAGATAAATATTGTGGGCATGGGTGGCGATCTCGCCGTTGTCAAGCACGGCACCCATCTCCTGATGCCCCGCGGCGTTCATCTGCTCGATATAAGAACGGAAAATATCAATTCTCCCGTTCGTGTAATCCTCCTTTGGCGGCAGCTCCTCCGGAATCTCCTCCCCGGCAGCCTCCATCTCCGCAAGCAGAATCTCTCTCTCCTTCTTCGTTCTCTCGATTTTCTCCTTGTGAGAAACCTCGTACTGCGCAATTTCCCCGTAAACGTCAAAGGTTCCCTCGGGAATCCCGAAAATCTTTTCACAGAATACGTCGATAAAACGTCCCACACGCATGAAATTCTTGGATCCCAGGTTTCTTCCCCTCATCACATCCTGAGGGCAATACATGGAATATTCTATCTCATAAAGAAAAGGATCACTCACAATAATGGGTACGTTTCTCTGCAGACTGAAGGTTATGGGAAGACAGATCACAACCGAGAGCGCAAGCCAAAGGAAATTCGCCCCGATCGCTTTCAGTTTTTCCCTTCCCTTCCCCCCGGCCAGAATCACCAGGGCAAAAAGAAGCGTGATGCCGACGGCAAAATAAGCGGTTCTCGCCATGGTAAAAATCATATACGAGGAGGCCACGCCAAAGAGCACCAGCTCCTTCCAGAAATCCCGGAGCCTGCGGCTCTTTGCCAGCTTACACAAAAGCAGTACGGCCGCCGCACATTCCACAATGGTAAGATAGGTGGCCGTAATGGTCACGGTATGGAAAATGTGCGTATATCTGGCATTTCGGAAGGTCACATAGGGCCGGTGCAGCAAGGCATATCCGGTGGCCGCAAGGAACTGGAATATCACGCCTCTCGCCACATTCACAAGGATTCTCTCCCTGTGCTCCCACAGGCCGCAGGTCAGGTAAAACAGGGTGAAGGAAACCACAAGCGCCACACTCCACCATCTTCCGTTCCTGAAAATAATAATCAGCGCAAAAAACAGTCCCAGGAGCCCCGCAAAAAGGGTTGGCTTCGCAAGCCTTCTTCTGCAAAGACCGATGACGGTACGAATCAGGATAAAGCCCAGAAGAATTGCGATCCACACCGTATATTTCAGAACCTGCACATGAAGCTCGTCCATCTCCGGCGTCAGATTCGTCCTGTAATAATAGTATCCATAGAGGCCTGCCGCCACAAGATAAGCCCCGTTATAGACGGTAAAAATCTCTCCCGCCTTAAACATGGCGATCACCGCAAGGGCAAACCAGAGCATCTCCCTGCGCTCCGCCACGCTGTGATGAATGTC
>CAJUIO010000167.1 GCA_910586025.1 uncultured Lachnospiraceae bacterium
TTACGCTTTTGTCCCGCTCATGGCAATTCCCTCCACAAACTGCTTCTGGAAGAAAAAGAAGAGAATAATCATCGGCATGGCCGCCAGTGCGCCTCCCGCCATAAGCTCCGGGTAATTAGTAATATTCTGTCCGGTCAGGTTCGCAAGTCCCGCCGAGAGCACCATCTTCTCCATATCCACATTGATGATGAGAGGCCACATGAGATCCTTCCACGTCCCCAGTCCGGTCAGAATGCACAACGCCACGATCGGAGATTTCAGAAGCGGGAGCAGAATATTCCAGTAGATCCGGAACCGGCTGCACCCGTCCAGCTGCGCCGCCTCATCCAGATCGCGGGGAAGCGAGGAAAAAAACTGCCTCAGCATGAACAGAGCAAAAATATTGAAGATCTTCGGAAGCCAAAGCGCTGTCAGCGTGTTATTCAGCTTCCATGAAACCATGATATCATAGTGGGGCACCAGGAAAATCTGATAGGGGATCATCATCATGCTTAAGGATATCATGAAGAGAAAATTCTTTCCCGGAAATTCCAGTCTGGCAAACGCATAGGCCGCAAGGGAGCAGACCAGAATCTGACTGATAATCGAAATAATCATTACCCCAAATGTATTGATGTACAGACGCATAATGGGAAACTTATTCCAGACAGAGGCATAGTTTTCCCACTGAGGGATCTCCGGAAAAATCACCAGCGGAATACGGATGCTCTCCGCATATGTCTTTATGGAGGTCAGAATCATCCACAAAAATGGCACAATCGTTGTCAGGGCGCATATGATCAAAAACACGTGAATGGCTATATTCTTTTTCAATCTATTTTTCATACTCCCTCCTACTCATAAAAGACCCATTTTTTCTGCAGCTTCATCTGAACAGCGGTTACCACCAATATGATCAGAAACAGGATAATCGCCATCGCTGCCCCGTATCCTTTATCGTACTTGGTAAACGCCTCCTCGTAAAACAGCATCACGATGCTTCTGGCTCCCGGCATTCCCGAACTGGTGGGCGGTATCATCAAAAATATCATGTCGAATACCCGGAAAAACCCGATGATCTCTGTCACTACCAGCATAAAGGTTGTCGGCGAAAGAAGCGGAAACGTAATCTTCAAAAACTTCTGTACCACATTCGCCCCGTCAATCTCAGCCGCCTCATAGTAAGTCCTCTCGATCCCTTGTAGGCCTGCCAGAAAGATAATGATCGCAGTACCCACACTCCCCCAGATCAGAACGATGCACACCGCATAGAGGGACATATTCGGATCTGACAGCCAGGCCGGTCCCTGAATACCTATTTTTGACAGGACTGCATTGATCAGACCAAATTGATTATTAAACAGCCATTTCCACACCAGTCCCACCGCAGTCGGCAGCGTGATGATGGGAAGGTAGATCAGTGTCCTGTATATTCCGATTCCCTTTACCCTGGTGTTGAGTACCATTGCGATCAGGAGGGAGAGAATGATAATTGCGGGAACACAGATTACAATATATCGCAGCGTGTTCCATATTGCCTGATAGAATTTTTCATCCGCAAAAAGCCTCACATAATTATCAAAGCCGATAAATCGCGGAGTTCCGAAGCTCTTTTTATCTGTAAAGCTAATGGCGAAATTCTTGATAAACGCATAGATATTAAAGATAACCACTCCCGCAAGAAATGGCAGAATAAACAGATACGCAGCTGCCGCTTCCTTTTTCGCCCGTTTTGTCCAGTGTCTTTTCATCCACAGTTCCTTTCTACTTTTTCTTAGAAAACGGCAGAGACAGGTTATCAAACGCCATCCTGTCCCCGCCATCCTGTACTCATATTATCTGCCCGGGGAATCAGCTCCCGGCTGTCATTTATTTTCCTCTTTCAATTTCCGCATTAATATCAGCCGCCAGCTTCTCCATTCCTTCCTTCACTCCTACCTGCTTGGTCAAAACAGCCATAATTCCTTCATTTGTCAGTGCGCTGACAGCGTCTGACGCATATGCAGGAGCGCTCACGCTGGGCACCACATATTCCAGGCCGTCCACGAAAGCGGAACCGTCAAACTGCTTAAAGCTTGACGCATAATAGGACTGAGACGAAATCCTTGCGGGAAGGTCGATACCTCTTTGTCCCACAATGTCGTTTGCCTCCTCACTTGCCAGATACTGCAAAAATCTCCAGGCTTCTTCCTTATGCTCGCTTATGGAATTCATTCCATAGTGCATGTTGCTCGCCATGAATGTCTGTGAATCCGCTTCGGGAAGCCGGATCAGCTTCACATTTTCCATCTTGGCCTGTTCAATCTTCTGCGAACTGAATGTAGGAAGATAGATCATGCAGGCCTGTCCCGAAATAAAGAATTCCTCCGCAGAGGTATCACTGATCATCTGGTAATCAGGAATAAGTCCCTCGTCAATCATACCAATCAGGGCCTCAATTCCCGTAATGCACTCCTGGCTGGAATAACCGCTGGTTCCGTCATCATTAAAGACTCTTCCTCCGAACTGATAGACTACCGGCTGCCAGCTTCCGTTGGCAGAATTCAGCATAAATGCCATGGGATAGACGGAATCCCCTGCTGCGGAAATCTTTTCCTTTAACTCCTTACAAATAGAGATCATGTCGTCCCATGTCCAGCCATTATCCGGAGCCGTCACCCCATACTTGTCAAAGAGACCCGTGTTCAGCATCACTGCCACGGAGTCCGTTCCCTTGGGCACTGTGTAGTGCACTCCGTTGTAGGTTCCGTTTTTGACTATAGAGGGAGCATACAGATCAAAATCAAACCCGTCCCTCTCCATATAGGAATCGAGAGGCTCAAGCACTCCCGCCTCCGCATATTTGGGAACTCTTGTGTTCATAAAGAAAACATCCGCCGCCTGATTAGCCCCGGCCGCCGCATCAAACTTAGTCCAATACTGATCCCAGGGTGTCAGCTGCATCTCTACCTTAATGTCAGGATTCTGCTCCTCAAACTTGTCGATCAGCTCCTGATAAACAACGGACTGAATCTCATCCCACAAAGAGAATGTGATCGTGACCTGCTCGCCGGACGCTTCCTGCGAAGCGGGAGCTTCCTCTTCCTGCTGCGCAGATGCCGTATCTTCCTGTGCGGCGGGAGCTTCCTCTTTCACCGCAGACGCATCATCAGATGATCCCGCAGAGGGCTTGCTTCCGCATCCTGCCAGGGATGCCGCACCCAATATCAGGGAAAGTCCCAGTGCGGCAAGTCTTTTCATACTTTTTTCACGCTTTTTCATATGCGTTCCTCCTTTGGTAATTTTTCGTTGCCCGGTATCCTTTCCGGTAACGTTTCCAATTTCATGGATTATTCTATCGCATTTTATACAATATGTCAACACAATTTCTGTTTTCGCTTTAATTAATTTGTGTAATTTGTATTTTCTATATATAAAATCTAAATATATTATGGTTATATTAGGTTGTATTTCCATTTTTTGTATAATCTATTTTTTCATATTGAAACAAACTGTAATGCGGTAACTTTCAAGACGGCAGCTAAAAGGAGCGCCGTTTGGAAAAGACGGCAAAACGAGTTTTTCTACCCGTCATGCCGCCTCAATCAGACAAATGATATGTATTTTCAGATCTTCTTCGTGGATTCCCTCTCCAGCAGCTCTCCCGGAAAAACCCGGTGAACATGCCTGTATCTCTCGTTCAGTATATCAAACAACACATTTACCGACTCCCTGGCGATATCACGAATCGGCTGTTTCATCGTGGTCAGCTTGGGGTCATAATAGTTCCCAAGCTCAATGCCGTCAAAGCCTGCCACGGAATAGTCCTCCGGAACCCTCCCGCCCGAATCCGTGATCGCCCTGCACGCACCGATCGCCATAGCGTCCGAGAAAGCGAAGATGCAGGAAAACTCTTTGCCGCTGCCCAATAGCTCCTTTGTCATCTGATAGCCGTTTTCCATGGAATAAAATCTTACGTCCGCCCTCATATGGAGAATCAGATCCTCATCCTCCTCGATTCCGTGCTCCCTCAGCGCCCTCTTATATCCTTCCAGCCTGAGCAGGCCGATGCTGGCGTCATCCGGCATTCCGGAAAGGACGGCGATCTTTCTGTGACCCAGACGAATCAGATAATCCGTCATTCGATAGCCCTCCTTCTCATCATCCACAGACAACGTGGAATAAGCATCGCCGTCGCATCCCGAGGTGGACAGTACGCAGGGGATCCTCAATTTCTGCAGCGACTTTTCCCTCTTGACAAAGTACCCTCCCAGAAAGATAACTCCTGCCAGCTTTTTTTCCTTGGCAAGCTCCAGAGCCGCCTCGATCTCGTTCTCATTAAAATTCACGTACCGGACTACCATGGAAAATTTGTTCCGCTTGATCTCCTCCTCCATAATCTCTATTGCGTCGGCAAAAAGCGGGTTGGATATTCCCTTCACTACCACCGCAATACATTTTCCATCCGCCCTTCTCAGGTTCCTCGCACTGTTATTGGGAATGTATCCATGCTCCTGTATTGTCTCCATAACCTTCTTTTTCGTTTCCGCATTGATATCCGGATGATTATTGATGGCGCGGGACACCGTGCTCACTCCCACTCCGCACAGCCTCGCAATGTCTTTTATTGTAATTTCGTCTTCATTTTGTGATTTTATACTAACCGCACCTACTCTCTGTCCTTCTTTTGT
>CAJUIO010000168.1 GCA_910586025.1 uncultured Lachnospiraceae bacterium
TGGGGATAAGCTATGACCGGGAGAATCGGGAGAAACCTCACAGCTGCGTGATCGAAAGGGTGGAAAAAGCAGGGGAGACGTAAGTTATCTGTTGACGGAGCGCCGGTCAGGCGGTAACATGGCAAAAATTTTGGCTAATTGTGTTTGCGTCATGTCTTTATCATCTCTGAGATCTCGAATTCCGGGATACATTTTACTATCTCTTCAAAATGTAATCTAACCTGTTTAGATTGCTGATTTGTACATTAATATAAAGGGGGCTGTCGGGAAATGACTAGCCCCTTCTTGATTTTAAATGCTTGTTTGGGGAGACTGCGTCACCGCCGCTGCCGCAGCGGTTCTTTATAAAAAGCAGGCAAAACGCTCATGGTCTTCGATGTGTTAGCCTTTTACACAAATATAAATTGTTACGATTGATTTAATCCTATTTTAACGAGGTATTCTAAAACATCAGAAAAGTCTGTGTCCTTAATTGTATTGTCCTCGTGGTCATAAAAAACAATTTCCTCACTACACTTATCACCCTGAACACGGAAAGCGTAATAATCCCCGCATTCGTTGTCAGCAATGAAAAGCAAATTTTTTATTATGGCTGGATTGTGATTGAAAATGAAAAAGGAACTACTTTTATCTAAAGAATAGATATTTGCATATCCAAAATAACCACCGCCAAAACTCAAGAGAAACTGTATGTATTTTTCCGGTAAAATAATTTTGTGTTGCTTTTGAAAATTAATAATGTTTTCCATTTCCGGAATATTATCATGTTCCAATTCAAAAAGTGAAGGCTTTTTAGTTTTTACCTTTTTAATAACTTCATTAAATGTTTGAAAATCCACAATTTTGTTCCCTTAACTTCCAATTTGTCAGTAATCAGCTTGCTTAGAAATTAAATATAGCACATAAATGGGTAACAGTCCAGCCGTGGAAAATAAGCGGTTTTTACAGCGCATTCAACCCAATCCCCGTCGCACCATGAGGGGTGACAGGCCGCCTTGTCAACCAAGATAGGGCGGCCTCCAGTGGGCCCGGCCATATCGTGCAAAAAAGCCGTCCTGTTTTCAAGGGCGACTTTCTGTGTAATGTGATACGCTCCCTTTTTCTGAATTTATTGTGTTCTTAGCTCGGCACCCATCACCTTGCCCAGCTTTTTCATCACCTGATCTGCGGCATTTTCAATTTCCCCGGAGGTCAGCGTTCTCTCGGCCGATCCGATGGTTAGGCGGATGGTTACGGACTTTTTTCCGGCGGGAATCTGTTTTCCTCTGTATTCATCCACAAAGGAGGCGGCTTTTAAAAGTGAGCCGGCTTTCTTTTTGCCCATGATGGCATCATAGATATCCGTCCACATGGTATCCGCCTCAAAAAGCATGGAGATATCGTAATCCGTTTCCGGATATTCTGCAAGATGCGTAAACTGATTGGTTCTCGAGCTCAAAGGCCTCAGCTTTTCCGCATCCAGCTCAAACAGAATAACGGAGACGTTTTTGATTCCGCATTCCATGGCTGTTTTTTTGGCCAGAAGGCCCATATCACCGATCTTCTCATCACCCAGACAGACATTCAGCCAAACCACGTCATCTGCCCACACCGGCTTTTCATCCTTCCGGAAGGAAACGGATTCCATATGAGTGTAGCGGGGCATATACTCAAGGACACCCTTGGCCTTTCGGAAAAGTCCCGTGAGATCCTTTTCACTGCCGGCAAAAGCCGCTCCGATGTGTCTGCGCTGCTGCGGCAGAGACTCTGTTTCCTCATAGGGGGAGCTGTAGTTTTTGTCAAAGAAGACCTGGGCTTCCTCAAAAAGCGAGAAATCATTAAAGTAACGCTCGTTTTTGACCACTGCCTCGCAGAGATTGGGGAGCAGGGAAGACCGGATGCAGGCAAGGTCCGGAGCGGGCGGTGTGGCAAGCCTGAGTACGCCTTCCGTACTTTGCAGCACGGCGTTTACAAATACCTCGTTCATCCAGGGATAGGTGTAAACCTCCTGCATCCCGCAGCGGATGGCGAGATATTCCTTGATATTCCGGATCAGATCCTGATCCTTCTGATTGATTGCACCCTCAAATGTGGTGGTAAATTCCGTTGCTTCAAAACGATCATAGCCGTACATTCTGGCGATTTCCTCCAAAATGTCGTCCTTCATGGAAATATCGCCGGTAGAGCGCCAGGAGGGAGCGATGACATGTAAATTGTCATTTTCAATTTTCACATCAAAGCCCAGAAGCTTCAGCTTTTTGCAAATCACATCGTCCGACAGATTTTTTCCAAGCCGCTTTGCAAGCCATGTCAGGCTCACGTCAATCTCTGCCAGGCCTGGCTTTTTCACATACTGATCGCAATATCCTGTCACTTTCATCTCCGGATACAATTCCTTAAAATACTGCATGGAGAGAGAAAGGGCCTGATCGCACCGCTGCGGGTCAATTGCTTTTTCATATCTTGAGGAGGCTTCGGTCCGGTTGTCGTGGCGAAGAGCTGTTCTGCGGATTCCCATGGACTCAAAGTTCGCTATTTCCAGTATGACACGCTTCGTGTCAGGCAGAATGGAATCCTTTAAGCCGCCCATGACCCCGGCAAGGGCAACCGGCCCCTGGGAGTCTGCAATTACCAGATCGTCTTCGCACAGCTGAAGCTCCCTGTCGTTTAACAGCTTTAAGCGTTCGCCGTCAGCGGCGCATCTTACGACGATATGATCTGAAATATTGTCTGCGTCAAATGCGTGGGTCGGGTTTCCCGTGGCAAGCATGACATAGTTTGTGATATCCACCAGTGCGTTGATGGGACGCATTCCCGCTTTCCATATCCGGTTTTGTATCCGGTAGGGAGATTGTCTTACCTCCACACCGGTCATCTCCACGCCGATGTATCTCGCGCATCTGTCCGGATCTGCGATTTCCACTTGAAAATCAGATGATGTATCTGCTTTGTAAGGTGTGATTTCGGCCAGCGGCAGATCATACAGGGCGGCAATCTCACGGGCGATGCCATAATGTCCCCAGAGGTCGGGCCTGTTCGTCATGGATTTGTTGTCAATTTCCAGCAGGATATCGTTCATGTCCAGCGCATTCGCCAGGGGGGTTCCCGCCGGTGCGTCAAAGGAGGACAGATCCAGAATCTCCGCCTCCCCGGATGCCGGGAACAGCTCGCCCAGTCCGATCTCATTCGAAGCGCAGATCATGCCGAAGGATTCCACGCCCCGAAGCTTGGAATTTTTGATCACGACGCTCTCTCCCTCACCGTGCCAGCGTACCATGGCGCCGGGGCAGGAGACGGCCACGCGCATGCCTTCCCGCAGGTTACTTCCGCCGCAGACGATTTCCTTTACGTTTCCGTTACCGATATCTGTTTTACATACCTTCAGTCTGTCCGCGTTGGGATGGGGCAGGACTTCCCTGATCACGCCGACGATCATATGGTCAAAGCGTCGGGAGAGATCCTCCACATCCTCCACCTCCACGGTTGACATCGTCAGATCATAAGCCAGTTTTTTCAAATCTATATCTTCCGGGATAGTAACGTAATCCCTGATCCATGATAATGATAATTTCATTTTCTCCCCCTTATCTGAACTGTCCAAGGAATCTCAAATCAGCGCTGTGAAACAGTCTCACATCATCCACGCCATAGCGCATCATGACGAGTCTGTCCAAACCGATATTTACATAGAAGCCTGTGTATTCGTCCGGGTCAAGGCCTGCTGCCAGCAGCACATTGGGATGAGGGGAGCCGCCAGGCATAACCTCTATCCAGCCCACATGCTTACAGACGCTGCAGCCTTTTCCGCCGCAGACCTGGCATTCCATATCGATCTCAAAGCCCGGCTCCACGAAGGGGAAGAAACCGGAACGCATTCTGACGGCCACATCCCTGCCGAATACCCTGCTCAGGATGCTCTTAATCATTACCTTGCCCGACGTGAACGTTATGTCCCTGTCAACAATCAGCGCCTCATACTGAAAAAACGCTCTCTCGTGATGGGCGTCCGTGGTCTCGTTCCGATATACCCGCCCCGGATATACGAAACGGTACGGCGGCTTATGGGTCTGCATATAGCGGACGCTGCCGCCGGTCAGGTGGGGACGCAGACAGAGCTTTTCGTTTGTGCTTCCACGGTCATGGCCTTTGAGCCAGTAGGTATCCATGCTTTCCCGGGCCGGATGGTTCTGCGGGAAATTCAGCTTATCAAAGGCATACATCTCGCTTGTGATCTCGTCCTCCTGAAAAATCTCGAATCCCATGGAACGGAAGGTGTCGTTCAGGTCGTAGCACATCTGTGTGATCGGATGCAGCCCTCCCGCACCGGGTGGAGTTCCCGGAACGGAACAATCAAAATCCGGAGAAATTTCCGAGGCCTTCAGCTTCAGGGCCGTCCTCTTTGCATCAATCAATTCCGTTATCTGATTCTTGGCCTGGTTTAGCCGTGTTCCCATCTCGGGACGAAGCTCGGGGATCAGATCCGGCAGCTCCTTCATCAGAAGACTTAAAGCCCCCTGTCTGCCGATATACGCATTTTTTACGCCTTGCAGTTCATTTTCACTGGCGGCCATGGATATTTTGGCTTTCACTTCACATAGAATGTCGGTAATTCTTTCTTTCACTGCATGCTCCTTTCTTGATGTGGATGTGGTTTTGCAAAAAG
>CAJUIO010000169.1 GCA_910586025.1 uncultured Lachnospiraceae bacterium
TTTTCCGGGAAAATTTTTCACACAAAAGGACGGATAGGAGGTATAATAGGGATTACCGAATGAGCAGGGAAGGGTGAGGCAATGGGCGTTTATTTGAATAATGTGAATCCTTACACGATGTACAGGAGTGAATGTGCGAAGCCGTATTTTGTGGATAAATCCCTGATTCTTCAGGAATTATGTCCGTTGGCGGAGCAGGGGAATAATCATATCTGTATTACAAGGCCCAGACGTTTTGGAAAGACGATCATGGCCAATATGGTCGGTGCGTTTTTCAGTAAGGGGCGGGTCAGCGGCGATATTTTCGGAAGCTTACAGATAGGAAGAACCAAAGAATATGAAAAGAATCTTAATCGGTATAATGTGATTTATATTTCATTTAATGAACTGCCAAGAAGATGCAGGACCTATGATCAGTATATTGAGAGGATTGAAAAGAATCTGACGGGAGATCTGCGGGCGGCTTATCCGGATCAGGGAATTCATGAGGAGGATGCGCTTTGGGATGCGTTGATGAAAGCTTTTTCCTCAACCGGAAGAGAGAAATTTATTTTTGTCCTGGATGAATGGGACTTTATTTTTCACCGCGATTTTATAACCGATGAGGATAGAAAGGACTATATATCTTTTCTGAGCAATTTACTCAAGGATAAACCGTATGTGTCCATGACTTATATGACGGGAATTCTGCCGATAGCAAAGTATTCCAGCGGCTCGGAGCTGAATATGTTCATTGAGTTTTCCATGGCGGCGCAGGAGAAATTCAGTGATTATTTTGGATTTACACAGACAGAGGTACAGGAGCTGTATCGAAGATACATGGAGCGAACCCGAAAACCCGCAGTGAGCCTTGAGGGACTTGAGTTATGGTATGACGGTTATTATACGGCTTCCGGTGAGAGAATATATAATCCCCGCTCTGTAGCTGCGGCGCTTGGAAATAACCGGCTGGCGAATTATTGGACCAGTTCCGGACCCTATGATGAGATTTTTTATTATATCAATAAAAATGTGGACGATTTAAAGGCGGCTTTGGCGCTCATGGTATCAGGTGAGGGGGTTCCGGCCAAAATACAGGAATATGCCGCAACTTCAATGGAATTGAAAACAAAGGATGAAATTTTTTCGGCTATGGTAGTCTACGGTTTTCTGAGCTATAAGGACGGAAAGGTTTTTATTCCCAACAAGGAGCTGATGGATAAGTTTTCGGAGATGCTTCAAAGGGAAGAATCGCTGGGATATATTAACAGGCTGGCTGCAGAGTCGGAGCGGATGCTGGCGGCAACGCTGCAGGGTGATACCGAAACGATGGAAGAAATACTTGAGTATGCACACAATACGGAGACACCCTTGCTTGCATATAACAGTGAGGCAGAGCTGGCAGCAGTCGTAAATCTGGTATATCTGTCCGCAAGAGACAGATATGTGATTAAACGCGAGGACAAGGCCGGGACAGGATATGTGGATTTCGTTTTTTATCCTAAGACAGACAAAGGTGCGGACTGCATTATTTTGGAGCTTAAAGTTGATCATGCCCCGGAGGAGGCCATTGCGCAGATCAGGGAGCGGAATTACGCTTTATGCTTCTGCGGGAAATTGGGAGAGGAACAGGTTTACACGGGACGTATTTTAGCAGTGGGAATCGGATATTACAGGAAAGATAAAAAACATGCCTGTAAGATAGAAATTCTCAGATAGAGGGATCACTCGGGGAAAGGAAGGAAAGAAACATGCAGGACAGAGAACGGAGAATGGCGACGGAGGGAATCGGCAGGCTGATGATCAGTATGGCGGTTCCTTCCGTTATCGCACAGGTGATCAATATTTTATACAGCGTGGTGGACCGAATTTATATCGGTCATATTCAGGGAGTGGGAATGGAGGCGCTGACCGGTGTGGGCGTGACCTTCCCGATCATCACGCTGATCTCGGCCTTTTCGGCCTTTGCGGGAGCCGGCGGAGCGCCCCTTGCGGCCATATGGCTTGGAAAGGGTGACAGGAAGCGGGCGGAAAAGATCCTGGGTAACGGCGTTACCATGCTGATCTTTTTCACCGTGGTTCTGATGGTATTTTTTTATGCCTTTGAGAGACCGCTGCTTTATCTGTTCGGAGCAAGCGACGCTACCATCGGCTATGCCGTGAGCTATATTTCCATCTATCTGGGAGGAACGATTTTCGTGGAGCTGGCGCTCGGCCTCAACGCTTTCATTATCTCCCAGGGGCAGTCCCGGACGGCTATGACGGCGGTGCTCATCGGTGCGGCCTCCAACATCATCCTGGATCCAATTTTTATCTTTGTATTCGGCATGGGCGTTAAGGGAGCAGCCTGCGCAACCGTGATCTCCCAGGCCTTAAGCGCTGCCTGGACCGTGGGATTTCTGGTGAGTAAGAGATCGTCCCTTACCATCAAGCTGCAGGCAATGAAGCCGGATTTTTCCGTGATCGGAAGAGTGATGGCCCTTGGGATCTCTCCCTTCATTATGCGGGCCACGGAGAGCGCCATCAGCATCGTGTTAAACAGCGGTCTGCAGAAGTACGGCGGAGATGTTTATGTGGGGTCTCTTACCATCATGCAGAGCGTGATGCAGATGTATTCGGCTCCTCTGGGAGGCTTCACTCAGGGCGTACAGCCCATTATCAGCTACAACTTCGGAGCGGGAAATTTTGACCGGGTAAAAAAGCTTTACCGGAGCATGATTGCCAGCAGCTTTCTGTTTGCCGCAGCAGCCACCGTGCTGGTCATGATTTTCCCCGGGTTTTTTGCCGCCCTGTTCACAAACGATGCGGAGCTGATCGCACTGGTGGAGGATATGATGCCCATCTTCATGTGCGGCATGCTGATCTTTGGCCTGCAGCAGGGAATCCAGCCCACCTTCCTTGCGCTGGGACAGGCGAAGATTTCCCTGTTTATCGCAGTGTTCCGGAAGGTGATCCTGCTGATACCGCTGGCGCTTATCCTTCCGCTTAAGTTCGGTGTCATGGGAATCTACTATGCGGAGCCCGTGTCGGATGTGATTTCAGCCGTGACGGCGACGGTTTTGTTTCTGCTGAATATTAAAAAGATCGTTTCCAGGGAGACGCTGCAGAAGATCGCATAAAAAACCATTGTTTTGCAGATAAAAGTCTGCTATAATCGTGGTGTTACGAAATTGAGAATCAATTATTTCAGATCTAAGGAGAGAAAAAATGAAAGGTAATATCGTAGTTGGACAGTCAGGCGGCCCCACAGCCGTAATCAACTCTTCGGTTGCCGGCGTGTATGCGGCAGCAAAGCAGATTGGCGTAAAAAAAGTATATGGTATGGTACATGGTATCGAGGGATTTCTGGAGGACAAGCTGATCGAGCTTGAGCCTTATCTGGAGGATCCCACGGGAATCGAGCTTTTAAAGAGGACTCCCTCCGCATTCCTTGGCTCATGCCGTTTCAAAATGCCCAAGATCGAGGGCAACGAGGCAGTTTACGAGAAGGTATTCGAGATCATGGAGAAGCATGACATTGAGTGTCTGTTCTATGCGGGCGGCAATGATTCCATGGATACCGTGAAGATGCTGTCCGATTATGCGGCGGCGCACGGAAAGCCTCAGAGATTTATGGGCGTTCCCAAGACCATTGACAATGACCTGCCTGTGACAGACCACTGTCCCGGCTACGGCAGTGCCGCTAAATATATTGCTTCCAGCCTTAAGGAAGTGATCCGGGACAACGAGTCCTTCGGGGCTAAGAAGCCCACGGTCTGCATCGTGGAGATCATGGGACGCAACGCAGGCTGGCTTACCGCGGCAGCGGCTCTTGCAAAGGGAGACGACTGCAGCGGAGCGGATGCGATTTATCTTCCCGAGAAGGTATTTGACATCGACGCATTTATGGCAAAGGTAAAGCATCTGGGAGAGACCAAGTCCTCTGTGGTGATCGCAGTTTCCGAGGGCGTACACATTGCGGACGGACGTTATGTGTGTGAGCTGGCAAACGAGAATGTTGCAGTGGATGCATTCGGCCACAAGCAGATGTCCGGAACGGCGGCTTATCTGGCACAGCTGGTTGCGGCGCAGACCGGACTCAAGGCAAGAGCTATCGAGTTCTCCACGCTTCAGAGAGCGGCTACGCATCTCGCTTCCCTGACCGATATCAACGAGGCATTCCAGGTGGGACATGACGCAGTGCTTGCTGCGGAAGCCGGAAAGACCGGCATGATGATCACCCTTGACAGGAACGGAGATGATCCTTATCAGTGCGGAACAAGCGCATACGACATCCATGCGATTGCAAACGTGGAGAGATCGGTTCCCGCAGAGTGGATTACGGAGGACGGATGCGGCCTGACAGAGGATTACATCAAGTACGCAAGACCGCTGATCATGGGCGAGCTGCTGCCGATGTTCGTGAACGGAACACCCCGTCATCTGGTACGTAAGTAGGAAAGGGCTGTTCCCGAAGATTTTTGTGAATAAGAAGGCTGTTGCTCCATGGAGCGGCAGCCTTTATTGTGTGCCGAGCATGGCACTAACCTTACTGGTGAAAGTCCAGTCACGGGT
>CAJUIO010000170.1 GCA_910586025.1 uncultured Lachnospiraceae bacterium
TATGCTATAAGCCTTTTTTGTATCACCCGTCATCATCGCTATCAAACTCTCACCGTTTTCCGAATGGTACGCATCATATGCCGTTTTGTATTCGGCATATTCTTGGCTTTTGCTTTTTGCCGTTCCCGATTCCAACATGGCCTTCTTCTTTTCTATCAATATGTCGATTTTACTCTTTGCATACTCATCCGCAATCCGCTCCATTTCCTCATCATTGCGGGAAACAGTCGGGTCTGCCAACTGCTTAAGACGGGACTCTATTTTAGCCAGATTCGTAAATGTCTGATATGGGTCAACTATCGCTGTCCAGTCCACAGGGAGAGGTTCATTCATTGATTTTACCGCACGTGTGAATGAATCAAAATCAGAAGTTATTTCTATTAATCCCATTTCCGAATCGGATGTCTTCTGTTTGGCTGTAAACAGCTGTCCCTCTACAGAAATTATCACTGTATCTTTGTTTGTACCAGACTTCGTTCCGCTACCGATTCTTCGGTCACCATTAGGCTTTGATGCTCTTTCATCCATTGCTGTCATATAAGAAATTTGATTCAAATAATGATTCATTTTGATATTCATAAAAATAAACCTCCCTCAATCTGCTTATATTGATTATATCGGAACATCTCAACTTCTCCATTAGTGAACCTGTCCGGTACCAGAGTTTATTTTCCGCTATTTTTTGCATCAAAACTATTTTTGGTCTGCAGACACAACACCATCCCCGTCTTTATCCAGAAATATCTCACGGCGGCACCCCTTCCGATAACAGCCTTTTTGCCTCGTTAATGCGGACTGTCTCAAGGTATCGGTACGGCGTGACTCCCTTTTCTTTTATAAAGACCCGCAGCAGAGTTTCCTCCTTCTTAAACTCCCCTGTTCCTTTCATGCCATTTCGTGCAGCGCTCGCAGGCGGCAGGCCGCCTCTTCATCATAAATAACATTTTTTGAAAATCCGGGAAAGCCCACATCCCCCCTTCTCAGACTTGTTCTGCGCGGAAAGCTGTTCATACCCTTGCTTTTCAGGCTCCGGTATCCTTTTCAGCGGAAGATTACTCTCCACTATCGGATATTGTTCCTTTAGATAAAGAAAACGCTCCTTCAACCACGTTTCCAGCGTCAGTGTCAATATCTCCCGTAAAACAGACAACAACGATATCACCAACGCCTATTCCTCCAAAATCTATACAGCGGCTGATTCGCAAATCGTTCAAATACACCTTGAATGTCATACCATCATTTTCGTCGGAACAAAGTACTGTGTCATCCACTAAAATGTAGCCGTCTGCAATTTCTGTCAGTGTACCCGCAAGGGAAGCATTGTATGGCTCCGTTTCGGATTCAGTTCCGTTTTCGACCGCATAAGAAATAATCTGATCCGCAGCCTCCTGGCCAATCCGGAAAATATAGGCGTAGTCCAATATATTTGTCCAGATATAACCATCTTCCGTCACATTGAATACCCGTTTGTAGATGCCAAGCGCATCAGACGTGGCAATAAAGCTGAGATAATTTCTGTCGCCCTCTCCCCAATTGTCATCTTCAATGAATTCGGCATCACGGCATTCGTTAAGAACATCCCAGATATACGAATCATTGCCCAGCCTGAAATGACCTTTTTGTTCCTCCCCATCATATTTTGTAAACTGATCTAAAGGCAGTGTCTGTTCCAATGCGTAATTATCCATTACTTCTCCCAAATTTGACGGAGGAGCATATTCATTATGACTGAACACATAGAATTCCCCGTCCAGCTTTACAGCCACAATATACTCTTCGGAAATCCCGTCAATCTGATAGGTTTCACATGCTATTTTATGGCTCTGATCACGATACGCATCATATCCAATCACATCAAATGTACCAATGAGTTTACCGACAGACGAGGCATCAACAGAACGTCCCCCAGAATAATACTCCTTGCCATTAAGATTTATTGTCGTATATTGTTCTGCGATGGTCTTATACTCCCACGGCCACTCTATGGCGGATTCGCTTTCCGCAACATATACATCCTTGTAGTCTCTTTCTATGCCCCCAACGGAAACCGACGAAATATCATCCCCTCGAAGCGCAAGCATTCCGGCCAGAACGATGAAACCTGCGGCAGCCATGCCCCATTCTGCCCAGACAGGCTTTCTGCCTTTCTTTTTGTAGTTGATCGCTTCATTAACATACTTGTTGTCAAGCTCGCTCATAGCTTCAGAAAATTTCTTCGGAGTCATACGAACACCTCTCTTTCGGCTAAATAGTCTTTCATTTTTTTTCGGATGCGGGTCAGCCTGACGGAGATGTTTTTCTCTGACAGCCCTACAAACTCGGCTATGTCCTTACAGCTATCGGAGAACCAATAGCGGCGCATAAAGATAACGCGATTTTCGGTGGTCAGCGTGTCCAGGAAGCTTTCGATGATGCGGGCTAACTCTCTGACTTCAATCTCGATTTCCACCGTGTTTGGGTCTGCTATGCAGGCTTCGATTTCTTCCATGGCAATCGTATAAGTGCTGCGTCGCTTTGACGCCTCCTTCCTCCAATAGGTTTTCAGCGAAATGTTCCGGACAATTTTGCAGATATAGGTCAAAAGCGGGCTGGGCTTTGCCGGGGGAATTGCGTTCCATGCTCCCAAATAAGCATCATTGACGCACTCTTCCGCATCTTGTCTGTTATTCACAATATTGTGAGAAAGCTTCCGGCAGACCTTCCCATATTTTTCATCAAGTTCCCGTATAGCCTGTTCAGAACGCCGGAAAAATAATTCAATGATTTTCCCGTCCTCAATCATTTGTACCACCTCCTTTTCGGGTTCATCTATATACTACGGATTTTGCGGCGAATACTACATCAAATCAAAAACATATTTTACTCCGGACCTACAGGTGCCGTTCCTGCGGTTCTGACACCCGGTATCGCTGTAACGAAATATCTCCGCTATCCTTTCGGAACATACGCTTAAATATCCCAGACATTTCTGCGCATTCCGGATTCGCAGCTCCAGATACAGATTTCCCGTATCGGAGGTCAGAGCATAATCATAGGGTGATGACTTTTTACAAAAATACCGGATAGACGGACCTTCATTCGGATCTCCCTTTCTTCTTACAGCCCCGTGCTCTGTGAGGATTTTGTCCAAAGCCACCACCACTTCTCTGTCTGCCAGGCTGTGCATTTTGTCAGCTACATAATCACAGCCCTCCGCAACACTGCATGTATGCAAATCCTCAGCCAGCACTTTATGATTCCATCCGATAAACGCATTGCTGAACATTGTCATATTGGAATAATAATTCTTTACATCCTTCAGCTGCGTATTTTTTACCTTTTGGGCAACGACAGAAAGGACTGTCAAAATATTCCTGTTATCAGGATAATCAACTTCCAGATAATTTCCAGATGACAATTGATATTTTTTTATGCCGCCAAACACAAAGCCATAATCACACAAAGCTTCTAACAGGAGATTTGTTTTCTTGACTTTATTCATTTTTTTGACCTGCGCCGTATCTGCCAAAAACACGGTTCCATGAAAATCTCCGCACACAAACAGACAGAACAGGAGGTAAAACAACTGCCAGGGCGCACTCCTTGCCTCCCTTGCCTGACTGGAAAAATAATCATATTTATCCGCCTGATATAACGGCAAGCCGAATCTTTGCGGGTCATCCGCCATATCAGTATATATCTGATAAAACAATCTTCCAATCTCCCGAAACGCACTCTCAAACGCCTCGTACGAAATCCCTTGTAAAAAGTCGGGATGTATCTCCAATTTTTCCGGAATGTCAACCAATTCATTGCGGCGTATCAGAGTCCATTTGCCAACCAAAAGTTCTTCCTTACTCGCAATTGATAAATTGTTTCCTTCTGCATGATCCATCTTACCGCCTCCCTCAATGATTATTGCCTGTATATATCCAGAACGCTTTACAATAAATGTCATGATGCCATGGTCAAAAGGTCATGCATGATATGCTTGCGTATCTATGCATAACTTTGGGATCCGTAAAACCCCGACAGGGCGGATTTTGAATGTTTTCAGGATTGTGAGAGCACAAAGTGCAAAACAATCCGCAGGCATCAGGGGCAAAATACCTTTTGCCCCCGACATCATGTCATTTGGCGCACATGAAAGCTTTATTATTCCTGTCCGCATATTTTTATCGGTACATATATATCCATCTGGTCATAACCCAAAGCATTCTTAATTTCACTGGCCTTCGCCGCACATTCCCGGCAGGACAGCTCCATGAACTCTCCGGTAAACTCCCGCCCCATCTGACATACCCATGCATAACTATTTTCTCCAACTCCTTGAAAGTGACTCCGGTTTCGGTTATCATTGTTTTCATCATATGGACTCTCTATGTTTTTTCCCGATAA
>CAJUIO010000171.1 GCA_910586025.1 uncultured Lachnospiraceae bacterium
CAATGACCTCCTGTCTTCTCTCGAAGCAGAAGTCGATATCAATATCCGGCATGGATACCCGCTCCGGATTCAGAAACCGCTCAAAGAGCAGGTTATACTTGATGGGATCAATGTTGGTGATGCTGAGGGCGTAGGCGACGATGCTCCCCGCCGCGGACCCGCGGCCCGGCCCCACCATGATCCCGTTCTTTTTTGCATAATTTATAAAATCCCACACGATCAGGAAATAATCCACATAGCCCATATCCCGGATGACGCCAAGCTCATAGGAAAGCCGTTCCTTAAAGGTCTGTCCCGTATCTCCCGCAGGCGCATCCTCGTTCTTTCCGTAGCGCTCCCTCAGTCCGTCGTGGCAGAGCTTATTGAGATATGTCCAGGAATCATACCCTTCAGGCACCTCAAACCTCGGCAGCTTTGTGACTCCGAACTCGATGTCCACGTCGCAGCGGTCCGCAATTTGCTGGGTATTCTCCACCGCCTCCCAGGCATAGGGAAAAAGCCCCTTCATCTCCTCCTCGCTCTTCACGAAATACTGTCCGCCCTCGTAGCGCATTCTGTCCTCGTCGGCCAGCTTTTTTCCTGTCTGCAAGCACAGAAGGATGTCGTGGGGCTTTACGTCGTCCTCATAGGTATAGTGTACGTCATTGGTGGCCACAAGGGGAATATCCAGCTCCCGGCTCATCTTGAGAAGCGCCGTATTCACCATGCGCTGATCCGGAATGCCGTGATCCTGCAGCTCCAGAAAATAATTTCCCTTTCCGAAGCAGTCCTGATACCGCAGCGCCGCCTTTTTTGCCTCGTCCACAAGTCCCTTCTGAATATATCTCGGGACCTCCCCGGCCAGGCATGCGGACAGGGCGATGATTCCCTCGTGGTGCTCCCGCAGCAGCTCCATATCCACGCGGGGCTTATAGTAATATCCCTCCGTAAAGCCCCGGCTCACGATCTTCATCAGATTGTCATAGCCCGTATTGTTCTCCGCCAGCAGCACCAGATGATAGTATCGGTCCTCTCCTCCTGTCAGCTCCTTGTCAAACCGGGAGTTGGGCGCAACATAGATCTCACAGCCCAGGATGGGCTTTATCCCCTCCTCCTTACAGGCCTTGTAAAAGTCTATGACTCCGTACATGACACCGTGATCCGTGATGGCGGCGCTGTCCATTCCAAGCTCCTTCACCCGCTTTACATATTCTTTTATCTTATTGGAACCGTCCAGCAGACTGTACTCTGTGTGGACATGGAGATGTGCAAATGCCATTTTAGACCGTACCTTTCCCGAAAACAGTATTTTCGCGCGCCTTATTAATCTACGACAAACACCAGGGCTTCCCCCCGGCATGTATCTTTTATTCTATCAAAAAAGAAATGCCTTGAACAGTGTCACGGCATTTCTTTTTTCATACATATGGTCAATCCTGTTTTTCATCAAGCCTCTCAATGAGTCCCTCGTCCAGATAAGGGTAGAGACTTAAGATCTGGGAGTAGGTCAGCTTGTTTTTATCTGTATAATCCATAAGAAGCATTTCCCACTCATCGTCCTCAAGGTAAGGTGCCCACTCTTCCAGACAGTCAAAGGCAGCCTCACCGGACATTGCGTTCAGCAGCCGCATTCTGCCCTCTCCCTTTATGTAAGGGATGACGGCTGAAAGCTGTTCTCTGTCAAGGGAACGGCTATCGCCGTTTTCCACGGCATCCGCCAGGTAACTGGTAGATAAGGCTGCATCGGAATAGATGAGGAGCTCCTGCAGCTCATCCGGGCTGAACGTCATGCCCTGCTTCAGCATTGCGGCAAAAATCTCGCTTACCTCCTTCTCCTCTGCCATGAAGAGGACATCCATGACCTTTTCCTTTTCGATCTTTCCCGCCCCCTTGCTGATTTCTGTGAGAAGATTCCGTAAATACTCGTCAGCCTCGGAATAATAGACTTCCTCAAAGTCGTTTTCATGAATACCGGAAACAGACACGGCAAGATCCTGCAGCTTAGCTCCCTGTCCCACTATCTTGATCACATTCCTGCCTGCAGTAAGGGATACCTTACTCCGGCTCTGTTCTCCGGTATCATCGATGACAATCACCTCTTCCTGCGGCGTGACATGAACCAGCTTAAATCTTCCCTCACGTGCTTCCCAGGAGGAGTTCAGCGTAATCACCGTATCCCGTTTTGCATAGGCGATCAGTATGGTATCCGTTCCGTCAAAGAGAAAGCCGTGGCTTGTAATTTTTCCCTTATTCTGACTGTAAACATAGGCTGACCACTTATCCTGGATATCCTCCCCCGCAATCAGAGCGTCTTCATCATAAGCTCTCCAGGGCTCCCCCTTCTTATCCGGCGCAAAGGTCTGAGACATAAAACTGTCTTCGTCTATAGGAAGCAAACCAAGCAGAGCCTTCCCGAATCTTTCCAGAAGGGAATCCTCCTCCCGTTCCTTAGAATCTGCGCTCTCTCCGTCAGACGCAGGAAATGAAACCGTGACCAAACCCGGCATCTGCGGACGGCCTCCTGCGCAGGCTGAAAGGAAAAGGAGGCATGTCGATATACAGACACAGGCAAGCACCCTCACCGCACTCTGCTTTTTATAATGAAGAATCGCCCCGAGACGCTCCTTCAAATCCTTTTTTCTTTCAAGCAGAGTGGTTGCCGGCATGCTTCTCCCTGCCCCCGTGCTTCTCTGCGCCGCGGTGATCAGCATATTTCCGTAGGCACTCCTGCCCTCCTGTGTCAACTCTCCCAGCACTGCCTCGTCGCAGGAAAGCTCGCAGTCAATATCAATCTGCCGTCTTACCAGGTAGAGAACCGGGTTGAACCAGTGAACGCACAGAATGATCTGATACAGCCATTTATACCACAGATCCTTTCTTTTCACGTGAACCAGCTCATGATGCAGAACCAGAGACAGCTCCGGAGTTTGGCAGGGACTCCGGTCAGAACCCAAGCCGATTCCTTCCGGAAGATAAATCACCGGTCTGCGAAGTCCCACAGTGACAGGGCCGGGAACATGTGCACTCTCACAGATCTGCGGCATCCTCTTCATGCCCAGCCTGGCCGCCATCTCCATCCCCAGTCTGCTGATTTCCCCGTCAGTCAGGGGATGGGAATTCTTCCTGATATCCCGCACAAAATGCCGGTATCCGGCAAGCCTGAAGGCAAGCGCCGCCATCGCTCCCAGAAGCCAGAGCATAGCTGCCGCCGCCGGAAAATATCCGGCATTGTGCGGCATTTCCGGATCTGCCGCCGGACCTGGAGCATTCTGTGACATGAGGTTCCCTTCCACCTTTGCTTCCGCCGCCTGCTTATGGGCTTCTCCCGGAGCCTCCCGTGTCTGCACAGACTGCACCGGTGTCTTTTGCGTTTCCACCGTCCCCTGGAAGGGAGCAGCCACATAGACCGGGATCAGGAGTCTTGCAGCCACCAGCAGCCAGATATAGTAATTCCATCTTTTTGAAAAAACGCCTTTGGTAAAAGGATGGATCAACAATAATACCAGTCCTGTCAGAGCTCCCGAAAGGGATAATGACAACACGCAAAGAAATATCTGTCTCATTGCAGCTCCTCCTTCCGATTAAAAAAGCTCCTGAGCTCCTCGATATCCTCTTTTGTCAGCGCCTCGCTGTTGACCAGGGCCGCCGCCAGATTCCGGGAGCTTCCCGCAAAAAATTTGTCCACGAAATTCTTTGTCTGCGCTCTCACATAATCGTCCCTGCGCATACAGGGAAAATAATAGTATACCTCCCGCTTCTCCTGACGAATCACTTTCTTTTTTACAAGCCTCTGGATCAGCGTGAGAACCGTGGTTCTCTCCCATCCCTTTCCCGGATCCAGGCAGCTTCGTATCTCGCCCGCGTTTAAAGCCCTGTCTGCTGACCAGAGCGTCTCAAGTATTTCCAGCTCGGCATCAGAAACCGTTGTCTTCTTTTCCATATTAACCTCCTTCCCACCGCCATCAGGCAGCGCTCAGATCTGAGTGAAACCTTGCGCTCTCTATTTGTCCGCACATTATTCCGCATCCTGTCCGTCTTAAGTCTACTTCTGTAGACACATTAAGTTTACATGCGTAGACAGCATTTGTCAATAGGAAACTGAATAAAACTTTTTGGGTAACAAAGTGAGCAGGCCCACGCCAACTCCCCTCCCCCTCAATCTTGAAGGGCTTGGACACTTTGCTGCGCCGGATGTTTCCACGTGCATCCGTGCGCATAAAGCTTTTATTTCATAGGAAAGGCATATTCTTTATTACTTCACAGCGACAAGGTATTTGGTAAGTAGGTAAGTCCCTTACGGGGCTTACCCCTCTCAGAACCGGACGTG
>CAJUIO010000172.1 GCA_910586025.1 uncultured Lachnospiraceae bacterium
TTCGTTCGCAGATACCTCCGGACCTTAAGGAGAAGGTTCAGTATGGCAGCGGACTGCAGGCTTTTGCTTTATCCCTCACAAACACAGTTAACGCCGCCATGAACAAAGCATCCATGTTTCTTGCCGGAATTACCGGCGGTGAATTAACTCCCTGTGAGGGATACATCGCAAAGCTCCAGACACGTGCCGCAAAAGGGCTCCGCCAGTTCCGCGAGGATCTGAAGCTTGTCCTTATCACAAGGAAGATTGTTTACTGGGACGATACTGTCATCTTCATTCTTGCGCAGAGAGCATGTTTCCGGTTCTACGGAGATGAATCCATCGCTTACTATACAGCGCATGCGCATAAGGACATGGAGAGCCTTGATGATGACAATGTCCTGAACCTCCTGACATCTGATACAAAGACCATGCACGACCATAACACCGTAAACTATAACGACAAGTACAGTTTTGAAAACATTGAATGCAATCAGCATCTTCAGCGTGACTGTCAGAAAAATACGGATGATACTTGTCATCAATGGTCCGATGATTTGAAGGAACGTATCGGCAAGGCCATCAAGGATCGCAATGATTCCATAGCCCGGGGAGAAGAATCTTTCAGTGAAGCCTACGTTAACGAGTTCCATCGCAAGGTAGATGAATACCTTGAAAACGGCTGGAAGGAAAACAAAGCTGATCCGTGCAACTATGGAGCATCATTTGAACAGACACTGCTTAACCGTATTGCCAAATATCGCAGGAATTATTTCCTTTGGGTAGAGGACTTCAGCTTGCCGACCACCAACAATCTTAGCGAGCGCGGACTTCGAGGCGTTAAGTCCCACATGAAAATATCAGGTCAGTTTGAATCGGAAGCCGCCGCTGATAACCATGCACTCAACAGAACCTATATCGAAACCTGCCGCCGTAATGGAATTAACGAAATCAATGCCCTGCAACGTTTATGCGAAGGAAACCCTTATACGGTTGCTGAAATCTTCTCTGCATCACCCTGAATACATATCAAAATATCGAGTGAAAAAGCGGCGTTATAGCTCCGCTCTATTTATCGTGTCATCAAATCGACTGTGAATAGTAACCCCAAACTAACTAATACGGTCTATTGCATTGTATTTTTCAGGTCATACTGATATAATTTAAACAGCATCTTTTCTGCCAACCTGATTACAAGGTCCGCAAAGAGTTTCGTGATAAAAAGACCGCATAAGGAGGTAAGAACCATGCCGGAACAAGCAAAAAAACCAAATATTGTCTACATACTGGCCGACGATATGGGATATGGAGATCTCTCGGCCTTCAATGAAAAATGCCCCTTTACCACCCCGAATCTGGACAGGATGTGCCGGAGGGGAATGCGGTTCACAGACGCACATGCCACCGCTGCTGTATGCACCCCCTCCCGGTACGGCTTTCTCACGGGCAGGTATAACTGGCGTTCCGTGCTGAAATCAGAGGTGATCGGGGGATATTCCGCCCCCATCCTGGAAGCCGGACGAACTACCGTCGCCAGCATGCTTAAAAAACAGGGATACCGCACCTGCATGATCGGGAAATGGCACCTGGGAATGGATTTCGCCAAAACTGCGGATTTTTATGAGAAGGAAGGGTTTGCCGCCTGTGACGGGGTTGATTACAGCGGAAAAATTAATGGTTCTCCCACCTCTCACGGATTCGATTATTACTACGGCATCAGTGGGTCCTTGGACATGCCGCCCTATATCTACATCGAGAACGACCGTTTTACCGCCCTGCCGAACCGTATGACCGAAAGCTCCGGCAAGAAATTCTGGCGGAAAGGCCCCACCGCCCCCGGCTTTGTCCATGAGAACGTACTGGACGAGTTCTGCGGTAAGGTATTGGAGAAAATTGAGGAATACAGAGACGACCCGTTTTTCATCTACTTCCCCATGCCCGCGCCTCACTCCCCCATTCTGCCGGGACCTCAGTTTCAGGGAAAATCGGGCACCAATGAATACGGCGACTTCGTCCTCCACTGCGACGATGTGGTGGGCAGGATCAATCGGAAGCTGGAAGAGATGGACCTGCTGGAGAATACCATTGTGGTATACGCTGCGGACAACGGCTGCAGTCTCATTGCGGACTTCAACGAACTGAAGCAGAAAGGGCATAACCCCAGTTATGTCTTCAGAGGGGCAAAAGCGGACATCTACGAGGGAGGGCACCGAATTCCCCTGATCGTCCAGTGGCCGAACCAGATTCGGGCAGGAAGCGCCTGCAGCGCATTGGTATGTCTTTCGGATTTCATGGCCACCATGGCAGACTGCCTGGGAATCACCCTGCAGCCTTGGGAAGGAGAAGACAGTGTCAGCAACCTGCCCCTGTGGACGGAGTCCCGAGAGGAAGTCCGTGACGACCTGGTGCACCAGAGTATAAACGGCTCCCTCTCCATCCGAAAGGGCAAATGGAAGCTGGAAATGTGCCCCGGCTCCGGCGGATGGTCCTATCCCAAGCCCGGGGAGGAAGCGGAAGGCGCTCCCCGATTCCAGCTTTATGACCTTGAGACGGACATAAGCGAGACCACAAATGTCATCTTGGAACATCCGAAGGTGGCTGCAGAGCTGAGACGCATCCTCACCGGTTACATCCTGAACGGAAGAAGCACCCCAGGGCCAAAGCAGAAGAATAACGGTCAGGAAGTATGGGACGCCATCCTCTGGATCCGGGAGAAGACGGAGGATGCATGATAAAAAAGCTGGCTCCTGACATCTAATGCTCCTGCTTTGAAAAAAGGGGCGATGGATTTCAGACTCTAAACCGAAAACATTTGCCGGTGAAATGTTCTCCAATGCCACCCATGCGGCGTTCATGCAGAAATGTACGAAAGACCGTTCCACTCTGCCCGCCGTTCTGACGGACGCCGGATACCAGACCTGTGCCAAGAGGAAGATGCATTTCGATCCCGCCAGAGCCCATTACGGTTTCGAGCATATGCGGCTCCCGCTTGACTACATGAGGGAATACGATAAAAAACAGCCCTTGGCCCGGCCCAAGATCCACGGTGTGGGCGAATGCGAGGCGGAGCCTGTCATTTCCACTGTAGAGGAAAAGGACAGCATTACCACCTGGACTGCCGATGAGGCCATCGATTTCCTGGAGACCAGGGACACCACCAGGCCTTTCTTCCTCTGGACCAGCTTCACCAAGCCCCACCCGCCCTTTGACGGTCTTTTGTGTGAAATGGTATTGTGACTTTTCCCGGTTTAGTCGGATGTATGTAATTTTTGTGAGAGCCTTCTCAGAAAGTCAGCCATCCTGTAGGAACCGTACCCTTTATGTATTGTCATATCATCAATCAGCTGCAGGACTTCCCGTTCCCCCGGGGCGATTTCATATTTCTTGATTGGCGCACCTTTCCGGTTCACGAGCCCGCTGTCCACAAGATGGTAGCCGAACCTTACCGGCCCGCCGGTATATAAACCGGATAATGCCATCTGCTGCATCTTGTTCCTGATCCGGATGGAAGTCTTCTCACTCTCGCCCGATGCCTGCCAGTACCGCAGGTAATTGGTGAGCTTGTCAACATGGTTGTCAAACCGCTGCTGCCCTTCCTGGGTGCTCCATACCTGAATGCCGTGCTTTGCGAACCACTCCACCACAAAGGGGGTCTCGTCATCAATTCTGCCGATACGGTCAAACATGAACACCAGGAGAATATCGAACTCACCTTTCAGAGCCGCATCCTTTAATTCCTGGATAGCACCCCTGTCCTCTGCGGAGACCTTATAGCCGGATATTCCTTTTTCAGAATATTCCTTTATAATCTCCCAGTCCTTCTGTTACCCTGCAAAGTCATGGCATGCCGTCCTCTGCATGGGGATGTCGTTCTCATTCTTGTCGTTCCTGTCTACTATAACACTTTCAGGAAGCATGCACCCTCTGCCAGCCAGATGAAAAAGGAGCAGCGGATGGCAGAGATCAGGACAATATATGAGGAATCACACGAAATCTACGGAGCTCCCAAAATAGCGGCAAAGATGGTGCAGAAAGGCGACAAAGTAAGCGGAAGTACCGTGGGAAAATACATGAGGGAGATGGGGATCCGGGCATGTTACAGGGAACACTGGGTCCGCACGACCAGGGATTGTAATTTCAGCAGTGAATTAAAAAACATACTGAACCGGGATTTCAAGCCACCAAGGCCGGATGCGGCATGGTGCACGGATATCACCTATCTATACACAAAAAAAGACGCATGGTTTACAATTTACTGTTCCATGTGCCTTTACGCTGTTATTTTGATATTAAATTGTTTTGTCGATTATGCTAACTGCAT
>CAJUIO010000173.1 GCA_910586025.1 uncultured Lachnospiraceae bacterium
GAAGTGTATGAGGATGCGCCGGAGTTTTCCGGCGGGGAGCTGCAGAGGCTGATGATGGCAAGGCTTTTGTACAGGGACAGCCCTGTGATGATCCTGGATGAGCCGACTGCGGCGCTGGATGCCCTGGCGGAGAGTGACATATATCAGAAATACCGTGATCTTGCGAAGGGAAAGTCCTCGGTCTTTATCTCCCACAGACTGGCATCCACACGGTTTTGCGACAGGATTATCCTTCTGGAAGGGGGAAGGGTTGCGGAGGAGGGAACCCACGAGGAGCTTCTTTCCATGGGCGGAGGCTATGCCCGGCTGTTTGAGATTCAGAGCAGATATTATGTAAAGGAGCCGGGAGGAGAAGGAAAAACGGAAAAAGGCGGTTTTGACTGCGGGAAAGGAGGCCGGGAGGATGCAGGACAATCATGAAAAAATCACGTGGAGAGAGGCCTTGGCGCTTAACAAAAGGGCGCTGGTTCTCTGGCTGCGGGAATATCCTAAGCTCTTTGCCGTTACGGGATTCCATGCGCTGGCAGCGGCGCTGGTCCCTTATCTTACGCTCTATTTTTCCGCCCGGCTGCTCGACGAGCTGGCCGGGGAGCGACGAGCGGAATTATTGACGAAGTGGGTTGTTATCCTGCTTGCGGCAGATGCGGCGGCTTACCTGTTAAAGGCCCTGCTCTTTCGATGGAAGCAGGCCCTTTCCGCAAATTTGTATTATTGGGGGGAGGCACGTCTGTCGCAAAAGCTTTTGTCTATGGATTTTGCGGCGGCGGATGACGCATCCACCCAGGAGCTGCTTGACCGGATCCATCAGAGGGAAATCTGGATGAATTGCGGGCTCGGCAAAGTATACTGGCAGTTTGCCGGTCTGATAGAGGAGCTGTTTCGCATGATCGGGGCGGCGGCGCTTACCGCATCCTTGTTCCTTCTGCCGGTACCCCGGGAAGCGGGCTGGCTTACGCTGCTGAATCATCCGCTCTGCATTCTGGCACTGGCGGCGGTGATGATCGGAGTGATTCTTCTCTCGCCTTATTTTGCAACCCTGGGGGAGCGGTGCGTGCAGGAGCATGGGGAGGAGATGATGTTTGGAAACCGCTCCTATTTTTTCCGAATTGACCTGTTCCGGGAGGAAAAGAGAGCACTGGATATGAGGATTTACAGACAGGATATTTTTGGAGTGGAGGAATACCAAAAGCTTACGGATCCGAAAACAGGCTTTATGTCCTGCCTGGGGAGGGATGCCAGAGGAAGGATGGGAGGCCTTTTTGCCCTGTCGGAGGCATCATCCAGAAGCTTTTTGGGTGCGGCGTATCTGTTTGTATGCCTGAAAGCCTTTGGCGGCGCTTTCACAGTGGGGGCCGTGACCCGGTATATCGGCGGTATCATGGCTTTTTCCACAGGGCTTTCGGGAATCCTCAGGGTGCTTGGAGAGGCGGCGGTGAACAGCGAGGCGCTGAAAATAACCTTTGAATTTCTAGATATTCCCAATGAGATGTACCAGGGAAGTCTGACCGTGGAGAAGCGCTCAGACCGCAAGTATGAGGTCGAATTTCGGAATGTGAGCTTTAAGTATCCGCACACGGAGAATTATGTACTCAGAAATATTTCCCTGAAATTCCGGGTGGGGGAGCGTCTGGCGGTTGTGGGAGAGAACGGCTCCGGAAAAACCACCTTTATCAAGCTTTTATGCCGTCTGTATGATCCCACGGAAGGGGTGATCCTTCTGAACGGCATTGACATAAGGAAGTACAATTACCGGGAATACCTGAGCGTGTTCTCCGTGGTTTTTCAGGATTTCCAGCTCCTTTCCGTGAGCCTGGGGGAAAATGTGGCTGCCGGAAGCAGGGACGGGAAAGGGACACTTTCCTTTGGCGGACGGCGGTTGAGACACTCCGGGAAGGAGGGAGGCTATGACAGGGACCGGGTTCTTGACTGCGTCCGGATGGCAGGACTCTCCCGGTGGCTTGACGCTCAGCCGGAGGGGCTTGACACTATTCTCTACAGGGATCTGGATGAAAAAGGGGTGAAGATCTCCGGAGGAGAAGCCCAGAAGGCGGCTATCGCCAGAAGCCTCTACCACAATGCGCCCTTTGTCATACTGGATGAGCCAACGGCGGCTCTCGACCCGGAGGCGGAGTATGAGATCTACACCAAATTTAATGAGATCGTGGGGGACCGGACCGCCGTTTACATCAGCCACAGGCTTTCCTCCTGCCGGTTCTGTGATGAGATCATTGTGTTTGGCGGGGGAGAAATTCTGCAGAAGGGCAGCCATGAGGAGCTTTTGCGGGATGAGGAGGGGAAGTACGTCAAATTGTGGAACGCCCAGGCACAGTACTACAGAAAAGGGTAGTGCACCCGCCCGTCAGCCTGCTTTGCGGACATCTGCGAAGCGGGCTCTTCAAATTCCATCATGAAATGCTATTTGACATCCGGAATCAGAGAGCATATAATAAAATTATTTTTCTGGTAGTAAGACAAAACGATGAAAAAGCGGAGAAAGGAAGCTGATTAGTTTGGAAAATCTGGAAATGACAAAATTGTTCCATTCCATTACGGACAAGGAGACAGAGCGGATTCTCAAATGCTCCAGATCGTGTATGAAGAAATATCCGGCGGGGACCTATGTTTTCGAGCAGGGCGGTCTTCCCACAAGGCTGTTTCTTCTTCTCTCCGGGCAGGTTCAGATCTGCAAGGACTTTACATCCGGAAAGAGGGATGTGCTGTATCTGGTGGAGGCGGGAAATGTATTCGGGGAAATCTTTTTGTTCGGTAACAGGGAGCGGTACTGGTATGATGCGGTGGCCGTCACGGACATTGCGGTGCTGGAAATGCCCTGGGATTTCTTTTATCATTTCTGCTCCAATGCCTGCGACCATCATAAGCAGCTGACACAGAATATGCTGGAAATTCTGTCAGAAAATAATTTTAAAATCACGAGGAAGCTGCATATTGTGACCACGTCGTCCCTGAGGGAGAGGATCGCAATCTGGCTCATCGATTCCATGGATGAGGAGGAAAACGTCGAGCTTCGCATGAACCGGGAGCAGCTGGCGGATTTTCTGGGCGTGGCAAGACCCTCCCTGTCAAGGGAGCTGATGCGGATGCAGGCCGACGGACTTATCCAGGTATCCAAAAAGAAAATAGCCATACGGAACCGGCAGGCGCTGGAGCTGTGCCTTTAGGCACATGGAGCCCGGTCTGCGGGGCGGCCTTTGATGCCGCTGATCCGAATCTTGTTTCTCCCGGACATTTTTCTTATAAAAAAATATTTTTTACGTAACCAACGTTACAGATTTTTTCGCACAGACTGTATAAAATAAGATCATAAAACAGGTAAACAAAAATAGCAGATAAAAGGAAAAAGAAAGGAGTCTTTATTATGTCAAACACAGCGCAGGTTGATAATTTGGTTAGTCTTTTGGACGGTTACGCAACAAAGGGAGGACATCATCTGAATGTCAACGTCCTCAACAGGGATACTCTTCTGGATGCTCAGAAGCACCCCGAGAAATATCCCCAGCTGACAATCCGCGTGTCCGGCTATGCGGTAAACTTCATCAAGCTCACACCCGAGCAGCAGGCGGATGTTATTTCCAGAACCTTCCACGAGGCGATCTAGTCCGTGAGGCTTTGAAGGAGCAAAAATAACAGAACGGGAATCAGGAACGCAGGACCTTGTAGAATTGTACAGGGTCCTCTTTTTGGCATGACAGGTGAACGCATGTTCTGTCGGGCGGAAGCCGTGTGTTCTGCAAGCTGTCAACGGCTTGCCAGTGAAAGTCTTTCGATTCCGGTACACAGGAGGGCGAGCAGCCGAGGCTGGAACGCTATGAGCAGCTTGGAAACGTAAAGAAAACAGTAATAATGTACGCTTCCTGCGGCGGAAGCTGCGGCAAATTTCAACGAAATGGAAGGAATTTCCGCAAAGGTCAGTCTAGTTGTGGAGTCTACCGGGGTTGAGGTGATACGGTGAAAGAACTTTACATAGACTAAGATAGTGTGCGTATCATTGGGGCTGGGTAAATTATATTAATTTTGCACAAAACAGCAAGTTAGAATCCTCTAACACGTTGGTTAGTGTGATAAAACTTTTGTAAGTTGTGAAAATAACGTTGACAAGGGAGAAAGGAAGTCATATTATAGATATGGTTAGTGGGTGCTAACTTTTGTTCAACACATAAGGTTAGTAAAAACTAATACATATTCAGAAGAAGGTGAATGCATGAT
>CAJUIO010000174.1:0-1187 GCA_910586025.1 uncultured Lachnospiraceae bacterium
TGATTCATCATTCAGCCCTCCTGCTTGCGGTAAATTATATAAATCCGGCATAAAAGTGAACACCCACCAACGGTAGAGTTGGATAAAACCGGGATTTTTAACTCCACCGACATTATGGTTCTGAACGGAATTTGAAGAAATATAAGGAAATATATACATTCAGATTATATCATTCCGCTGTCTCTAAATCATCTTCTGTTTTTATCATACTTGTAGGCAGGGATGATTAAGGATATAATTAAGAAAAATATACCAAAATCATTGGGGGGGGGTGCTTATGAAAACAGAAATGGACCGCAGCAGAGTAAAAGGCTTTCTGGATGTAAAGGGAAGGAAGATCGTAAACGGCGACGGGGAGGAAATCCTTCTTGCGGGCTGGGGGCTTGGCAACTGGCTGCTCACCGAGGGATATATGTGGCTGTCTGGCGGGAGTGAGAATTTTGACAGGCCAAGGCGCATAGAGGCTGTGATAGAGGGATTCGCAGGAAAAGAATTTGCGGATGATTTCTGGGAGAAATTCCGCAACACCTATATTACGGAGGAGGATATCCGCTATCTGGCACAGCTTGGATATAACTCTGTGAGGATTCCGTTAAACAGCAGGCTTTTCCTATCGGATCAGCCGGGGGAGATACGATTCCTGGAGGAAGGATTCCGGCTGGTGGACAACTGCATCGAGTGGTGTAAAAAGCATGGCCTGTATGTTTTCCTGGATTTGCACGGAGCGCCGGGAGGGCAGACGGGAGCCAATATTGATGACAGCGTGGATGACATGCCCAGACTGTTCATGGAACAGGAATATTTTGACAGGGGGATTGCCCTCTGGGAGGAAATCGCAAGGCGCTATAAGGACGAGTGGATCGTAGGAGGGTATGATCTCCTGAATGAACCGATCCGGCCGAAGCGTTTCCCTCAGGATGCGGATGTGGATGATCTGCTTCCGCGTCTGCAGGAATTCTATGAAAAGGCAATTGCGGCTGTCAGGAAGATCGATAAACGGCATTTATTTACGCTGGAAGGGCATCATTGGGCATCAGAGACGAGTATCTTTCACAAAAAATATGATGAAAAGATGGTGATTCATTTTCACAGATATGGATGTCTGCCGGATCTGTCCTGTTATCAGGAATTTCTGGAAATTTCCCGGAAGCTCGACTGCCCTGTGTGGCTGGGGGAGACGGGGGAAA
>CAJUIO010000174.1:1287-4079 GCA_910586025.1 uncultured Lachnospiraceae bacterium
GACTGTGGATTCATCTGTTTGTGGACGAGGATGCGCAGGTGGCTGTTTCCGCAGGGGATAAGACGCTTGAAAAAAGCATGCTTGCTGCCGGCGGTGACAGACAGGAGATAGGGCCTGTGGATCTGCCGGAAGGGGAACGGGTCGTTGTCAGGATCACGGTTTTCTCCGGCAGGGTAGAGATCGAAGAAATCGTCACGGAATAATAAAAAGCGGCAAAGATAACGGATGGGATTCCGGAAAGCCGCCCTTTAGAAGGAGGAATTAGAATGCCTGATAATATTATTTTTTACTTTACCGACCAGCAGCGCTGGGATACCTGCGGCTGTTTCGGACAGCCCCTGGACATCACGCCCAATCTGGATCAGCTTGCCAGGGAGGGAGTGAAGTTTGACAACGCATTTACTCCGCAGCCTGTGTGCGGGCCTTGCCGCGCCCTGTTTCAGACTGGCAAGTATCCTACGGAAACGGGGTGCTTCCGCAATAATATTATGCTGCCTTCGGATGTCAAAACGCTGGCTGACTACCTCGAGGAGGCAGGATATGAAACCGCCTATATCGGTAAATGGCACCTGGCCAGTGACGGGGAGAGAGATCAGCCTCCCGCAATCGACCACACGGTCACTGCAATTCCCAGGGATTTCCGAGGGGGCTACACCGGATTCTGGCGGGCTGCCGACGTGCTGGAGTTTACCTCGCACGGCTATGACGGCTATGTTTTTGACGAGAACGACCAGCGCATTGATTTCAAGGGCTACCGGGCCGACTGCATCAATGATCTGGCGCTGGAATTTTTTGATCGCTATGACGGGAAAAAGCCCTTTTTTATGACCATTTCCCAGATTGAGCCGCACCATCAGAACGATCATGGGCACTACGAAGGGCCGGAGGGCTCTAAGGAGCGGTTTGGAAACTTTGTCCTGCCGGAGGATCTGAAGGCCCTGGGCGGTAATGCGGCCGAGGAATATCCGGACTATCTGGGCCAGTGTGCCAGCCTGGATGAGAATCTGGGAAGGCTGGTGGCAAAGCTGAAGGAAAAGGGACTGTATGAGAACACGGTGATTATCTTCTCCTCGGACCACGGTTCCCACTTCATGACCCGCAACCGCGACGCTCACCTGTGCGGCGCTGACGACTACAAGCGCTCCTGCCATGATGCGTGTCTCCATGTGCCTCTCGTGATTGCCGGAGGTCCTTACAGAGGCGGTGCGGCGGTGGAAGAGCTGGTGAGCACGGCGAGCCTGCCCAAGACGATTCTGGCTCTGGCCGGAGTGGATGTGGGGGATGCGATGATCGGGGAAAACCTTCTTGATGTGGTGGAGAAAAAAGACGGTGACAGACCCAATGAAATCTTTGCGCAGATTTCCGAGAGCCGGGTGGGCCGATGCATCCGCACGGAGCGTTACACCTATTCCGTCTATGCACCGGGCATTGACGGCAGCGAGGCAGCGGCGGCGGACAGGTATGCGGACGATTTCCTCTATGATATGGAGAGGGATCCCCATCAGCTGGATAATGTGGTGGCGGATCCTGCTTATGCCGGGGTGAAAGAGCATCTGAGGGAGCGTCTGCTTGACTGGATCAGAAAAACGGAGGGAGCGCAGCCCGTCATTACGGACTGAGACTTCCCGATTCATGGAGAGGAGGAGCATGATGCCGTCTCTAAGTATACTGCTGAAACCGGCCTCTAGTGCCTGTAATTTACGCTGTGACTACTGCTTTTATGCGGATGAGGCAAATATCCGGGCCACTGCGGACTACGGCATGATGTCCCGGGCGGTGAGCCATGCCCTGATCGAGAAGGCGGCCGGGGCGGCGCAGGGGTCTGTGTCCTTCCTGTTTCAGGGCGGAGAGCCCACCCTGGCCGGACTGGACTTCTACCGGGACTTTGCAGCTTATGTAAAGGAAACGTTTCCCTCTGGCCTTGCGGTTCAGTATGCGATCCAGACCAACGGGATTGTGCTGGATGAAGCATGGTGTCGTTTTTTTAAGGAAAATGGTTTTCTGGTGGGGCTCTCTTTGGATGGCAGCAGAAAATGCCATGATCGTTTCCGACGGGACGGGTCCGGGGAGGGCACCTATGACAGGGTCCTCCGGGCGGCGCGTCTTATGGATGGGGCCGGGGTGGAGTACAATGTCCTGACTGTGGTGACAGGTTATCTGGCCGGGCATACCCGGAACGTTTTCTCCTCCCTGTGCAGGAACGGATTCCGTTTCCAGCAGTATATCCCCTGTCTGGATCCGATGGAAGAGGAACAAGGGCGGCAGGAGTATTCTCTCTCCTCGAAACAGTACGAGGAGTTTTTGAAGACTCTTTTTGACTTGTGGTATCAGGAGCTGGCACAGGGGAGATACTGGTCCATCCGCTACTTTGACAATCTGGTGTGGATGCTGGCCGGACACGCACCGGAGCAATGCTCCATGAGGGGGTGCTGCGGACTGCAGTACCTTGTGGAGGCGGACGGGAGCGTATACCCCTGTGACTTCTATGGTCTGGATGAGTACCGGCTGGGCAACGTTCTTCATAATTCCTGGCAGGAGCTGGATCAGGAAAGAGGCAGGCTGCGGTTTATTGAAAATTCTCAGCGTATTCCGCAGGAGTGCCAGATCTGCCGGTGGTATCCGCTGTGCCGTAACGGCTGCCGCAGGGAGCGTCTTACACAGGGGGAAGAGCTGGGGAAAAATTACTATTGTCAGGCCTATGCGGAATTTTTTGCCTATGCCCTGCCGCGGCTGTATCTGGTCCGCGGTCAGCTGTGCGGCAGAGGGAGAACCGAGTGAAAAATTAGCACTCA
>CAJUIO010000175.1 GCA_910586025.1 uncultured Lachnospiraceae bacterium
ACAAAAGTTTGAATTCCGCAATATCCGCCCGGAGGAAACCGATCAGGCGGTTATGATTGAGCAGATTTGTTTTCCGCCCAATGAAGCATGCTCGGAAGCGCATATGAGGGAACGGATTGAGAAAGCGCCGGAATTGTTTCTGGTGGCGGAAGAGAAAGAGAGCGGAAAAATTGCGGGATTTTTAAACGGGCTGTCAACAAACGAGGAAACCTTCCGCGACGAATTTTTCACGGACGCTGATTTGTATGAACCGGAGGGCAAAAACGTCATGCTGCTCGGGCTGGACGTACTGCCGGAATACCGAGGTCAGGGTCTTGCGAGAGAACTTGTTGGCCAGTATCGGATGCGGGAGAGAAAAAATGGCAGAGAAGTCCTGATACTTACCTGTCTGCAGGCTAAGGTGGAAATGTATAAAGGGATGGGATTTTGTGACAGGGGGATAGCAAATTCCTCCTGGGGCGGCGAGCAGTGGCATGAGATGAGCTGTATGACCGGAGAATGACGACGGATTTTGCAGGAAAGCCGCATATCCAATTTAATCGTAACGCTCAGACGAGACGGCAATAGGTCTTGTCTGAGTTTTTTTGTTTCTCAGAAAAGACCTTGTCGCTGCGAAGAATCCATAAAAACTTAACATATTTTTTCAGGCTCATTTTAACTGTCCCCTGTATACTTTGTTCAGACTTTATGGAAAGGGGCTGCTGTGAAAATATGGACATTGTCATGGAAAAGGAAAGGTTCCGGCACGAGCTGAAATATCTGATCGGATATGCGGATTACTTCTCGCTGCGTTCACGGCTTTCACACGTCATGGACAGAGACGAAAATGTGGGCGGTGACGGGCGGTATCTGATCCGCAGTATTTATTTTGACAATTACAGGGATAAGGCGCTGCGGGAAAAGGTCAACGGCATAGCCAGACGTGAGAAGTTTCGCATCCGCTATTATAATGATGACCTTTCTTTTATTCTTCTGGAAAAGAAGCGGAAGGTAAACAATCTGTGCCAAAAGCTGGATGCCAGGATCACGGAGGAGGAATGCCGAAGGCTCCTTGCGGGGGATACCGCCTGGATGAGGGACAGTGACCGGGAGCTTGTGAGAGAACTGTATCGCAAGAGGAAAGATGAACAGCTCCGGCCCCGTGTTCTGGTTTCCTATATACGGGAGCCCTATGTTTATCTGGCCGGAAATGTGAGAGTCACCTTTGATTTTGATATCCGCAGTACGCTTTTCCATCCGCATTTTCTGGAGGGGAGCCTTGCGGATGTGCCTGTGGCGGAGGATGCGGGAAGAATGGTTATGGAGGTGAAGTATGACGAATACCTGCCGGATATTATTTTGGATTTAATCCAGACAGTGGGATGCCGCCAGAGCGCATTTTCGAAATACGGCGCATGCCGCAGATTTGGATAGACGGATGTAAAAGCCCGGACATATGAAGCATCAATAAAAACTGACATTAAGGAGAGAAAAAATGACTTTTAACGATATTTTCAAATCAAGCTTTCTTAACAATATTGCGGAGTTTTCCATTGTGGATACGCTGATCGGCCTGCTGTTTGCCCTGGCTCTGGGGCTGTTCATTTTTATTGTCTATAAAAAGACCTTTTCCGGGATCATGTATTCCACGGGCTTTGCGCTGACTCTGCCGGGGCTGGCTCTTGTGACCACTCTTGTAATTATGGCGGTCACATCTAATGTCGTGCTGTCTCTTGGAATGGTGGGCGCACTCTCTATTGTGCGTTTCCGTGCGGCAATTAAGGAGCCTGTGGAGATCGTTTATCTGTTCTGGTCTCTGGCGGTGGGAATTGTGATCGGTGCGGGTATGATACCCCTGGCGGTGATCGGCTCGGTGGTGATCGGACTGATTCTCCTTATTTTTGCTAACAGAAGGACACATGAGAATCCCTATATTATTGTGCTCTCATGCAGGGACGAGGAGGCGGAGGAAAAAGCGTTAGCCTTACTCGGCGGCAGTGTGAATAAATACATTGTCAAATCCAAGACAGTGAACAGAGACGGAATCGAGCTGACGGCGGAGCTGAGGATGAAGGATGCGGCAACCTGCTTTGTAAACCGGCTTTGTGAGATCGTCGGTGTGGAAAATGCCGTGCTGGTGAGTTATAACGGAGATTACATGTCCTGAGGGACGGGAGGTAAAGCTTGGAAGTGGACTTCCAAACTCTTTATGGGAGCAGTATCGCAAGCGGGGCTTGCAATATGCGGAGGTATAGGAATGATCGCAGACAGACAGCTAGATAAAATTGCGGCAGTGATCGCCGCGGCAGCCGTTTTTCTTTGCCTTTTGGCCATGGCGCATCCGGAGGCGGTCTCTGTGTCATCGTCCGGCCTTGCAATGGAATATGAATCCGGGCTTTTTGACACGGAAAGTATCATGGAGATAGACATTGTCATGGAGGACAGTGACTGGGAGGAAATGCTGCAAAACGCCATGAGCGAGACGTATTATACGTGTGACGTGGCGGTTAACGGTACTACATATTATAATGTGGGAATACGCCCGAAGGGCAACACCAGTCTCTCGGCCATAGCAATGGATCCGGACAATGACCGTTACAGCTTTAAACTGGAATTTGACCGATATGTGGAGGGGCAGACCTGCCAGGGGCTGGATAAGCTGGTTCTCAACAATAATTATGCGGATGCCACGAACAGTAAGGAAGCCGTTGTCTATGACATGTACAGGTATCTTGACGTGGATGCGTCCCTTTATAACTATGCGAAAATCTCCGTGAACGGGGATTACTGGGGCGTCTATCTGGCGCTGGAGGCTGTGGAGGACAGCTTTGCGCTTCGCAATTATGGTGTGGAAAAGGGTAATCTGTATAAGCCTGAGGGAATGGACATGGGCAGGGGAAAGGGAGGACGCTCCGGCGGCAGAGGCGGCCCGGGAGGCGGCGGTGCGGACCTGAATTATGTGGATGAAGAACTGGAGAGCTATACCACGATCTGGGAGGGGGAAGTGACCGAAGGCTCGGATGCGGATCACCGCAGAGTGGTGACAGCACTGCGGAATATCAGCCAGGGCACAAATCTGGAGGATTACCTGGATGTTGACAATATTCTCAAATATATGGCGGTTCATTCTTTTTCGGTGAACGAGGACAGTCTGAGCGGCTCCATGGCGCATAATTATTATCTGTATGAACATGACGGGCGGCTGAATATTCTGCCCTGGGATTACAATCTGGCCTTTGGCGGCATGGGTATGGGAAAACAGGACAGCGCCATTGACATGATCAACGATCCTGTTGACACGCCTTTTTCCGGCACGCAGTTCTTTGACGCTCTGCTTGAGAATGAAGTATATCTGGAGAGATATCATACATACTACAGGCAGCTTGTGGAGGAATATGTTTTCGGAGGGGGATTTGAAGAGACATTCAGGCGCATACGAAGCCAGATTGACGAGCTGGTGAGAGAGGATCCCAATGCCATGTACTCCTATGAGGAGTATGAGGCGGCGGCAGATATGCTGTATGAGACAGTGATGCTCCGGAGTGAGAGTGTGTTGGGACAGCTTGACGGTACGATTCCTTCTACTGTGGAAGGGCAAAAAGAGAATGACGGCGCACTCCTTGCGGCCGCCGGGATTGATGTATCGGTTATGGGAACCATGTCTATGGGCGGCGGCCCCTCCGGCGGCGGACCGGGACGAGGCAAGGCGGAGTTTCCGGATAACGGTTTTCCGGAAGGAGAGATGGATGCGGTTCCGGCTATGGCATGGGCGCAAATAGAGGGAGAGCTGCCCGATGCGCAGATACAGCCTCCCAAAGGGGAAAGGCCAGATCCGGAGGGAATACCGGGACGGGAGGGCGGAATGCCTCCGGAGGGAATGCCGGGGCGGGAGGGCGGGATGCCTTCCGAAGGGATCCCTTCCGAAGGGCTGCCGCAGCCGGCAGAGCTGTTTGCCGCAGCGGCCCTGCTCGTCACAGTCCTTCTTGCAACGTTCCTGTTTGCGAAGTATGATAGAAGAAAACCCTGCAGATAAAATTCTGTCAGGATACGGGTGTCAGA
>CAJUIO010000176.1 GCA_910586025.1 uncultured Lachnospiraceae bacterium
TCGAGGACTACAAGGAAATGAATTCCAGGGAGATTGCGGAGTATACCAGAGAAAAAATCGTAGCCTTGATAAAGGATATCTGTAATAATTAATCTGTGCGGCCGCCTTTTTAAACACCCTGCTGAAATATTTTTCGTCATCATATCCCAGTGAAAATGCAATTTCGCTGATACTTTTCTGTGAATATTCCAAATATTTTTTCGCTTTTCCAATCCGGACAGCCCTGACATATTCGTTAAAGGGAACCCCTGTGACCCTTCCAAAACATATGCTGAAATAGCTTCTGGAAATGCCATGCTTTTTTGCAAGCTCCTCCAGAGATAATCTCTCCCCGTAGTGATCCTCCACATATTTTTTAGCCTGAAGAATTACCGCCACAATCTCGTCAGACATCCGCAAATTTGAAAAGGTGTTGCTTCCCTGGGCATAGATTTCTTCCAGCCATCTCTCAACCTCCTGCCAGCTTCGGAATTCCGGGGGAATCGCAATCTTTTTGTCTTCAACTACCCCATAGTTCTGATTCCATGCATTCTCCAATGCTACCATCAGATGATACAGCCTCGCAACTGTCAGATTACTTTCCCTGAGGTCAAAACGAATTTTTTGAAACAGAGAGGCCTCCTGCAGCCAGTTAAATGACAGCCACCTGTCCCTCAGTCTTATGAGCTCCTCCTCATCCACCTTTTCCTGTTCATGCAAAAGCTCTGTGAAGCTGTAACTGTATACCCTGTTCTCTCCAGTATAATCCCAAAAGAATTTTTCTCTTTTGTACTTTAAAAGCGCCCGCTCAATCTCCCTGGCCGTTCTGCCTCCGGACAAATCAATTTCCAGTAGAACACAGCAATGAAATGGCTCCGGATAGATGAACTCCACTTTTCCGCTCTCTTCCTGCCAATACCAGACTCCGGATCCGGGCTCACGGAATCCGGGATGTGACCACAGATCATTCTTTGTGAGAAACAGCTCTGCGGTATCATCCTCCTCCCACGCCTCCTCAATCAAGGCAAAAATTTTTCCCTCATACGGAATTTCCTTTTTTACGCCCCCAAGGCGCTCCGAAATGCGCTTTAACACCGCATCCAGATTTTCCTGATCAAGCTGCACCTTGGCAATATAATCGATTGCGCCAAGACGCAATATCTTTTGGATAAATTCAAAATCCGTATGAACCGTGAGCACCACAAAAAACAGCTCCGGAAAACGCACTCTCGCCTGCTCGATCAACTCCAGTCCGGACATCACAGGCATTTCCAGATCGCTGAACACTAAATCCACTCTGTTTTTATCCAGAAATTCCAGTGCCAGAAGTCCGTTCGCACATTCCCCCACGACTTCCATTCCATATTTTTCCCATGGCATCACCGCCCGCAGACCCTTTCTGGCCAGCCTGTCATCGTCAACAATCAATACCCGAAGCATCCCGAATCCTCACACCTCCAAAAGCTATACGCGTCTCCACACGATCAGATGGTCCTTACGTATCTCTCCCCGCAGTTCCTTCATTCTCTGGAACAATTCTACCTCTGTCTGATGGTTATTTCCATGGGGAAAAACAACGCCTTTTCCTTTTTTTCTCAGTAAGACCGCATCCCACTGATAATACTGGTCTCCATCCCCGGAAATTCTGATATACCCCATAAGATTGCGCAGTACGTGAGCCGCAAACTTGAAATCCGCAAAGTGTTCATAGGCATAAAAACCCTTCCAGATGCCTGTCTCGGCCCTCTCAAACGCTTCATGCCCTTCCGAAAAGCTTTCCGCCGACAGGCCGCATTCATAAAAGCTATCCGTCACTCCTTCTATTCTCGTCTGCTGGTCAATGAAAACATAAAAGCTCCTCCTGACTTTATCCATCATTGGATGTATCTCCGATTATTTTAGGCAGGTCGATCCACACACATGTCCCGCCTTCTTCTCCGTTCTCTATCTCAAAAAACGCCTTCTCATTCCATCTTTCATAAAACGTTATACAGACTTTGATGCGTTTTCCCTCATCAATTACTGTTATTCCGATCTTCATGTTATCCCTGTATCCATGATACAGAGCATTTTCTATCAGAGGCTGCAGCATAAACTTGGGAGAAGGATACGCAAACGACGCATCCTGCGGTACCTTGACTACTTTGAAATCAAAATCATACCTCACCTTCTGCAGCAGCACATATTCATGAATTGCCGTAAGCTCTCTCTCCAAATCCGTATTGATTCCGTCTTTGTCCAGATTGTAAAAACAGAGACGGTTTAATGCCTGAACAATACTGTCAATCTCCGGCTGAGAATTCAGCACCGCCATCCAGTGTACCGTGTTCAGAGTATTCATCAGGAAATGGGGATTAATCTGATATCTGAGCTTTTCCAACTGAAGCCGGCTTTTTTCCTCCTGCGATCGTATGATCTGTCCTAGCATGTCCTGTATCCTGCATCGCATTTCCTCTGTTTTTGAGAGAAGATGGTCATATTCCTCTATTCCCGTATACGTGCCTTTACTGTCAGACGCTTCCTCTGACAACAGCAGATTCAGATGCTTTTCAAACAGATTAAGCGGCCTGTACACTGTTTTTCCCAATAGATAAGCCATGAATGCCATAACCAGAGTAAAAGTCGCCATCACAGCCATCAAAAGGGCATAAGATGAAAATCTCGCTTTTGATATCTCTCTGATATCAATGAGAAGGCCGAGAGAAAATCCTCTTTCTGATTTTGCGGCAAACATCTGATACCCGTTAAGGTCAGCGTTCTTTTGGCCGGACATATTTTTCAAATTTGCGGATACCGGTACAATTTCCGGAATTTCGCTGTATATCACCGAACCGGATTCGTCCAGAAACAACAGAGGATTTTCTACAGACAGAACCCTTGTCAATGTCCTGAAATTCGTCTCAACAGAAAGATAGACCGGGGATTCTCCCTTGATATGGATACGCCTTCTGAGCATAAGCACATCTTCTCCGTTCACGGGCGAGGCGCTTTTTTGCGGTCCGAAGCAGCTAATCTCCCCTTTCTGATACAATTTAACGGAAGGGCTCAGCAGCGGTCCGATATCAGGCACATAAAAATTTCCATACAGAACCTGTTGCCCGTCATCATAGGTTACCAGCCCCACATCTGCATTAGTAAATGTCAGCACCCTGATTGTCTCCCGCAGCTGCTCCTCATACAGAATTTTTTCATAGGCAGAAAGCTGTCCGCCATAGATCCTGTTAATCAGCCCGGAATCTATAACTCCAAAGCCCAGCTGCTGAGAAAGCAGCTCCATATTGTCCATCACACTCTCACAGCTTCCAAGAACCGATCCCGCCATATCTGTATAAACCTTTTCCACTCTGGAATCAATAAAGCTCTCTATTGCCTGCCTTGCGATCATCATATAGAAAAAGCAAAATATAATGATCATCGAGAAAATGAGAACGATCCGCCCCTTTAATGAATACATACAGTCCCCTTTTTCTGCCTGCGGATAAACGCTATTCCTTCACGCTTCCGATCATAATTCCGGTAATGAAATATTTCTGCAAAATCGGATAAATCAGCAGGACAGGTATCATTGATATAAAAATCTTTGCCGAATTCAACGCTGTATTTGACAGATTATCCAGGTATTTCAGTTGATCCTCAGTGATCGTGCTGTAATCAATTTGAACAACCATCTGCTTGATATACGATTGCAGCGGATAGTTTTCAAGGCTGGTAGAATAATATATGTCCTTTCTTCACCTATACAAAGATGCCAGTTTTCTCTCTTACAATCTTAATGATAAAGTAAAGATATACATATTCAATCCACACGGTTTTATATAAAGTACCCTATTTTTATCAAAACAAAAAAACGCCGCAAACCGCTTCAATGCCGCAGTTACAGCGTTTTATCATTTATGACGGCAGAATCCTTGCAAATCACAGATCCTATCGTTTACTCAATTGCCAAAACAGCGCACTGCTCACCTCTTCCCTCCAAGCGGATTCCACACGCCCCTCACATAGCAGACCAGAAAC
>CAJUIO010000177.1 GCA_910586025.1 uncultured Lachnospiraceae bacterium
CTGCCGGAGGTGGTCCACTCGGCCCTCATACCGATCTGCTTGAGCATCTTGCTCACGCTGTCGCACACATTGAAATCGTCATCCACCACCATTGCCCGCAGGCCGTTAAGCCCTTCGAGCTGCTCCGTATTCTTTGCAATATCCAGAAGCTTCAGGGTCAGAGCCACAGTGAACGTGCTTCCCTTTCCCACCTCGCTCTCAACGCTGATGGTTCCGTTCATCATCTCCACGATGTTCTTCGTGATAGCCATCCCAAGTCCCGTTCCCTGAATGCCGGATCTGGTGGCGCTCGCCTCCCTCTCAAAGGGCTCAAAGACATGCTCCACAAATTCCCTGGACATCCCGATTCCGTTGTCCTTAATGATGAACACATAATCTCCGTACCCGTGGCGGAAGGTGGTCTTTTGCATGATCCGGAAGGAAATGGTTCCTCCCGCAGGCGTGTACTTCACCGCATTACTCAAAAGATTTATGAACACCTGATTCATTTTAAGTGCGTCCGCAATCACATCCTCATTGGCAACCTCAAAGGTATCAATAAATAATTCCAGCTGCTTTGCCTTGACCTGGGGCTGGATAATGTTTACAAGATTGTGCATCATCTCGGAAATATTACACTCCTGCTCCTTGATCTGCACCTTGCCGCTCTCGATCCTGCTCATATCGAGAATATCATTAATCAGGCTGAGCAGATGATTGCTGGAAGAAAGCACCTTCTGCAGACAGTCCCTGACCTGCTCCTTATTGTTAATATGACTCACCGCAATGGTGGCAAACCCTATAATGGCATTCATGGGCGTGCGGATGTCATGAGACATATTGGAAAGGAAAGTGGTCTTTGCCCGATTGGCGTGCTGCGCCTGCATCAGCGCATCCTGAAGAGCCTGTGTCTGCTGCCTCTGCTTTCTGACCTGTTCCGTGATCTCCTTTGACACTACCATTACCACGATATCATCCGTGGCATCGTCCTTGGTCATGATAAAGGACTGGCGGACACACATCTGCTCACCGTCAGAAGCCTGCCCCCAGTAATCCGCCTCCACCTCCGTATCACCCTGTTCAAAGCGCTGCTCCAGATATTCCAGGCTGACCATTGCCGCATAGTCTTCCAGGGACTCCTCCAGCACAAAGGCCTTCCACCTTTCAAAACATTCCGATGCCTTACAGGGTGCCGTAAGCCCCGCCTTTTCCAGCAGGGAAACCCTGTGTCCGTCTATGGTGCGCACGATATCCTGCTCCACCAGATCCTTTGTGAGATTGAATTCAAAGGTACAGAACGCATTGGAGGTAATTGCGATCCTGTACTGTCTCTCCTTCCGGTTGGCCAGGGATATTTTTGCCTGGATACGCAGCTCTTTTTCCTTTACCTCCGTGATGTTCTGTCTGGTTAACAAAGCCTTTACGGGTCTGCCGTCCTTTTTCTCAAGGCAGACGACATTCATATGCTCCCACTGGGAATATCCGTCGCGCATGATATGGTTCTCAAAGCGCATATCCCCATGCCTCTGCAATGCGTCCACCACCGACTCCCTGCTGATCTGTCCTTCCAGCTCCCTGCGCTCATCCTCATCCGGCATCATGGAGCAGAGCGTTTCCACCAGCTCCTCATATCTGCCGCTTACGGGCAGATCCTTATTCTCCGACCTTGTGCCTGCCAGATACCTGTAGGTATCAGTCTCAAGATCCACCAGGGCAAACCGGGGAAACAGCACATTGACACCGCTTATAATATAGCCCATTTCCCTGTTTTCCTCTTCCAGACGCTTTCTTTCCCGTCCGGCCTGAATGAGCAGGGCCGCTATATAAATGGCAAACAGAATCACCAGCATGACCTCCAGCCGGATCCCGACAACGTTCTCATCCTGTATCATTCTCTGCGTCACGCTTTCCGGAAAGGTCTGCACGAGAACAAAATCATTTTCAGGAAGATATCTGACACAGATATTATCCTTCTGACTGCCCGGGGCACAGATAAAAGCCCCCTCACCTCCGTCCCTAAAGATCTCTCCCGCTTTTTGGGCGGTTCCCCTGTCAATCACACCGGATCCGGCAAGGATTTCCAGCACATTTCCCTCATATGTTTCATCATCAGAGCTTGCGATCACCCTTCCGTCAGGCGTACACAAAAACACGTCCGCCTGTTCCCCGAAATATGTAGTGGCAAGCATATCTTTCAGGTATTCCTCCGCCAGATAGGCCCCCCGCAGTATTCCCGCGATCTCCCCCTTAAAGTATACGGGAGAGTAAAAGCCGGCCATGGTCTCGTCAAAAAAATGGGGATCAAATATGATGGAAATATCACTGTATCCGTCTATCCCGTTTCGGTAAAAATCACGGTCGGACACATCGGAGGTCCTCCCGTCAGAAATGTGATCCACGCCGTCAGCAGTGGTAAACAGCAAGGCATCAAACTGTGAATTTGCCTCCATCTCTGTCAGCATTTCATCCGTGACCACCGGATCCGTAAGACTCTCTCCTACAAAGTAGGCGTAGGTATTCACCAGATCCAACGCGTTTTTCAGCTCATTGTCAATCTGTACTGCCTTCAGCCGGGCGGAATCCGCCGCATAATTCTTGTTTCTCTCCTCCATGCGTTTACTGTTCTGCACCGTATACCAGTAAAAAAGCACTGCCACGGCCGCCAGAAACGGCAGAACAAGAACTGCTCCCTGTATCGTTTTTCTTCTCTTCATAAAATTCTCTCTTATACTCTCCATATTGTAAAACTTGTTACTTTTTAATCTTTTTTGGGCATACGCCATTCATAAAAAGGCCGTTCCCATTTCCATACACACTTTTCCTCCCCCTCTAGCTCCTCCCGGAATGAGACAAGATTAGCATGTATCTTCTTATCCCGAAACTGCATCTCCATAAAATCCGCAAGAGCTTCCCAGTCAAGAGCCTGAAAACCGTGGCCTCCCTCCCGGTAATGAATGGCGTTCCTGTCGCTGCATCCGAGAAAATCATAGACCTCCTGAGCCGCCCGCCACATAATCTGCGTTCCGTATGGATTGGACCAGTCGTCACCGCACCCCTCTGTGGTGATAACAGGCCTCGGCGCTATGAGAGCTCTGAGAAGATGGCCATCCGCCACCATCCCGCTCTCGTTCTGCCCCGAATATTCTCCAAGCTTTGGTCCCCACCAATAGGGAAAGGCCTCATACATTTTCGTTATGGTCTCGCAGGCACCAAAGCCGTGTCCGAAGTGTCCCCCAAAGATTCGAAGCGATCCGGCTCCAAAGCAGCCGGAACCATTGGCATGGCACATGGTAAAACGCTCGTCATAGATGGCAGCGCACAAGGCTGTCTTGCCTCCTCTGGAATGCCCGGAGGCTGTCACGAATCGTCTGTCACAGTACTCCTGCTTCTCCACATAATCCAGAAGCCTGGACATTCCAAAAGCCCATTGGGCAATGCGTCCCCAGGTATATCCGGGATAAGCCCTCATCAAGCCTTCCTCCTCCGCCTCTTTGGCATCTCCTGCCAGATCTCCCCGGAAAAAGGAGGCCAGCACAAACTTCCGTCCACAGACCATCTCCTCCTCCACGGGACATACCTCCTCCGGGCAATGACGGTTCCACAGAATCACCGGGTATTTTCCCTGCCCTACAGGGCGCAGAATCTCCGCCGGAAGCTGAATCTCCTTTTCTTTTCCAAAGCTCAGCCGTACGCTTTCCAGAACCGCCCTGCCACCGTAAACGATTCTGCTGTTCTCCACGGTTCCCTCTGCCGTACCCGCCTCCTGCGGGAAAGTACCGTACAGCTCCCTTTGCAGGATCTCCTTCCATTTTGACCGGTATTCCATCCACTCCCGGGATCCGCTTATACGTTTCCCATCCTCTCTTTTGAATAAATCAGAAACCCTTTCTTCCATCCTTTTCTCCTCCCGCTCCCCGCTCGCTGTTATCCTCTTCATGAGAAGGTCTTACGAGAACACTTCCTCTATAAACGCATACACCTTTTCTACATTTTCCCGTGCGAAGA
>CAJUIO010000178.1 GCA_910586025.1 uncultured Lachnospiraceae bacterium
TTAATATGAACGTATATGAGAATTGTCCAATGTTTGAGAATGAAAAATACAGGCTTCGTTTAGTGAACGAAACAGACACGGAGGATCTGCTGAAGGTATACAGCGATCTGCGTGCCGTGCCGTTTTTTAACGGAGATAATTGCAACGGCGATGATTTCCATTACACTACGTATGAGAGGATGGAGCAGGCGGTCGATTTCTGGAAGCAGTCGTATGAAGGCGGATGGTTTGTGCGCTGGTCCGTGGTGGATAAGGCAAAGGATGAGGCGGTGGGAACCATCGAGGAGTTCCGCAGAGATGCGGAGGACTATTTTACTGACTGCGGTCTTCTGCGTCTGGATCTGCGCAGCGACTATGAGAAGACGCAGGAGATTGCATCCATCCTGTCTTTGATCGTGCCGGCTTCCTTTGAGCTGTTCGGCTGTGATAAGGTAGCCACAAAGGCGGTTCCGGCCGCGGGTGAGAGGATCCGGGCGCTTGAAGACATGGGATTTGTACCTGCGGACGAGAAGCTGACCGGGCATGACGGAACACAGTATGATGGGTATTTTGTGTTAAAGAAGCAGGTATGACAAGTGGCCGTGAATAACGAATATGATAATGAAAGATTTTTTGTAGAATACGCAAAAATGTCCCGCAGCAGGGAGGGTCTTGGAGCTGCCGGGGAATGGCACCAGCTAAAGCCCCTTTTTCCTCCTCTTCAGGAAAAACCGTTCTGGATCTGGGGTGCGGCTATGGCTGGCATTGTGCCTTTGCGGCACAACAGGGGGCGGTACGAATACTGGGGATTGACCTGAGTGGAAAAATGATTGAGGAAGCAAAAAAGCGAAATGCGGCAAAACAGATCGAGTATCGCATTTGTGGAATAGAGGAATATGAGTATCCGGAAAATATGTGGGATTGCGTGGTGTCCAATCTGGCCCTTCACTATATTGAAGACATTGCGGGCATATTTCAAAAGGTGCATAGAACGCTAAAACCGAACGGGGTATTTATTTTTAATATGGAACATCCGGTTTTTACCGCAGGAGTCGGACAGGACTGGGTTTATACGGAAGCCGGAACGCCTCGGTACTGGCCGGTTGACAACTATTTCATCACGGGAGAGAGAAATACGCGCTTTCTGGGATGCGATGTGATAAAACAGCATCATACACTCACTCAGATATTGATGGGATTACTAAATAATGGCTTTGAAATTGAGGCGGTGCAGGAGGCGGAGCCGCCCGATGAAATGATGGGTATTCCGGGAATGAAAGATGAATTGCGCCGTCCCATGATGCTTCTGGTAAAGGCGGCTGCAAGAGCGGGCGGAAAAGTACCGGGAAAACAGGAACAGTAACGGCGAGGCAAAAATCTATTGACTCTCAATTTCATATCAACTATACTATTTTTCAGGCAAGGGACCAGAGTATAGTTGAGAGGGTAAAGACTGACCCTTTTCCCCTGGTTTTTTAACTGAATATAAGTGATATGTGTTTGCGAGGGAACTGAAAAGTTGAAAAAGGTAAGACCTGACCTCTTGACCTGTCGGCTAATACCGGCGTAGGGAAGCAATTTCTTACGCCGCATTGCGTCTGAAAGAGCTTCTGAATATTTGGAAGTTCTTTTTTTGTTTCATAGAAAAGACCTTGTCGCCGTGAAGTGATAAAGAAAAACCTTATGCGCACGGATGCACGTGGAAACATCCGGCGCGCAGGGCATGCGGCGGGTAAGAAAATTCTTCACAGCCCGATTTACAAGGAGGAAGGGAAATCAGAAAAGGAGAGGATTATATGATGAAAAGGGCATTGAGTATAGCGGGTTCTGACTGCAGCGGCGGTGCGGGCATACAGGCAGATCTGAAGACATTTTCCGCACATGGTGTATATGGCATGAGCGTCATTGTGTCGGTCGTGGCAGAAAACACAGGCAGGGTAATCGGCATTCAGGATGTCAGCCCGGATATGATCGGCAAACAGATAGATGCCGTATTTGAGGATATAGGGGCTGATGCGGTGAAAGTCGGCATGCTTTCCACGCCGGAGTGTATGGAGGAAATTGCCCGAAAACTGAAATATTACCACCCGGCAAATATAGTGATTGATCCTGTGATGTATGCGAAAAACGGCTGTCCGCTCATGGAACCTGCGGCAGTCAAAACGCTGATTAGAACGATTATCCCGCTTGCCGGCGTATTGACACCGAATATTCCGGAAGCGGAAAAAATTGCGGGAGGCAGGATTAAATCGGTAGAGGACATGGAAGAAGCTGCAAAAGCGATTCATGCAATGGGCTGCGGGGCGGTTGTTGTCAAAGGCGGTCATGCATCAGGGAATGCGGTGGATGTCCTGTTTGACGGTAAAGAGCTGTGTCATTTTGAAACGGCACGGATTGACACGAAAAATACACATGGGACAGGCTGTACGTTTTCCTCTGCTGTTGCTTCACAGCTTGCGATAGGCATGGATTTACGGCAGGCGGTTCAAAAGGCAAAGGATTATGTGACTATGGCGATTGTGCATTCTCTTGATATAGGGAAAGGACACGGCCCGACGCACCATTTCTGGCACCTCTATCAATACGGACTGCGGGAAGGGCAGTATTGCGGGAAAGAAAGGAATGGTGGGAAATGAAGCCTGATTATTCTTTATATCTTGTGACGGACCGTATAACCATGGGCACCAGGACTTTAGGGGAAGCGGTGGAACAGGCGGCCGCAGGCGGATGCACTGTGGTACAGCTCAGGGAAAAAGAGATTTCGTCATTGGATTTTTATATACTGGCATCGGAAATAAAAAAGATTACCGACAGATACGGCATACCGCTTATCATAAATGACCGTATCGACATTGCTCTTGCGGCGGGCGCGGCCGGGGTACATGTCGGGCAGAGGGATCTCCCGGCAGATATTGTACGGAAGGTTATCGGTAAAGACATGCTGCTGGGTGTTTCCGTCAGTTCCGAAGGGGAGGCCATAAATGCGGTAAAAGCCGGGGCTGATTATCTGGGGGTGGGTGCCATGTTCCCGACAAGGACGAAGCCCGATGCCGAGTTTGTATCCATGGAGGAACTCGAAAAAATACGCAGGGCAGTTGACATACCGATTGTTGTGATCGGAGGCATTAACAGGGAGAATGCTAGGCTTTTTAAGCCGATGGGAATTGACGGGCTGGCTGTTGTTTCCGCCGTGCTTGCCCAGCCTGATATAAAAAAGTCGGCAGACGACTTAAAATCACTGTTTTTGGGAAAAGGGCGAATGAGCGGCAGTTCAATGAGAACAAATGTTCTGAAAAGTGCTGTACAAATTTAATCTGGTGTGCTATAATCAAATCTGCTTTTATTCTTGCAGAGAATTACCCTGATTTGAAACCCATATGTGTATTTGGAGTTATCAAATATACATTAATTTTATTACGGTTATACAATTTACAAAAAGCCAGTTTTGTGAACTGAATTCGTGTAAAGGCTGTTTTCCGGGGAACGGAGAATGCGCTTACACGAATTTCTGCCCGACAGTCGAATTATTTTGATACGGATTTCGGAGGTGACGATTGTGCAAAATGAACAGAAAACGTTCAAACTTCACAGTGAATACCAACCCACCGGCGACCAGCCCGCAGCCATAGAAGCCCTGGTCAAAGGCTTTAAGGAGGGCAACCAGTTTCAGACTTTGTTAGGGGTCACAGGTTCCGGCAAGACCTTTACCATGGCAAATGTCATACAGCAGTTAGGGAAACCTACTTTAGTAATAGCGCACAATAAGACACTTGCGGGCCAGCTCTACGGCGAGTTCAAGGAATTTTTTCCTGAAAATGCAGTAGAATACTTTGTCTCCTACTAAGCGAAAGGACTTTTAAAACTACATCTAGTATTATTTAGTTTCATTT
>CAJUIO010000179.1 GCA_910586025.1 uncultured Lachnospiraceae bacterium
GCGGACGGAGGGCTTTACCCGGAAATGATAAGGAACAGGGCCTTTGAGGATTCCCTGCTTCCGGAGGGGTGTACCACGGATCAGAACAAAAGAATTTTCGTGACAGAATATGGCTGGCCGGGAGCCTTCAATCACGGCGAGGGCATGGACGAGTGGGCGGAAAAGGTGGAGCCTGCGGAGATTCCGGGCTGGTATGCTCAGGGCGCTTCCTTCCGGCTTCTTACGGAAGGGACGCTTAACTCAAACAGGAAAGCGGCCCTCCGGGTGGATTATAATCCCGGAGGGAAAATATATAACATCGGATACTTCGGGGTGCCTGTCAGGGAAGGGGACGAATATCATTTCTATTTCATGGCGAAAATATCTGCCGACGCAAGACTTACGGTATCTCTTGAATCGGAGAAGGGAGCAAGCCTTGCAAGTGCGGAGCTTGCAGTTACAAAAGGTGAAGACTATCAGCGCTGCGACTGTGACCTGACGGCCTGCGGTACGGATTTCGGGGGACGGATCAGTATTTCCTGCGACAGGGAAAACACGGTTATCTTTGGATTCACTTCCCTGATGCCGCATAAGACCTTCAAAGGCCACGGACTGAGGGAGGATCTGGCAATGGCCCTCAAAAATACAAACGCACAGTTTATCCGTTTCCCGGGGGGCTGCGTGGTGGAGGGAATCAACGAGCCGAATGCGCTGCGTTTTTCCAGAACCATCGGTCCTGTGTGGGAGCGGCCAAGCAGCCAGCTGATGTGGCATTACCGCACCACCAACGGCCTTGGCTTTCACGAATATCTGCAGCTGTGCGAGGATCTTGAGATGGAGGCCATGTACGTGTGCAACTGTGGAATGAGCTGTCAGGCCCGCCACGGCGGAGGCTTTGACGAGCAGACCACGCAGGAATACCTTGAGGAGGCTCTCCATGCCCTGGAGTATGCCCTGGGAGCGGAGGATACGACCTATGGAGGTCTCAGGGCCGGGAATGGGAGGAAGGAGCCCTTTAAGCTGAAATATGTGGAGATTGGGAATGAGAATTTCGGGCCGGAATACAATGTCCGCTATGAGAGGTTTTATAAGACCCTGAAAGAAGCGTTCCCCCAGGTGATCTACATATCTAATGGACACACAGAGAAGGAGAACCTTCCCACGGATTTTGTGGACGAACACTACTATGACGCACCGGAATTTTTCCTGGAAAATGTGGATCTGTTCGATGATTATGATCGGAAGGGGCCGAAGATCTTTCTGGGAGAGTATGCGGTGAACGGTGGGAACACCATTGCGTCTATGGAGTGTGCGCTGGCCGAGGCCTCCTTCCTGCTCGGGGTAGAGAGAAATCAGGATATTGTCAGGCTGACCGCATATGCTCCGCTGTTCCAGAACTCGGACTACACAGCCTGGAAGCCTAACATGATTGTCTTCGATAACCATCAGGTTTACGGAATCCCCACTTATCACATGGTTTCCCTGCTGGGAAAGTACAGAGGCGGAGAAGTGGTGGAAATCGAGAACAGGAGCGGGGAAAAGCCTCCGGTATACCGGGGAATTTCCGGTATCATGTGCGAAAAGGAAGGCCTTCTGTTTAGAAATGCAAAGGTGAACGGACAGCCCGTGGGGATCTCAAACTGCGTATACGGGGAAGCGGTGAAGGACGGGGACGCTTACCGCATGACCTTCGGAACAAGGAAGCATCACTTTACCGGAAAGAGCAGGGAGTGGAACGAAGCCTTCGAGCGTTTCATCGGAAGCGGAAATTTCAGGGAAAATCCCGTGATGTGGACGGTTTTCGGGAAGGAGGAGCTTGCGGAATATACCTTTGAGATCGACATTAAAATGACGCAGGACAATCCGCTGACGCTCTCCGTCTGGAATCATCATCCCGAGACCGATGCGGGCTGCAACGAGCCGAAGGATAAGGAATGGACTACGAGGTCGGTCAGAAACCAGGTCTGGAAGATACAGGACGGCAAAAGCGCCACCAGAGTGCCCAGGTTCTTTGACAAGCCTCTTTCCGATGAGGAACAGGCGCCGGTATCCATAAATTATGGGGAATACAATCATTACAAAATGGTGTGTGACGCATACGGCTATGCATGCTATATCAATGACCGGCTGGTGCAGAAAAAGAAACACAGGCTCCACTCGCTGGTGAATGCGGTGGCAACCCAGGATACGGACAGGATTTATCTGAAAATGGTCAACGTGGACGATGAGGAGAAGGAGATTCAGATTTCCCTTGACTGCGAGGTGGAGGAAAGGGTGTTGACGGAAGTCGTGTCGGCAGCGCCCGGAGAGGTAAATTCCTTTGAGGATAAGGAGCATGTTTCCTCCGTTTGCGGGGAGATTTCAGGGGGAGCGGAATTCATATACCGCATACCGGCTCATTCCGTTAACGTATTGGTGATGAAGAAGAAATAGAGAGGATGGGATCTGTTATGTTGAGAAAAGTAAAGGTTAAAAACGGCGTGCTTCAGGGACTTGTGGGTAAGGATCCCCGCATCACCGTATTCCGGGGAGTGCCCTACGCAAAGCCGCCGGTGGGAGAACTGCGCTGGAGGGCGCCCCAGCCGGCCGAGGACTGGGAGGGCGTGCGGAAATGCTATGAATATCCGGACATGGCGATGATGCGCACACATCCCGGTATGGATGACGATTTCTATACGAAGGAGCTCCATCCCACGGCAGCAGAGTATAAGATGAGTGAGGACTGTCTGTATCTGAACATTTTCTCGCCTGCGCAGTCAGAGGATGAGAAGCTTCCGGTCTTTTTCTATATCCACGGCGGCGGACTGCAGGACGGCTACAGCTACGAGGTGGAATTTGATCCGGAGCGTGTGGCCCGCAGAGGTGTCATCGTGGTGATGGTGGGATACCGTCTCGGCCTGTTCGGATTTCTGGCTCATCCCCGGCTTACGAAGGAGACGCCGGAGGGGGAGGTTATCTCCAACTTCGGTATGCAGGATCAGTCCATGGCCATCCATTGGGTATACGACAATATCAGGGCCTTCGGCGGCGATCCGGAGCGCATCGTGATCTGCGGACAGAGCGCGGGCTCCCGCAGCGTGCAGGCGCAGATCTGCAGTACCATGAACGACGGTATCATAAAGGGCGCTATCATCCAGTCAGGCGTTTCCATGATGTTCGGGGACGAGGATAATCCAATAGCGGGCATTCCCACTCTGGCTGAGGCGGAGAAGTACGGCGCAGATTTCCTTCATACCATTGGGATCGACAGTCTGGAGGAGGCCAAAAGGACAGATGCCCACGAGCTGATGCGAAGGCTGGCGGAGGCCTTTGAGAAGAAGAGATATGCCTTTGGACTGTGCGTGGATGGAAAGTTTGTCAGGGAATCGGCCCCTTCGGCCTATTACAATGACAGGGTGGCGGATATTCCTCTGATCGTGTCCGTCTGCCAGGGTGAGACCCAGAGCGGCTTTATCAAGGGAACCATGAGCTATGCCGATTATCTGAAAAAGGCGGAAAAATACGGGGATAAGAAGGAAGAATTTTTAAGCCTTGCAAAGGTTTCCAATGATGAGGAGGCTGACGCTCTCACGGCCGGTGATTCTTTCAACAATTTCCTTGGCGGAAGCAGGGGATTTAGCGAACTGCGGTCCTCCAGAGGCCAGAGAGTCTATTACTGTATCTTTGACCATGATATTCCGGGAGATGATGCGGGCTCCTTCCACGGCTCCGATCTGTGGTTTATGTTTGATTCCTTAGGAAACAGCTGGCGGCCCTTCGAGGGAAAGCATTACGATCTGGCGAGGCAGGTAACCTCCTACTGGACCAATTTCGTAAAGACGGGAGATCCAAACGGAGTGGATTATAACGGGAATCC
>CAJUIO010000180.1 GCA_910586025.1 uncultured Lachnospiraceae bacterium
TGACGGTATTCACATATGTTTTCTCCAATGCTTTCCTTCAATCTTCTTTCCTCCTGTTTCTGCATGCGTTTTGCGTCTTGCCGCATTGTAAGACGGCTTTTGTTTCCCATCGGCTGTGCTATAGTGAACGACAAAATAATTTGTCCTTCACTATACCCCTCCGGGGGATGCGCACGATTTTTGCAAGGTATATTCTGCGTTTGCACGCAGCAAAAATCGGCGCGGCGAACGCCAAAAACAAAAATTTTTGTCGTTCACTATAATTATATTCGTGAAAAGGGGAAATGTAAAACAATGGAGTGTTGTAACCGGACTCAACGATGTAAAGAGCTGTTGACAGATGATATGGATATTCTGGAAAACAAATAAAAGTATGGATAATAGTATCAACTATTTTTATCCACACTTCATTATTCAGTTTAGCATACATCAAAAATAAAGTCTAGTATTTTTGCGGTTAATTTATTAAAATAGTGTAACATACACAATACAGACAGAGCAGGGAGGTTTCGGGTCGTGGAAAAGAAAAAGAAGGACTGGGGAGTTTCAAGGCAGGCGGAGGAGCGCTATCTTGGAAAGACGCTTGCGGTGGTCAATGATAACCTGGAGAACTATGGGCGAGAGGTTGCCAGGATGCAGGAAGATATCGACGAGATGCTGGCCCATTATCATGATGATAACGTGGAAGTGCTCACCATCCTGAACAATACGGTGACCATGCACGAGCATATGAAAAGGGCGCTAATGCGGAATGAAAAGGCGCAGAATAAGCCGTATTTTGGCAGGATCATTTTTCATGACGAGACATTGAATAAGGAAGAATCTCTCTATATTGGCAAAGGCGGGATCTCTAAGGATACCACGCACTGGATGGTGGTGGACTGGCGCGCGCCCGTGGCGAATGCTTATTATGAGAACGGACTTGGGAAATGCAGCTACGAGGCGCCGGGCGGCGTGCAGGTAAGGATTGATCTGAGACTAAAACGCACCTACGAGATCGAGGGCGGAAGGCTTCTCGATTATTTTGACAGCGAGGTGATTGCAAATGATGAGCTTCTCACGAAATATCTTGCCAAAAACAAGGAGGCGGTGCTTGGCGAGATCGTAGCCACGATCCAGAAGGAGCAGAATGAGATTATCCGCAAATCGCCCTATCACAACACCATCGTGCAGGGAGTGGCGGGCTCCGGAAAGACCACGGTGGCCATGCACAGGATTTCTTATATCCTTTACAATTACGAGGAGCGGTTCAGGCCGGATGATTTCTATATTGTGGGAAGCAACCGGATTTTGCTGAATTATATCACGGGGGTTCTGCCGGATCTGGATGTGTACGGTGTGCGGCAGATGACAATGGAACAGCTCTTCGTGCGCCTTCTCTATGAGGATTGGGACGAGAAGAAATACGGAATCAGGAGTGTGGATCAGAGTGGGAAAAGGGGGAAGGTCAAGGGAGGCAGCCAGTGGTTTCGAGATCTGGAGAAATACTGTGTGGATCTGGAGAGGCAGATGATTTCCACGAAGAGCGTCTTTCTGGACCCGAAGCAGTTTGTGGAGGGCTTCCGGAATGGAAAGACGGGAGTGTTTGATGAGACAGGGGGAAAGAGCGATCCAAGGCGTCTTGTGTGTCTTCTGGAAGGGGAGGCGGTGGAGCGTTATCTGAGGGAGAATCCCGCCGTTTCCATTCAGAGTAAGATCGACATGCTCAATGAGCGTCTGATGGGAAAGGTGAAGGACGAGTTCCTGGGGAAGGGCGTAAAATATACGGAGGCGGAGCGTAAGGCCATCACAAAGGCTTACCGGGGCCGATATGGGAAAAAGATATGGAAACGGCCGATCTTTGATCTTTACCGGGAATTCCTGGCCGGGCAGGCGGCAAAGGGAATGGAGGTGGATATACCGGATCTTGAATTTGATGTCTATGATCTTGCGGCCCTGGCCTATCTTTACAAAAGGGTGAAGGAGCAGGAGGTGATCAGCGAGGCGCATCATGTGGTCATTGACGAGGCGCAGGATTTTGGAATGATGGCGTACCGCTGTCTGAAATTCTGTATCGGCGGATGCACCTATACGATTATGGGGGACGTATCCCAGAATATTCACTTCGGCTTTGGACTGAACGACTGGGAGGAGCTGAGGGAATTGCTCCTGCCCGATCCCATGGACAGCTTCGGGATCCTGAAAAAGAGCTACCGGAACACGGTGGAGATCTCGGATTTTGCCACCGGGATTCTTCATCACGGGCAGTTTTCCAGCTATCCGGTGGAGCCGATTATAAGACACGGAAATCCGGTTCGGGTGCGGAAGCTTTCCGATCCAGAAGAGCTGATCCGGGAGGCGGCCGATGTCTGCCGCTCCTTTCAGGAGAAGGGGCTTGATACCATTGCGGTGGTCTGCAGGGACAGGAGAGAGGCGGCTCAGGTCTCGGAAGAGCTTTCCAAATACGTGGACGTGGGAGAGAGCGATCTGGAAAAGGCGGTGTTTGGAGCCGGGATCATGGTACTTCCGGTGGAATATACCAAGGGTCTGGAGTTCGATGCCGTACTGATTCTCAATCCCACCAGGGAGGGATATCCGTCTGACGACGGCCATGCCAAGCTTCTCTACGTGGCGGCGACCCGGGCTCTTCACGAGCTTGTGGTTCTTCACCTGGGAAATCTCACGGGACTGATAGCAGACCCTCTGCCGGAGAGAAGGCAGGCCGGAAAAGATGAGGAGACGCTGCGTACCGGGCCGGCGGGAAAAGAAAATGCGGGGACTGTCATAGGACCGGAAAAGGCTCTGTCAGCGGACGGAGTTCTGTCGGAAAAAAGGGTCTCCTCCCCGGGAACCGGCGGAACGGCGGGCAGAAAAAGGCCTGTTGCGGCAGCACTGCCGGATGGCGGCGCTGCCGCCGGAAGGGCTGCCACACCGGATGATAAAAAGCCGTTTCTTGCCAGATATCTCTCCGGCGCTCGTGCAAACACTGCCGGCACCTTAACAGCAGGAACCGGATCGAAGGGGGCGGAACCGGGAAGAGCGGAAACGAAGGCGGCGGAAGCGTCGGAAATGAAGTCAGCCGAATCGAAAAGGGCGGAAGAGCGGAGGAAGGACGGCGCACAGCGCCCCGGATTCGGAGATATGCCTGCCACGGGGATTCTGCGCCCTGCGGGGCATGGGAAGATAGACCTGTCTGTACGGTGGGTGATGAAGCAGAAGGACGGGCTTTATCTGCAGAGCCGGTACGGCACTTTGCGTCTTTGTCCTCTTGGGAGCGCCATTGTGAGAATCACCTTTGAAAGAAGCGGGCAGATTGCGGACGTGACACACCCGGAAATACGCATCCGGCGCACGGACCCGATGTGGATGTACCGGGAGGTGTCCGGCATCGTGGAGCTGACAACGGACGAGCTGTGTCTGCAGGTGGAGAAAAGGAGCGGTGCCATCCGTTACATGACCAGGGACAAGCGGCTTCTCCTTGCGGAGCGGAGGCAGGAGAGCAGACAGATTGAGACCGGAACGGACGGAAGGAAGAGACAGTGGCTTTTCCTTGAGTTTGCAAAGGATGAGAAGGTATATGGTATCGGGGAAGCGGAGAAGGAGGATGTAAGCCTCAGGGGGACGGCCAGGTATATCTCTCACGCAGACGTAAGAAGGATGCCCCTTATGTTCTCGGATAAGGGATACGGAATACTTGCCGCTTCCAAGGAACAGGTGATCTGCTGTGATCTTCCGGCCTATGGGACCTGGATTGGTGCGGAGGGCGGGGAACAGCTGGATTATTACTTTATTGCGGGAAAACGGAGGGAAACCATAGTGAACGCCTGCGGGTATCTGTGCGG
>CAJUIO010000181.1:0-1190 GCA_910586025.1 uncultured Lachnospiraceae bacterium
CCGTTTCTCGCAGTGAATCAGAACGGCATCACCAAAAGCAGGGAGAAGGGAGAGATTGACCCGCACAATAACAGCGGGATGATGGTGATCCCCCAGCTTCTTGGCAGCAAGGGCGGGGAGGCGGCAAACTACATCCGGTATCTCGGCAAAATGGGATATCGGGAAGTGAATCTGAACCTTGGCTGCCCTTATCAGACTGTGGTCTCCAAGAAAAAGGGGGCGGGCCTTCTGGCGGATACGGAATATCTGCTGCGGTTTCTGGATGAGGTCTTTGAAGCCGGTGCCGACGGGGTGCGGATCTCGGTCAAGACAAGAATCGGGATGGAGAGCGGGGAAGAGTTTGGGAAAATTCTGGAAATTTATAACCAGTATCCGCTCTCGGAGCTGATCGTGCATCCAAGGGTGCGGAAGGATTTTTATGGCGGCCGCCCGGATCCGGAAGCCTTTGCCCGCGCTCTGTCGGAGAGCCGTGCACCGGTCTGTTATAACGGCGATATTTTTACGGAAAAAGATTACAGGACATTTGCGGAGCGCTTCCCGGAGGCGGACAGGATCATGCTTGGAAGAGGCCTTATTGCCAATCCGGGACTGCTTTCCCTGATCCTTACGGGAAAAGCGCTGGAGAAGGAAGCGCTGCAGGCGTTTCATGACAGAATCTACCGGGATTACCGGGAAGTGATGTCAGGAGATGTCAACGTCCTGTTTAAAATGAAGGAGCTCTGGAACTACATGCAGTTTCTGTTTGATGACAGCCAAAAGCATATCAAGAGGATACGCAAGGCAAAATCCGGCGCGGAGTATGAGGATGCGGTGCGGACATTATTCCGGTGCGGTGTGTTTGTACCGGATGCCGGGTTTCGGGCGGAGAATTAAGAAAACCAGGCAGATCAGGCCCAAAATCATCATGACGATTCCCGGACGCATGAAGGGTGTGTGATAAATGAACGCAATCTCATGGTCTCCCTGCGGAAGAAGCAGGCCCATTCCAAAGCCGTTTGTTTTTATTATTTTGGCGGGCTTACCGTCCACAAAGGCTTTCCAGCCTTCGCTGAAGGGGATTGCTATATACAGGAGAGAAGCCTTTGAGGCATTTGCCTGCACGGATATGCTGTCTTCCCCAAAGGTGTATGCCACAGCTGCCTCTTTTAGCGCCGTCACCTGTTCTTTCAGGTTCTCCATGGGCTGATTAA
>CAJUIO010000181.1:1290-3818 GCA_910586025.1 uncultured Lachnospiraceae bacterium
GCAGCATTGCCTGCCATTTTTGCGTTAACGAAAGCTTTGAGGATTCCTCCTCCCCGATAACGGCATCATACAGAAATGCCATTGGAAGCGAATTTTCAGTCTCATACATGGCATATCCATCAGCTTCCCGCACCTTGGTATCATAGCCGTATGGCAGGAAGGCTTCCTCACCGGTTCTCACAATATTATATTTTACGCCCAGGAGAGCGGACAGTATTGCCCTTGCATCCAGATCTATATATTTGTGTTCCCAGTTTGTGGAAATCCGGTTTTCACGACTGAATGTATTTACATATTTATTGACCGTGCTGTAATAAAACGCCACACTGTTAACGTCATGTATCATTGCCGAATTTGCCCTTACACCTCCAAAATAAAGATTTGAAGTGTCTATTCTCACTTTTTCCAGATCCTCTGCTCCGCCGCTTATACTAAGCGGCCCTCCTGTCAAATCTGCGAACGCATTTCCAAAATCCCCATGTTCGTTAACATAGTTTCCCGATAAGGGTGAATAAAAGCTGAACATGCTGAGAAAAATATTTACGGCTATTACCAGAAGGTAAGCGCCCCCTGTTCCTTTTTTGCTATGACGACACAGCGCAATAACGGCGGAAAGAACGAACAAAAAGATTATCAGCACGGCAAAAGCGCCTGCAAGCTTTAATCTGTCTGCTCCGATTCGGTACAGGAAAGAAGGAATCAGGAACAAAATGGTTGCTCCTGATACAACCCATAGATACCCTGTCGGAAGCTTCACAATCTCATAGAACATTTCAACAACGATTAATGAGACGGTAAAGCAGTATGCCCATACCCAACGGTTTACCGCATACCCAAAGCCGTTCAGGACATGGCCGAAAAACGGGAACAGAAGAAAAACAGTTCCCGCAAGAAAGGCGATCTTGAATCCGGCCTTTTCCTTTCGCTTTGTCCGAAAAAGGAGGAAAATGGCAAGCGCTCCCACGGCTCCATAGCCCAAAGCGGAATAATGGCCTGCATCGGCATTCATAAAGGCTATCGGCAGCTTTAAATAGTAGATCATTTCATATAAAAAAGGAGTATCTTTTATGCCTGTCCTTTTGCTTCCCAGGATGGCGGCTGCTGACGGCAGGAAGATTGGCGCTGCCACCATAATGGCAACGATATAATATCCTGTAAACTTACCCGCTTCGCATATCATTGCAGGGAAACGAAAATTTGCCCGATGATACTGTACGTAACGAAGGATACCATAAATAAACATGAGAATGGTCATCATATAAAACAGATAGAAGTTGCATATTGCAGACAACGCACAGGAAAGAATAAAAAGAAACGGCTTTTTTTCTTTCAATATCTTATCGATACCCAACAAAATCAGGGGAAAACTGATTAATGGATTCAAAAAATGAGGATGCAGTACGGAAATCGAAATCGTGTAAAAAGAAAACACATAAATCAACACACCGGGTAATATTTGTCTGCTTTCGTAAGAATGATATAAGCAATATACATAAAATGCAATTCCGGCCAGATACAGTCTGACGATTACAAGCACATGATACAAAATCTCAGTGTAACGGATTGGAACGAAAAAAGAAAGGAGGTTTAGTGGGTCTCCCAGAATATAGAAATTCAAGGTCGTGATTATATCGGCCCCTAAGCCGATACTCAGGTCGAATTCGGGAATCGAAAAGGAATGAGTTACAAAGAAATTATTCCATATGCTCCTCAACCAATTCCCCAAATAAGCAAGCGAAAGATAGTTCTGTATTAATCCGTCCCCATTTAAGCCTTCGGTTGAATATACAAAGGATTTTCCGTAATAAATATGGAGGGAATAGACGATCAGACATAGTAATCCAAAAATCAGGGTGTATTTCATAAGCCATGGCTTTGTTTGTTTCTTCACTTCGGACAGCTCCTTCCGGTTTTTTAGCTTAGCCACTTGATAAATGCGGTTTTGTCTGTGCTGTTATAGCCTGCGTTTTTGTAGAAGTCCAGGGTCTTTGGTGTCTTGCTCCCGGTAAGAAGCATCATTTTATAACAGTTATTATCCCGGGCTATTTTTTCCGCATGGCACAGACATTGGGAAGCGAGGCCCTGGCCCCGAAAGTCGATGTGAGTGACCACGTTTTCAACAAAGGCATAGGGGCGCACATTTCTTGTGAGGTTTGGGATAATGACGCACACACAGGAGGAAACGATCCGCCCATCCACCTCATTCAGGATTAAATGGTGGTTCGGATCCTGAATAATCTGGCCCCAGGTTTGCGACAGATGGTCGGAGGGCTCCGGAACGGACTCCTCATGCAGGCACAGATATAATTCCAGTATTTCCTTCAGATCTTCTCTTTTCGCTTCTCTTATCATAATAATACCCCTTTCCCGTCCATCATATCACAGGCCGGAGGGCTGTACAAGCTTACAAAACATAAGAGCGAATTTTGCACAGGCCTTGAACAACCGTGATCTCTGATATATGATATTATTAGGATAGAGGCGGCAGGAAGGGACGCATATTCTGAAAGGGGCAGTCAGATGACAGG
>CAJUIO010000182.1 GCA_910586025.1 uncultured Lachnospiraceae bacterium
TCCCCTTCTTTGAAAAATATTTCGTCAAGGGTATTTCCATCGGTGCGGTTAAGGAATGATAACATTTGATGGATACCGTCATGGCTGGCAGGCTGGGGGAGGCGGCTATTTCCGCCTCCTCGCCTCAAAAGCGGGAAGTGGATTCATCCGGCAAAGAGGATGGGATAGGATATCCGGAATACGGTCATTCCTCCGGGCGCATGAAGAGTGTGCATTAGGATTTGTGGTCAAGCATTTCAATCCTGCATTGATGCTCTTTGTTTTTTTTATTGTAGGTGATTCCTACCAGCAGAATATTATCCGTATAAGATTCAAGTGCTGACGGATATTTTTTTTCTTTTATCTGTTGGATAGCAGTGTCAGCACTTTTATTCCATTTCAACTCAACCAATAATGCCGGGTACTGAGACGCATACTCTGTTTTCGGGATGAATACAAAATCAGCAAATCCTCTTCCGGACGGCATTTCCCGAACGGGTTTAAAATAGTACTGCATAGCGCTCAAATAGGCGATTGTCAATACACTGCTGAGGGAATTTTCATTGTTATACTGGATGGTGGAGGCATATTCCATATGGATTTTTTCTATGCCGCAGGCAACTGCTTCTTCATCCATATCAAGCGTTGCATCCAGAAGCTCTTCTGACTTGCGTTGGAACTCGATCAGTTCATTCCACTTTCTCCGTCTGGTAGCCGCCGTAAACTCCTGACGAATTTCCTCATTTGGAATAAATGCTGTATGATTCCGCTGATTATAACCGAGATAACCGAGATGAATCAGATAAGTCAGTACATCATCTCTGTCTGTAAAGCTGACGGTATCATTTTGGAAGGAAGCTGTCGCTACCTCAACGGCTCCGCCTGACAGCATTTCGATAACAGAAGTTCTAAGCCCGTCGAAATCCATGTTAATGAGAGGGAGAATTGCCTCATAGGAGCCTGTGTTTGACCAATAGCTCTGGAACTTATTCCAGGTGATAACACCTATTACGGCCTTTGGATTGTAAACCTGATATTCTTCAAGGACATATCCGTCATACCAGCGCTTTACCTCCTCGAAGCTTTTCCCGTACTTTTCGCATAACAATTTTACTTCGCCTTCCGTAAAACCAATGTAAGGGGCAAATATTTTTGCGTCCAGCATTGTAAACTCATCAAAATTATTTAAGGAGGATTGTGTTTTTACCTTTTTAATCGGTAAAATTCCAGTCAGATAGGCAAGGCGGATGAAACGGGTCGGTTCCGTTCCTTTGAACATTCCGCACAGAAAGTTGATATATTCCTCCTGAACCGTCTGATTTGCCGCTTCATCACGAATCAGCACGTCCCACTCATCGATAATGACAATGAATTTTTTGCCGGTTACGGCATTGACACAGGACATAGCGCCATATAAGGTCTGTGCAGTATCAGGAATGATGCCTGGATATATTTCCTTCATTTCCCCGATTACGCTGCTGTTTATATACGCAACTGTTTTTGCGGCGCAGCCTGCATCCATACAGCACCACTGTACATCAAAATGAATCACATCGTATTTGTTGAGATGCTCTCTGAACATTTTGTCTTTGCTTATTTCCAGCTTTTCAAACATTTGCGCTGAATCACAGCCTTTGCTGTAATATGCGGTAAGCATATTAGCGGTGACTGATTTTCCAAACCGGCGGGGACGACTGTTGCAAATCAGAGCGCGGTCCGTATTCATCGCACCGTTGAGATATTCAAGCAGCCCTGACTTATCTACATAAATATCTGAATTAAGAGCAACCTGAAACGCACTGTTGTCAGGATTTACGAATCTGCCCATTTTCATGCCCTCCTTCCCAAAAGCCGGTCGGTGTTACTGCGCAATTCTATTGGAACTGCTGTGTTTTCAATCGTATCACAGGAAAAAGGATTTATCAAGCAGCCAGACCCGGTATAGTAAATTTCAGGATGACAGATGGTACATGAAATTGATATAATTAAAATTAACCCGAACGGCTTTCCGGGCGGCGGTATGAAAAAATACAGGGAGATCAGAGATGTTTGAATTTTTGAAGAACAAGAAGAAAAATAAGGAGCTTGAGAGAAGGCTGAAAAGCATGGAGGAATCCGGAAGGATTGCGGGACAGCAGCGGGAGCAATACGAGGAAATCCTGCGAGGGTATCAGGAGCAGATGAAGAACTTTACCCACAAGGATCAGAAGCCGTACTGGACATAGCCGGAGAGATTGTCCGGGAAGGGGAATTATGGGGAAAAGATCACGTCATTATACCGGTATGTGGTTTTGATAGAGGTTTCGAAAGAGATTCGGATGGAGCGGGTGAAAAACCGTTCTTTTGAAACGTTTGGCGATCGAATGCTCCCCGGAGGTGATCTGTATGAGCAGGAGAAAAGGTTTTTTCATATGGCCCAATCGAGGACGGAAGAATTCGTGAGAGAATGGGCGCAGTCCCTGGGCTGTCCAGTGATACGGGTGGACGGCACCAAAGAGGTGCGGGAAAATGTAAATGATATTATAAGGAAAATAGGTGTGGAAAAATGAATCGGGAGGCGTTTCAGCCAAAGGAAATGAACCATTTTATGAGAAAACGGGATTTGAGGTTATCTTGAATGGGATAAAAAGATGATAGAAATTGAATAAACAAAAAGAGTGGGATGACTAAGTGATATTTATCACAAGATTTTCTTGTGTTTATATAGATATTTTCATGTAAAGGAGATGATGTGATATGAAAAATAATGGTAGTTGTATTCAAACACGGAGGGTGACTATAATTTAGCTCTCCGTAGACAATAAGGAGAGATTGATGAATATATTAAATTTTGAAAAAAAGCACGTTAAAGAAGCAATGGGAATTGCCCTTGCAAATTATAATGATGAGCGGCAATATGTAAAAGAACTGCCACAAGTGTGTGATATTCCTGACTTAAACGGTTTTGCCGAAAATGGATTGGGTGTTGCTGCATTTGAAAATGAAAAGATGATAGGATTCTTGTGCTGTTGTGAACCCTTTGACAATGCGTTTCGCGCCACTGATGTGAGAGGGATTTTTTCTCCTATGGGTGCAAATGCAGCCGTTTCCAAAAACCGCCCCCAAATTTATGCAGCCATGTATCAGGCGGCAGGAGAAAAATGGATAAAGACCGGGGCAGTTTCCCATGCAATCTGCTTATACGCCCATGATGAAGAACTTCAACAACAGTTTTTCCGTTACGGCTTCGGTTTACGCTGTTTAGATGCTATCCGTCCGATGGAATTGATTAATTGTGAATTTTGCATCGGCTATGATTTAGCCGAATTGTCAAAAGCGGAATGTCATTTTATCTATCCACTCTATTTAGCATTATATCAACATTACCGAGAAAGCCCTTTCTTTATGAATCGTGAGCCCGAAACACGAGAGGAGTTTGTAGTATCTTCAATGCAGGAAGGGGCACGTTACTTTGTGGCAAAGCAGAACGGAAAAATATGTGCGTTTGTAAAAATTTCGGTTCCCGGCGAAACGTTTGTTGCAATGGGCGACACATATCGTCATATCAGAGGTGCATACTGTCTGCCGGAATACAGGGGTAAGGGATTATATCAAAATTTACTGAACTTTACCATATCTGTGTTGAAAAGAGAAGGCTATACCAAACTTGGAGTGGATTTTGAAAGTTTTAATCCAACAGCTCGTGGATTTTGGTTAAAATATTTTACTGCATACACTAATAGTGTAGTTCGGAGGATTGATGAGCGAATTATACATTT
>CAJUIO010000183.1 GCA_910586025.1 uncultured Lachnospiraceae bacterium
GGCCTCCGACGCCTTTAATGCAGGTTCGAGTCCTGTCGGGTGCATTTACATCACCCTGAAATCATACGTAAGCTTAAAAAAATGAGAAAGGTGAATGAATGAGTCGATCCAATCAGAACAAAACGCATTTTTTAAAGGAAAAATCCATGGCGGCAGGTGACTGGGTTATGGATCATACAAAAATTGTAATGCCCATTGTTCTTGTGGTCTGTGTGCTTGTCACAGTGTTCTTTGCCATTAATGCCAACCGCAGCGAAAAGCTGGAGAAGGAAGCCGAGATGGCTGCAGCCAATGTTGCGCAGGAGGCGGAAGCTGATCAGATGCAGGAAAAGGCCACGCCCGCACCCGTTTTCGAACTGGAAAAAAACGCATACCCGGAAGTCAACGATATGCTGAGAACCTACTATGATGCGCAGGCATCCGGTGACATTGAGGTGGTTTCAGCGCTTAACACTTATCTGAATGAAATCGAAAAGATACGTGTGGAGGAATTGAGTAAATATATTGAAGAATATCCTGTTCTGGATGTCTATACCAAGCCGGGACTTGAGGAGAACACCTACGTTGCCTATGTGTATTCCGAAGTGAAGTTTAATGACATTGACCAGCAGCTTCCCGGAATGCAGACTTACTATATCGGAAAGAATGAGAACAATGAGTTTTTTATCAACGACGGCACCTATGATGATTCCGTGTGGAATTATATCAAGGAGGTAACACTGCAGGATGACGTGGTGGATCTCAACAACAAGGTTGTCGTGGAGTACAACGAATTCCTTGCCAGCGACGAAGAGCTGAATGAGTTTGTGGCTTACCTGAAGGAAAAGATCAATGAGGAGGTCGGCGAAATCCTTGCGAAGGCGGAACAGCCGGAAGCGGAGGAAGCCGCTCAGAATGAGGCGGCTCCTGCTTTGGAAGAGGCACAGGCGCAGGAGGGTCAGGAGGAAGGACAGCAGGACGGGGAGACGACAGCACCAAACGTAGTCCAGATGGCGAAGGCCACGGACGTGGTTAATATCAGAACCTCGGACAGCGAGACCGCTGACAAAATTGATAAGGCCCAGGTGGGACAGGAATTTAAGCTCCTCGAGCAGAGAGGAAACGGCTGGAGCAAGGTAGAGTACAACGGAAAGGAAGCGTTTATCAAGAGTGATTATCTTGAGGTAACCTCCGAGGTGTCCGTTGACGTTGCGCAGGCTGAACCTGAGAATGATACGCCGCAGGAGACGGCTTCCGCACAGGAAAGCCTCGGAACTGTGAAGGTTAAGGAAAATGTGCGTGTGCGCAAGAGCGCAAGCACGGAATCAGAGTCCCTGGGCACGGCCTATGTGGGAGAAAAGCTTGAGCTTCTCATGAAGCAGGCTGACGGATGGACGAGAGTAAAATATAACGGTGAAACTGGTTATGTAAAATCAGACTATGTGGAATAGACCTTCCGGAGGGCGTTATGTTTAAGAAGTACAATATCGGGATTATAGGTTCGGGAAATATCGCCGGCGTGATGGCAGATACCATAAAGAGAATGAAAAATGTCAGATTGTACGCCGTCGCATCCAGATCAAAGGTAAAGGCAGATGTCTTTGCGGAAAAGTACGGCTGCAAAAAGGCCTATGGCTCTTACGAAGAGCTGGCCTCAGACAGCAAGGTGGATCTGGTCTATATAGCCACGCCTCATTCCGAGCATTATGAGAATGCAAAGCTGTGTCTGCTAAACGGAAAACCCGTCCTGTGCGAAAAAGCTTTTACGGCGAATGCGGCTCAGGCAAAGGAGCTCATCCGGATTTCGCAGGAGAGAAGAGTGCTTCTTGCAGAGGCCATATGGACAAGGTATATGCCGATGCTCGCCACGATCCGGGAGGTTCTTGGCAGTGGGATCATCGGAGAGCCAAAGACACTGACGGCAAATCTCGGGTACCTGATTGAACGGGTTGCCCGGCTTCAGGAGCCGGCCCTGGCAGGAGGAGCGCTGCTGGACGTTGGAGTTTATACTTTGAATTTCGCCTCCATGATTTTTGGAGATGATATAGAGACGATTGAGTCATCCTGTACTTATACAAAAACCGGCGTGGATGAGCAGAACAGCATTACGATTTATTATAAGGACGGAAGGATGGCGGTGCTGAACAGCTCCATGATATCTCTCAGCGACAGAAAAGGTATTATCTACGGAACCAAGGGTTTTGCCATTATTGAGAATATTAACAATTATGAGTCGATTACAGTATTTGATCCCAGGTATAAGGAGATCGCATCTTATAAACGGCCCAGGCAGATCAGCGGCTATGAGTATGAGGTGGAGGCCTGTATCAAAGCGTTGGAAAACGGCGAGATCGAGTGCGGGGAAATGCCTCATAGCGAGATTATACGCATGATGGAGATTATGGACGGGCTTAGGGCAAAGTGGGGAATTGTATATCCTTTTGAAAAGTCGGAATGAAAAGACAGACATATGGTAAGAATAGACAGAGTAGAGGAGATCTGCTCTGTTTTTTTTGCGCCGGGCGCAGATCTTTTCCATATGGCGGTGGCCGCAAGGCGGCACACGAATGTTCAAACAGGAGGTCAGTCAATATGAGAGGTGACGATATCAAGGTATTGCAGGGGGTACAGAAGAATACGGACATGGCAATGAAGGCTATAGAATCCATCAGCAGCAAGGTATATGATGACGAGCTGGCTGTCCAGATTTCCAGACAGGGAATGAAATATGCTGAAATTTATAATAAGGCTACAGGCAAACTGCTTGATGCCAGGGCGGAGGGATATCAGGGCAGCAATGTTCAGGATATGATGCTGAGAGGAGCCATCATGGGCAATACGCTGCTCAATACCAGTACCGGACATATTGCGGAGATGATGATACAGGGCAGCAACCGGGGGCTTACGGATATGTGGAAGACGATCAACCACAATGAGAATGCCGGCAGCGCTTCGCTGGAGATCGCCAAGGAGCTAATGGATTTTGAGGAGAAGAATATAGAGAGACTGAAAAAGTATCTGTAAACTTTTTTGATTTAATTTCTTAAAGTATCTTGTGCTTTGGGGTTATGCAGTGTATAATACAAAAGGATGTGCAGGAGGTATTTTCCAATACCGATTGTATACAAGAATACAGATATATTATAATACTAAATTTAAAGGAGGACATATTGTATGTCATATGTTGATGAGGTTTATCAGATGGTAGTTGAGAAGAACCCAGCCCAGCCTGAATTTCACCAGGCCGTGAAAGAGGTTCTCGAGTCCCTCAGAGTGGTAATTGAGGCGAACGAGGAAGCATACAGGAGAGACGCTCTTCTTGAGAGACTGGTTACACCGGAGAGACAGCTTTTATTCCGCGTTCCCTGGGTGGACGACAAGGGGCAGGTTCAGGTTAACAACGCATTCCGCGTACAGTTCAACAGCGCAATCGGACCTTACAAGGGCGGCCTGAGACTTCATCCCAGTGTAAATCTTGGTATTATCAAATTCCTGGGCTTTGAGCAGATCTTCAAGAATTCCCTTACAGGCCTTCCGATCGGCGGCGGCAAGGGCGGTTCCGACTTTGATCCCAAGGGAAAATCGGACAGGGAGGTGATGGCGTTCTGCCAGAGCTTTATGACAGAGCTGAACAAGTACATAGGAGCCGACACGGATGTTCCTGCCGGAGATATCGGAACCGGCGCAAGGGAAATCGGCTTTATGTATGGTCAGTATAAGAGAATCAGGGGCGTGTATGAGGGCGTTCTCACCGG
>CAJUIO010000184.1 GCA_910586025.1 uncultured Lachnospiraceae bacterium
ATAGCCGGTCAGATCCCGCACCTTTTCATGGACCTTCATCAATTCGTCCTTCTTTACGTCGTCGGAAAGCTGGCTCATGTTTTTATGATTCTCGCTGTGGTTTCCCAGGTCGTGGCCTGCGGCCAGAATCGCCCTCACGTCGTCCGGGTAGCTTTCCACCCACCCGCCCGTCATGAAAAACGTCACATGCACGTCATGCTTTTTCAGAATCTCCAGAATTTTGGCCGTGTCCTCGTTCCCCCACGCCGCATCAAACGTCAGAGCCACCTTCGGCTCCGCAGTCTCCACGCAGTAGATCGGAAGCTCCTTCCCGTTCACGCTGTTGCTCACGCTGATATTGGCCTTTGCCGTCACCAGCACACCCCGCACCACCGCCAGCATGGCCAGGGCGTAAACTCCGCATTTTAACCCCCAAAGCATTCTCTGCTTTGCATACTCCTCGCCGCTTTGTCCCTCTTTCCGCTCAGGCAGTATCCCTCTTAATAGATCCCTCAATCCCCTGTTCGTCTTTTCCCTCTTTTTTCCCCGTCGTATATATTTTTCCAGGTACTGATTCATAAAATTCACCCATCCTGTCTGTTACTACAATGTATGAGTGAAAAATTTGTCCTTATTCTTTTTCCTGTCCTTTCCGGGACAGATTGCTTTCCGTCCTGTCTCTCACCGCAAAATCTCCACCTCATATTTTCCCTTCTCCCCCCTGTTAATCACAAGGGGATGCAGATCATACTCCGTGACCCGATATCCCTGTTTGGTGAGCGATACGGTAAACTCTGCCATACCGCCCTTAACGCAGACGCTCTCATTCTGGGCACTCACGAAATTTCCCAGGGAATAATACACCAGCATCTCTCCCCCGTCCTTTCGTTTGAGCATCTCAAAGGGCTGAAGGGCATGGGGATGCGTGCCGACGACCGCATCCGCCCCGGCCTCCAGAAACACCTGCGTCCATTTTTTCTGAAACTCGTCGATCTCTTCCGTCCCCTCGGTTCCCCAATGCACAAACACCATGACAAAATCAGACTCCTGCCCTGCCCCCGCAATATCCTCACGGATCTGATCCTCATTTTCCAGAAGATGAACCATACAGGGATTTTCCTTTGGAACGGCAATTCCGTTCGTCCCATATGTATAGTTGAGCATTCCAAACCGGATCCCGTTCCTGGTTACCACCTCAAAGGGGCGGTACCGCCTCTCCTCCTGCGTCTGGATGCCAAGACACGTGATCCCTCTGGAATCAAAGAATTTTTTCGTGAAATTGACGCCTTCCCCTCCCCTGTCAAGGGCATGGTTGGTAGCGCAGGTCACAACCGCAAAACCTGCGTCCGCAATGGCCTCTCCCACCTGGGCCGGAGTCCCGAATCTGGGATAGCCGCCGTACCGGGAGGGATTGTCCGTAAGAGGCGTCTCCTGATTGATCACGGCAATGTCGTTTTCCGAAATAATATCCTCAAAGTTATCATACAAAAAATCAAAGGAACCCTCATGAATTAACCCATAGCGGTAAATGGGCTCGTGGATCAAATTATCCCCAAACACCACAAAGGTAACTTCTCTCTCCTCCTTTGTGAACCCCCAGAAGTCCCACCTCCAGCAGCTCACCTTCCCCTCCCGGTCCGTCAGGTAAAGGCGGGAAAGCGGGGCCTTTTCCCCATTTACAGCCACGGATTCCACATCCATGCCAAGATAGGAGGACATCCATTTTGACCGGATCACGCCCTGATCATACTCGTACACGAACAGATGCTGAGACCACTTTTTCTCATCCCTCTCCACCCAGAAGGGGCGGCTTTTCCCATATCGTCCCTTCTTCCAGCAAAGAAGAACCAGCTCTTCTTTCCCGTCATTGTCCACATCCGCCCACAGCGCCTGTTGGACCTTCACTTCCTTCGGGGATTCCCACAGGATCTCCTCCCGCCTCTGAACCGTCACTCTTCTGTCTCTTAACAGAATCTCACACTCTGACTGCCCGTCAGTGACCGCACCGCTCTGCCAGGAGATCCAGACAGGCAGAAAAGCACCATGATCCCACAGAAGATACAAAACGGCGCCGGTGCATACCAGCGCCATTAAGACCATAACTATTCTTTTTGAATTCCTATTCCCACTTAAACCGATAGCTTTGTGTCCACTGCGGCTGGTCAATCGAGGTATCATAGCTAAGATATCCCTCCTCATCCGGGGCAATTCCCATCATCTGGCACCATTTCGCATCCGTGAGCCTGTCGTTTAGAGGCCACTCAAACTGATAGAAGGAGTAGACGCTTCCGCTGGCAAGCTTCACCTTGCCGTCCACCTTTACCACCACATAAAGAACAGACGGATTTCCCGTGGCCGCCTCAAGAATCCGGCCATTGGGATCCGTTGCGATGTCCACAACCACTGCCGCCGGAAATTCCTGGCTGGTGATCATGTCCCTTTCTCCCTCATCCTTCACCGCCTCATACCAGAAATGCTCAATACTGCCGCCGTAGCCCCTGATAAACTCATACTCCTCATCGGTCAGGACCTCGTCCCTGAGCTCCTTTTCCGAGATCACACGGAGACGGTCCGCCATTTCGGCAAGACGCATCAGATCCTCCCTGGCGGCCTCGCTTATCATCCCGTACCCCTCAAGGCCCTGTGCGGTCTGTCTGGCAAGACGGGCGAATCTCTCATATACAAGAGGCTCCGGCTCCACATAACCCCGGTCGTCAGATTCTTCCTCATAACCGCCGTCCCCCATCTCAGCAATCACCTGCTTGCTGTACAGCACCGTGTCATGCTTGAGCTCCGTGAAGCTGCCGGCAAAGCACTCCAGATTCTTCTTTGCCCACTGCTCCCCCTGCATGAACATGGGATATCCCTCTCCCTTGACGATAAGGAGCGGCCGCAGAATGTGGAGCCAGCCGGCATACAGACTGGCCGACCAGAGCGTTTCATTCTCCTTCGAAAGCCCCGCTCTCAGCTTCTCCATGTTTTCCAGATAGCCCGGATAATCCGTCCCGCCGCTTTCCTGCAGAATCCGAAGCGCCAGATCGCTGCCAAGAGCCGCCGGCACGTCCAGCACATCCGGGAGCATACGCCTTTCCCCGGCACTGTTTTCCTTCACGTTCTGATAGATCAGCTGCTGCATGATGGCCCCGTCAATGGTGAACCTCTGTCCCATGAAGCGGAATCCCGGAATCACATTGTCCTCCCCGTCGCCTATGGGAATGGAATTGATGACCGGAGCCGGTACGGAGGAAGTAAGAGTGCGGAACTTTGCAAATCCTTCCTCATCCCCCACAAGCGCCTCCAGGGAAAAATCCTCCCCGTAGGCCTCCCTTATCATGGGCCCGTATTCGCACACGCCGGGATCGTCGCTGGCTCCCGCAAAGAAGCTTGTCACCGCATAGACGGCCTCCCACAGGTCATAGGCCTGCTCATCCTCCAGAAGCGCCCAGGTAATCAGCAGGGCGCTCCGGTCCAGATCCTCATCCTCCTGCCGGAAATGCGTTCTTCCGTACCACATCATGGCCTTAAAGTAGGATTCCAGCTTTTCGTCTCCCTCATAATAGCCCCTTGGGATATACTGGGTATAGTCTTCCTGAAAACCGGTGATCACGGATTCCTCCACCCACTCCGTCCTGTCAATGGC
>CAJUIO010000185.1 GCA_910586025.1 uncultured Lachnospiraceae bacterium
TAAAAAACATTGCAACACAGTCTCATATTCTGGAGAATGAAAGGCTTTTGGGAATCCGGCACTATGAGGCAAATCCGAAGCACAGGAAGGAAGCTTATTGGGATGCGGCCGGAAGGTATGTGGAGGCTATGGATTTGGATGATGCACAGGCGCAGGAAGCGTTAAACCATGCTGTTACTATTGACAACAATTTGTATGGAAAGAAATACGGCCAATATTATTGCTTTCAAAGACATCATGAAAATTGCTACCATGGCTACCAGAACAATAATTTGCCGTTACATATCAAGAACCAGATAGACAGACAGATAAATGACTGAATATGGTCCGCTCTAAAATTCTGATGAAAGAAGCCAAAGATTCAGCGCAAGGGCAAATATCACCGGAAGCCACCGGAGAAGCCCGTACAGCTTAGAGTGCAGGGTTCTGCGTTTTCTGACAAAGGCTTTCAGCTCGGGCAGAGTGCCCTTGCAAAAGCCGGCCTTGTGGAGGATCACGATTCTTTTCTCCGTAAAGAAGAGAAGATAGAGGTTACGGGTCTCTCCGGTACGCATGAGCTCCTTGTAAGGTATTTTTTTGCTGAATTTTCCCTTTATTTCCACATATTGATCATAGAAATTAACACATCTCTTTTCGCTCGGCACCAGCTTTAACTGTTCCTTGAAGCGTTTCTCTCCGACCAGGCGGGGAAAGGACTTTATCATAAGTATGGCGGCTCCTGCGAAGACGAGGGAGATACCGGGTGCGGCGTAAATGCCTCCTGACGGGTTGAAGACCACTGTGGATGATGAGGAGGAGAAGTATGCGTGGAGCAGAGCGGGAATTTCGGAGAGCCTGGAAAGGAAAATCAGGATGTAGGCTATAGGTATTGATGCACCTGCAACGATTAAAAAGGCGATTCCGATATCGAGCCTGGAAGGCTCCGTCTGCGCACAAATCTCTTTTGTCAGCGTATATTCGTTCGTGAAAAAGGAGCAGGGGGCATTGGGCCCGGTGTTGGATGCACCGTCATGGTAAGTCATATATTGTGTCCTCTTTTGGATAAGCGTAATAATAAGCGTCAATAGATAACGTATAAAGTATAGATGGATCTGTTTGAATTTTCAACAGAAATCTTTTATAATTGGAGAAACAAATTTGCCGCATGCTTTTTAAGGAAAAATTATGACATACGAACAGTTCTGCAGCCAATTTAATATCTGTCTGAATTCGCAGCAGACGGAAGCGGTCCGTTCCACAGACGGGCCGGTTCTTCTTCTTGCGGTACCCGGAAGCGGGAAGACCACGGTTTTGGTGACAAGGCTGGGCTATATGATTTATGGTATGGGGATTGCTCCCGAAAGGATTCTCACGGTGACCTACACGGTAGCCGCCGCCCGTGACATGGCGGGGCGGTTTTGTGCGGTCTTTGGCGATGAACTCAGGAGACGGCTGGAATTCCGCACCATTAATGGAATCTGTGCCAAGGTAATACAGTATTATGGGAATTTAATAGGAAAAGTCCCGTTTTCCCTGGCAACGGACAATGAGCTGCTCTCGAAGCTGCTCGCGGATATTTTTCGAAGAATACAGGAAAGCTATGCCACGGAAAGCGATCTGCAGGGGATCCGGACGGCGATTACATATATTAAAAACAGGATGCTCACGGAAGAGGAAATTGAGTGGATGGACGAGGAAGCCGGGTACAGGATATCCGGTATTTACAGGGCCTACTGCAGTGAGCTGCGCACCCGGAGCCTGATAGATTATGATGACCAGATGGTATATGCTTACAAAATATTGAGAAAAAGTCCCGAGGTACTGCGGTATTTTCAGAATAAATATGCCTATGTCTGTGTGGATGAGGCGCAGGATACCTCCCGGATCCAGCATGAGATCATAAGGCTTCTGGCAGGAGGCGGGGATAACCTGTTTATGGTGGGAGACGAGGATCAGAGTATTTACGGATTCCGCGCGGCTTTTCCGGAAGCGCTGCTCTCCTTTGAGAGGGATCATCCGGGAGCAAAAATATTGCTCATGGAGGAAAATTTCCGCTCCGATGCAAAGATCGTGGAGGCTGCGGACAGGTTTATCCAGAGGAATACGCTTCGCCGCCGGAAGCATATGAAGGCGGCCAGGGACGGAGATGCCAGGATACAGAGGATTGTCCTTGGGGATCGAAAGGCCCAGTACTCCTATCTGGCCAAAGCGGCCGGGGAGTGCAGGGGGCAGACGGCGGTGCTTTACCGGAACAATGAGAGTGCGCTGCCCCTTGTTGATCTGCTGGAACGGCAGGGAATTCCCTATCGGATCCGTAATGCGGAGCTGACCTTTTTTACCCACCGCACCATGCAGGATATCCGGAACATTATCCACTTTGCCATGAATCCAAAGGACACGGAGCTGTTTCTTCAGATTTATTATAAGGTAGCCACTTATATCAATAAGCAGGAGGCTGTCCGGATCTGCGGGATCAGCAGACAGGAGGACAGGGAGGTGCTGGAGACGGCAATCCGTTACGGACAGCTGCCGGATCGGACGAAGGAGAGCTGTAAGCTGATCAGCACGCATTTAAGATGTATGCTGTCGGAGCGGGCGGGGGCGGCGTTGAATCGGATCCTGTATTACATGGGATATAAGGACTATATGGACCGTATGGGTATGGATGACGGCAGGATTTTTATCTTAAAGGCGATTGCGCAGAATGAGGCTTCGCCCCTGAGAATTCTGGAAAGACTGGACGAGCTGCAGGAGATTATGAGCAAAAAGCAGGATGTTCAGGTGGAAAGGCACCCTGAAAACAGGGATGGGCAGCAGGAAATACAGCCAATCATTTTGTCAACGATTCATTCGAGTAAGGGTCTGGAATACGACACGGTTTATCTGCTGGATATTGTGGACGGCGTGTTTCCGGAATACATGCCGAAGAGTATTGCTGCGATGGACAGGAAGGAGCGGGAGGCCTATGAAGAGGAGCGCCGCCTGTTTTACGTGGGCGTTACCCGGGCCAAAAACAGTCTTTCCGTTTTTAAGCTGGATCAGAAATCATCTTTTTGCGAGGAGCTGACGTATCAGGGAAGGGATGCGGATAACGGCCTGGGGGATGTGCGGCAAAAGAGCAGGGGGACAGGGCAAAGTAATATGGCGGGCGGCGCTGCCCCGCTGTATGCGGTTAAGAAAAAGACTTTTTGCGCAGAGGAGTTTGAGAGGTTTGTGGCCGATATCGGCATTGGCCTGATTGTCAAGCATAAGAAGCTGGGTGAGGGCACGGTTGTGGAGGTAAAGAGAGACAGGGCTGTGATTCAGTTTGATGACGGAACAAGGACGTTTGGGTTAAAGGCGTTGTACGAATATGATCTGCTTACGTTTTGAGCATGAAAAATAACTGTGGGTCAACGCCGCAGTCGGGCCATCCCCGGCCCGCGGCGTTGACCTTAAATATATTAAGACTGGTGAAACATAGGAGGATGAACTGAAATGGGAAAGATCAACCGGGAGGATATGCTGGAGCTCACAAGGAGGATGACCTTAAAGAGGAACTGCTTTGACCGGATCGCAGGAGCATATCTGGACGAAGAGGGATTTGTGGACGGAACCTTTAACAAGCATTTTCAAAAGCT
>CAJUIO010000186.1 GCA_910586025.1 uncultured Lachnospiraceae bacterium
TCCCAACCCCTCATACAATGTAAAAAAGTATTCTGAGGGGATTTCCTTTGAAAGATTATATCGAGGAACGCGCAATCGATATTGCCAACTATATTATTGAAAACAATGCGACAGTAAGGCAGACTGCGAAACAGTTTGGGATCAGTAAGAGTACGGTACATAAGGATGTAACAGAGAGATTGATGCAGGTCAATCCGGCGCTGGCAAAGGAAGCAAGGAAGGTATTGGACGTGAACAAATCGGAGCGTCATATCAGAGGCGGGATGGCAACCAAGGAGAAATATCAGCACATGCAGCATGAATAGGAAAAATAATGAATGACGTTTCAGTACGGCTGGAGCGTCATTTTTATGCGGAAGGATATTGATGTATTTTTGATTCGTGCTATAATGACAAATACAGTCATTATTTATCTATGCATGGGCAAGTGAGGGAGAGCGATGTTGTACACAAATAAGGATCTGAAAAGGCTGATCATTCCGCTTATATTTGAACAGCTTCTGGCTATTCTGGTGGGAATGGTTGATACGGTCATGATTGCGGGCGTGGGGGAGGCGGCGGTTTCCGGCGTTTCTCTGGTGGACACCATTAATATCCTTGTGATTAACATAACGGCGGCGCTTTCCACGGGCGGAGCCGTGGTCGCAGGCCATTTTCTGGGACAGAAGGATTCGGAAAACGCCAGCAGATCCGCATGGCAGCTTGTGCTTTTTTCCATCTGCCTTTCGCTGATCGTGACGGTGGTGTTTCTCGGTGCACACAGCCCTCTGCTCAGGATCGTATTCGGCAAGGTGGAACCGGAGGTCATGAAGAATGCGTCAACCTATCTTGTGATCACGGCGCTTTCCATCTGTCCGCTGGCAATTTACAATGCATGTGCGGCTCTCTTCCGGGCTATGAGCGATTCTAAGACCACCATGTTCATATCTATTGTCATGAACCTGATCAATCTTGTGGGAAATGCCATACTGATATATGGAGCGAAGATCGGAGTGGCGGGAGCGGCTATCGCCACGACCTTTTCCCGAATCGTGGCGGCGGTCATTATCATGTATCTGATGTTCCATTCAGACCGGGTAATAAATTTCAGGGGTCAGGTCACATGGAAGATTAATGCAAGAATTATCAAGAAAATACTGTATATAGGAATTCCCAACAGTCTGGAAAACAGTCTGTTTCAGCTGGGAAAGATCCTGCTTCTCAGCCTGATCTCCACCTTTGGAACATATGCAATAGCGGCGAATGCCGTCTGCAACACTCTGGCCGGCTTCAACATCCTGCCGGGGCAGGCAATCAATATGGCGCTCCTCTCGGTGGCCTCCATGTGTATCGGCGCAGGAGACTTCAAGCAGGCAAGATATTATACCAGAAAGCTTATGTGTGCGGCGGTAATATGCATGACAGCAATATCCGGGATTCTTTTTATTTTTGCCCCATGGATTCTGAAAATTTATCAGCTGACACCTCAGACGGAGAATCTTGCGATTGAGGTTCTGCGGTATCATACGATTCTTGCAGTGATCTTCTGGGTTCCCTCCTTCACGATGCCCAACACCCTGCGGGCTGCGGGAGATGTAATATGGACCATGATAATAGCGGCCGCATCAATGTGGATTTTCCGGATCGGTTTTGCTTATGTGTTCAGCAGATATTTTGATGCCGGACTTCTGGGAGTATGGGTAGCCATGACCATTGACTGGGCATTTCGGGCGCTCTGCTACGGAATCAGATACCGGGGAAATAAGTGGGAACGCTATATGGACGACAGTAAGGCCGGCGCATAGGCAGAGTCTTACATATAAACAGGCAGAAAAGAATGTTTTGACAAGCTTTCTGCCTGTTTTATATAATAGGAAAGACATAGAAAAGAAGGTTGATGCCGCATACAGCGGCAGAGGGAATACCCGGAAGGCGGAGGAGTGTAAGTATGAAAAAGGAAATGGTCGTTGTGCTTGATTTTGGCGGTCAGTATAATCAGCTGATTGCAAGAAGGGTTCGGGAATGTAATGTTTACTGTGAGGTTCATCCCTATAGCATCAGTCTGGAAGGTCTGAAGGAGATGAATCCCAAAGGCATTATTTTTACGGGAGGCCCGAACAGTGTTTACGGGGAAGACGCTCCCAGATGCGGAAGGGAGATTTTTGAAATGGGCATTCCGATTCTGGGGATCTGCTACGGCTCTCAGCTGATGGCTTATCTTCTCGGCGGCAGTGTGAAGTCGGCTCCGGTCAGCGAATACGGAAAGACTCGGGTGGAGGTTGATAAGGGCTCCGTGCTTTTTGAGGATGTGTCCGACGAGACGATCTGCTGGATGAGCCATACGGACTATATCGAGAGCGCACCCGCAGATTTCAGAATTACGGCCCGTACGTCCGTCTGTCCTGTGGCGGCCATGGAGGATGCGGCCAGGGGGCTGTATGCGGTTCAGTTTCATCCGGAGGTCATGCACACTCAGGAGGGCATGAAGATGCTTTCCAATTTTGTCTATAAGGTATGTCACTGCAAGGGAGACTGGCGGATGGATTCCTTTGTGGAGACTACGATCAGCCAGATTCGAGAGAGGGTGGGAAGCGGCAAGGTGCTGTGCGCGCTATCCGGCGGTGTGGATTCCTCTGTGGCGGCGGTTCTTCTGGCAAAGGCGGTGGGCAGACAGCTTACCTGTGTTTTTGTGGATCACGGTCTGCTTCGAAAAAACGAGGGCGACGAGGTGGAGGCGGTCTTTGGGCCAAAGGGAGCTTATGATCTTAATTTTGTCCGGGTAAATGCGCAGGAGAGATTTTATAAGAAGCTGGCGGGTGTGGAAGAGCCGGAGCAGAAGCGTAAGATCATCGGCGAGGAATTTATCCGTGTCTTTGAGGAGGAAGCGAAAAGGATCGGCGCAGTGGATTTCCTGGTACAGGGAACGATTTATCCGGATGTGATTGAGAGCGGTCTTGGGAAGAGCGCCGTGATCAAATCCCATCATAATGTGGGCGGGCTTCCTGATTATGTGGATTTCAAGGAGATTATAGAGCCTCTGCGCTTATTGTTTAAGGACGAGGTTCGAAAGGCCGGATTGGAGCTGGGAATTCCGGAGCATCTGGTATACAGGCAGCCCTTCCCCGGTCCGGGGCTCGGGGTTCGGATCATCGGCGAGGTGACGGCTGAAAAGGTGCGCATGGTGCAGGATGCGGATGCAATCTACCGGGAGGAGATCGCAAAGGCAGGTGCGGATAAGGGACTGGGACAGTATTTCGCGGCGCTCACCAACATGCGCAGTGTGGGCGTTATGGGGGATGAGAGAACTTATGACTATGCGGTGGCGCTCAGGGCGGTGAGTACTTCGGACTTCATGACGGCTGAGGCGGCACAGATTCCATGGGAGGTGCTCGGCACGGTGAGCAGCAGGATTGTGAATGAGGTGAAGGGGGTTAATCGGGTGCTGTTTGACTGCACGGGGAAACCGCCGGCGACGATTGAGTTCGAATAGTAAACAGAGAGCCGGGAAGCCGCATAAACAGCGGACTTTCCGG
>CAJUIO010000187.1 GCA_910586025.1 uncultured Lachnospiraceae bacterium
TAACAAACACTCTTAACAAAGAAAGGATGATTAAAAATGCCATTAGTAACAACCACAGAAATGTTTAAAAAGGCATACGAGGGCGGCTACGCAATCGGTGCTTTCAACGTTAACAACATGGAGATCGTTCAGGCGATCACGGAAGCAGCAAATGAGTTGAAATCTCCCATCATTCTTCAGTGCTCCGCAGGAGCAAGAAAGTATGCGAAGCATGCATACCTTGTACATCTTGTACAGGCTGCCCTTGAGGATACGGATATTCCGATCGCTCTTCATCTTGATCACGGCGCAGACTTCGAAGTTTGCAAGTCCTGTATCGATGGCGGATTTACCTCTGTTATGTATGACGGTTCCGCTCTTCCTTATGAGGAGAACATCAAGATTGCGAAGCAGGTTGCAGAGTATGCACATGATAAGGGTGTTGTGGTAGAGGCTGAGCTTGGTACTCTTGCAGGCATCGAGGACGACGTGGTAGTGGAGCACGGTGCAGAATCTTATACACAGCCTGAGCAGGTTGAGGATTTCGTTACAAGGACAGGCGTTGATTCCCTGGCAATCGCTATCGGAACAAGCCATGGCGCATATAAGTTCAAACCCGGTCAGAAGCCTCAGCTTCGTTTCGATATTCTGGACGAGGTATCCAAGAGACTTCCCGGCTTCCCGATCGTTCTGCATGGAGCGTCCTCCGTACTTCCCAAGTACGTGGATATCATTAATGCAAACGGCGGTAAGATGGAAGATGCAATCGGTATTCCGGAGGATATGCTCCGTCAGGCGGCAAGATCCGCAGTTTGCAAGATCAATATCGACTCTGACCTGAGACTTGGATTGACTGCCGGTATCAGAGAGCATATGATGGCTCATCCTGATCATTTTGATCCCAGACAGTATCTCACAGACGGCCGCGCATATGTTAAGGAAGTGGTTGCGCATAAGATCAAGACGGTTCTTGGCTCAGAAGGCAAGGCATGAGAAACGGCAAATAGTAAAATAAGATGCAAAAGCACAGGCGGATAAGCCTGCCGGGTGCTTTTGCATCCTTTTAAAGAGCAGCTTTACCTGAGAGGGTGGGCGGCTCTTTTTTGGAGTATTGAGGTGGGGTGAAGGCAAATGAATATATTTCAGGAAATGGTTCTTTCTGTCTATAGCTTTAAGAGCTACAGAGAATTTCTCAAAAACAAAAAATTAAAGGTTTTCTGCTATGGGATTGTGTTTATGATGATTTATTTTTTTCTGACAATGATACTGCCCTTTGCGGAAGCTCAGATCAGGTATGGAGGTATCAGCGGAGGGTTTCAGGAAAATATTCCTGATTTTGAATTGAGAAACGGCCGGCTTTGGGTTGCAAGGGCGGTGGAGTACGAATCCGCGGCGGCCTATGTGTACATAGATACAGATCCGAATTCCTTTTTCTATGAGGCTTATGAGATGGAGGATTATCTCCGGGGGTACAGAAGCGCTGTTTTGATGGATTCGGAAAAGATGATCGTAAAGAGCAACGGCCAGGTGCAGGGAATCTACTTCTCCGATCTTGATGTGAACTTTGACAAGGAGGATTTGATGAGGCTGATTCCTTATGTTTATGTTGGAATCGGGGCAATGATGATTTTTGTCTATCTCTGGGAGACGGCGCTTTATTTCTTTGGCGTGCTGTTCGTGGCGCTGCTTGGAATGATTGTGGCTTCCTGTATGAAGTGCCGCCTTACCTTCGGGCAGCTTTATCTGCTGGGGATTTACAGCAGGACACTTCCTCTGCTGGTGAAGGGCCTGCTTGAGCTGCTTCCCTTTGGCATTCCGCTCTATTTTATTGCGAACTTCGGCCTTTCGGTGCTGATCATAGGATGTGCAATCAATAGAATACAGGAACAGGAAAAGACCGCCGTTTACTGACAAGCGGCGGCCCATAAAAAGGGAGGATGCCAAGTAAGCTTTCGCCTACTTGGCATTTATTATGAAAAAGTTATTTAAAAAATCAATTACTTGTGGCTTGCTTTGTTTTTTTGTTTTGCTGTATCTTATGATATTAGTATAGGTCAGATAAATGTCTAAAGAATGTTGTGGAATTGAAGTTTTTTTAAATTAAATGTTAATAAAATATGAACGACGGAAATCTTCTCTTTGCAAGAATAGAAGAGGTTTGTTATAATAAATTTTAACACAAAAATAAAAGATAAGGAGACACTCTCATGAAACAGGACTTAATCGTAATTCTGGACTTGGGCAGCACGCAGAATACTGTAATCGCCCGTATGATCCGTGATCTTGGCGTATACAGCGAGATTCATCCCCATGATATCACGGCCGGGGAGCTGAAGGCTCTGGATAATGTGAAGGGCATTATCTTAAACGGAGGCGAGATGCGCATGGTGGACGGACAGGCGGTGGAGATCAGACCGGAGCTCTATGATCTGGGATATCCTATGATCTCCATCGATTATCCTCAGTCAAAATGCGGGACACAGCTTGACTGCCTTCCGGACGAGCAGGCTTTGAAGAAATTTTTGTTTGAGGACTGCGGGGCATGTGCGAATTGGAATATGAAGAATTTTATTGAGGACCAGGCTGCGCTTATCCGCCAGCAGGTAGGGGATAAAAAGGTGCTGTTGGCGCTTTCGGGAGGAGTGGATTCCTCGGTGGTTGCGGCTATGCTGATCAAAGCCATCGGTCAGCAGCTGGTATGTGTGCATGTCAATCACGGCCTGATGCGCAAAAATGAGTCAGAGAGTGTTGTGAAAGTTTTCCGTGACCAGCTTCATGCAAATCTGATCTATGTGGATGCCAGCGAGCGTTTCCTTGGGAAGCTGGAAAATGTGGCTGATCCGGAACAGAAGCGTAAGATCATTGGCGCGGAATTTATCCGTGTTTTTGAGGAAGAGGCCAGAAAGCTGGAAGGAATTGATTTCCTGGGACAGGGTACGATTTATCCGGATATTATTGAGAGCGGAACCAAGACGGCAAAGATGGTGAAATCCCACCACAATGTAGGAGGACTTCCTGAGGATCTGAAATTCCAGCTGGTAGAGCCCTTAAAGCAGCTCTTCAAGGACGAGGTGAGAGCCTGCGGCGTGGAGCTTGGACTTCCCCATGACATGGTATACCGCCAGCCGTTCCCGGGTCCGGGACTTGGCGTGAGGTGTCTGGGAGCCATCACCAGAGACCGTCTCGAGGCAGTCCGTGAATCCGACGCTATCCTCCGGGAGGAGTTTGCAAAGGCCGGACTTGACAAAAAGGTATGGCAGTATTTTACCGTGGTGCCTGACTTCAAGTCCGTGGGTATGAAGAATCATGCGAGAGTGTTTGAGTATATGGTGATCATCCGTGCCATCAACACCGTGGATGCGATGACCGCATCTATCGAGAAGGTGAACTGGGATGTGTTGGAGAGAATCACGAACCGGATCCTGGCAGAGGTAGAGCATGTGAACCGGGTGTGCTATGATATGAGCCCGAAGCCGCCGGCGACGATTGA
>CAJUIO010000188.1 GCA_910586025.1 uncultured Lachnospiraceae bacterium
GAGAGCGATACGTTCGCAACGTATAGGTCACGAGTTCGAGTCTCGCTATCTCCACACAGGGAATCCGCAGTGAACACTGCGGATTCCCTTTTCCTTACTTATAAGGTAATTCTTGTCACATTCTCCAAATCCGTCTCTCTCAGCACAAGCCCCGCCTCCTGTGCCCCCGACCGCAAGGCATATTTCCCCTTAAAGCCCTGAATCACCGCCATTCCGTTTTCATCCGTATGTACTCTCTCGTCGGTCCACCAGCTCTTTCGGAACAGCTCCTTAACCGCCGTGTAGGCAGGTTTGACGCTATTATCCCTCCTGACCACGCCGGAGGGCGCTCCCAGCCAGGCTCCGTCCGCAAAGTCCCACTGCGTGACCGCCTCCACAAGAGGATGCTCGAATAAAATCCGGAACATTTCCACGATTTCCCTCTTCTGGCGCTCCTCGAATTCCGGTAACGAGGGCCACTCAGGCACCTGGAAATCATTCAGATCCACAATCTCGGGCGGCATCAGTGTGCCGGAAACCAGTGTGTTCTCCGTGAAATGAATGGGAAGTCCAAATACGGAGAAACGATCCAGCACGCTTTCCAGCTTTTCTTTTCCCCAATATCCCTGATGCTGGTGCGACTGAATTCCGATCACGTCAATCGGAACACCTGCGCTTAAGCACCCGTCAATCAGAATCTGATAGGCATTTGTGGTGTTAAAATCATTGATCAGCAGCGTGGAATCCGGATTGGCCGCCTTCGCCTCCTCAAATACCATTTTTACCAGGCCGATACGTCCGTATTGTCTGCACAGTCTCGTGACCGCATTGTCATACCTGTCAAAATCCGGCATGATCACCACCTCGTTGATCACGTCCCAGGTATCAATGAGACCTCTGAACTGCCCGACCTCCCGCTCGATTCTCGCCAGCTGTTTTTTCAGGATTGTCTCATTGTCATACTCGAGAAGCCAATCCGCACAGCTGGTATGCCAGCAAAGGGGATGTCCCTTCGTCACAACGCCCCTTGCGCGAAGATATTCCGCCGCTTTCCTCCGGCTCAGCGTTTCCGGAGCCCCTTCCTGCGGTTCAAATTTTCCCCAGTAAAATGGCAGGGTGCCGTAATTATAAACCTCAAGCCATTTTTCCATCCTGTCCCGGTAAAACTCCACATCCGCATTCTGTCCGGGGCTGGTCAGATTAACGGAGTCAAATGCGCCGCATCCCAACAGAAAATCATGCTCCTTCTGCCGGACATGAATCTCCGCATTGCTATAAGGCTCCTGCCTTAGATTCACAAGCTGCACCCTGACACTGGCCGTTCGATGCTTTAATTTACTTTCCATATTCCCTCTCTTTCCGCCTCCTTCTTTGAGATGACCTTTTCCAGCTTACGCCTTAAATTCACCATCCATTCCGGTTCCTGAGCATACTGTTCCGCCGTACAGCGGACCAGCCTTGCAGAGCTGTACAGATTGATAAACCTCCTCATAAGAGGAAGAGATGCCTCCATTTCCTTTGTAAAGCAGTGTTCCTCCCGATACCCTCTGATGAATTCCTCTTTTGCAGCCCGGAGCGGTTCCCCGAAAAGCACATCTTCCAGAGATTCAAAAACCTGCTCTATATCCAAAGCAAACCAGTGATACATACCATCATCAAAGTCAATCACGGCGCAGGCATTCTTGTCCTCATCATAGAAAACATTATCCGGCTCAAAGTCATAATGAATCAGTCCGTAAAGGTCAGAATTCATCTCAAGGCCGTCAAGCTCCCTCTTTATTTCGTCACACTGTGCAGCGGCACGGTCCCGCTGTAGATATTCCGACAGCACAGACCTGGTCCATTCCAGCGCCTCCTCATGCGTCCATTTCTTTGTCTTCGGTTCAAAGCAGGCGGACAGAGTATGAAGCCTGCCCAGAGCTTTTCCATAGGCATACATGATCTTGTCCGACAGATCCGTGTCTTCTATCGCTATGCCGTCAACCTTGCGAAATACGGCCGCATAGTATCCGCCCCATTGTGTGTCCAGCTTCAGACATATTTCACCTTTTTAGCCGGGACAGGCTCCAGTGCCGGATAACCGCAGGAACACAGATAGTCTATGAATTCCAGCTCCCCGAAAACATTTTTCTCCAGCTTTTCCTCAAGAGGGGCAAGCCGAAGAAAACAGACCCTGCCATTTTGGCAAAAGGGATAAATCGCATTGGATGAAATCCGAAACCGGGAAAGCATCTCATCAAGCGTATCCGCATCGTGCTCCCAGTTTCCAAGCGCTTCCTTTGCCAGGTCATAATTTTCAAACAAATATTTCAGTTTCAGCATCATATTCGTCCTTTCAAAAAAACTGGCACTCCTGAAAAACAGAAGCGCCAGATTTACTGCCTGACCATAACAAACATGAGTGCCCTTTATTCCGTGTCTGTCAAGCGAGCAATATTACTTCTGTCTTTCCAGTTATTGTATTTTCTCATAATATCCGCTCACCTGCTTTTCTATCTGATAACAGCTTAGCAAAAAGCCGCGCTATTGTCAACAAATTACCTTTATTGCCGGCAGTTAAATGTATGAAACGGTTACTGTTCAGGAGACAATGACAAGCTGATTGATAATCAGCAAATGGAAATATCGCTATCAGAGGAAACGGCACTGCCGTTATTTATGAACCGATTGCGAACCGCTATCAAATATATAACCAAGAGTTATCACTTACCCGACGTTCTCCATGCTCAACCTTTAAAATAATTTCTTCTTTAATTGCATTGGAAAACGGGATAATTAAACCAAACGAATCTACCCGTACATGGAGCGGGGAAATATTTTGGAACGAGGACTGGAACAGGGATATTGATTTTTGTGATGCATTCCGCACTTCCTGTGTCTGGTATTTCCGAGAGATTATAGATGAAATCGGAAAAGACGTGATGCAGAAAAAGCTGGACGAACTTGAATATGGAAATGGTGATATTTCCGATTGGGAAGGACGGTTAAATACAAATAATAACAACCCGGTACTGACAGGCTTCTGGATTGAATCCTCGTTACTGATCTCCCCCAAGGAACAGGCGGAAGTAATGGAACGCATTTTTGGTGACAACACAGATTATTCAGAGGAAACACTGACCTCATTAAAACAGGTTATGCTGTTACCAGAGCAAAACAGCGCAGACATTTCAATTTATGGAAAAACAGGAATGGGCAAGGCAAATGGTATTGTCATAGATTCGTGGTATACCGGCTTTGCTGATGTCAATGCTAATAGGATTTACTTTTGCGTGTATTTGGGTGAAACAGATAATGAAAATGTTTCCAGTGCCCGGGCAAAAGAAATCGCCCTAAAAATAATTTCGGATTTTCATCCGTCAGAATGACCATGCGGAACATTTTAGGCAGTGATAAATCACTGCCTAAAGCATAGCCTAACGGCGGTTTGAAAA
>CAJUIO010000189.1 GCA_910586025.1 uncultured Lachnospiraceae bacterium
AATACCCGTGACTGGACTTTCACCAGTAAGGTTAGTGCCATGCTCGGCACACAATAAAAGCTCCGGTGACCCGCACCGGAGCTTTTTTGTCCTTATGCTTACTGATAAAGTGATGTCTCCACCTGGCTTGCAAACTGATTCATGTCTGCCGGGAGCCATGCAACCTTCTGCTTGCCGCCCGCCTCAACAGCCAGCTTCTCGCAGTTAACGGTGAACTCGGAATCCACGGAAGGCTCAAGAGCGGAAACGCCTGCAACCACATCCTTGAGATACTGCTGCATATAAGAGGTTACAACAGACATGTCGCCCTCCATAATGGCAGCCGCCTCTTCCTCTGTCAGGTTCTCAGTAAGGTTTACGCTCATGGTATTGGCAGCATCCAGCATGATCTGCTCTAATTCCGCCTCGGAAAGTCCCTTTACCTTTACTGTGACAACCGTGGTATCCTTGGTCTCGGAGGTAATCTCGGTTGTATATGTAACCTTGTCGATTACAGCATTCATGGCATCGGAAAATCCCTGCAGCTCCTCGTCGGTAATCTCAACGCCAACGGATGCGAATTCAGCCTTCAGCTCATTAATCAGCTCGGTATCCTCCGCAACAGCCGCTCCTTCCTCAAAAAACGCTTCATACACTTCGTCTGCGGAAGAAAATCCCAGCAGGTTCATCATAGGATCCGTCTCTCCCTTTGCGGCGAGCTCAAACAGAGCGCCGATGGTCTGATCTGCGGGCTCCAGCTTCTGTCCGCATCCCATAAGGGACATGCACAGCACGGCAACAGCGGCAACAACAGCTACCAGTTTCTTGTTTGTTTTCATAATAGTTTCCCTCTTTTCAAGATATTGTTAAATTCGACTGTCATTATAGTTTAAAAATCCTAAATTGTAAAGCATAAAATCATATCTTTACATAAATTTAAGACTGGAAATTTAAGGTTTTCTTGTTGACATTGTCCTGCGCTTATGATATTCTGAAACTCCTTCCCTTTTTGGGAAGAAATAAACTTCATACTTACCCGCGGTAATTCTCTGGCAAAATCCAGAGATGGCAGACCGGCTTGGCAAGTTATAAGTCATTATAAAACTACCAGGAGGAAGCAGACATGATCACGCTTGAGCATGTGCGCAAGACCTACAAGGTCTCAAAACGGGACGCCGGCTTCTCGTCGGCGCTCAAAGCCCTGTTTCACAGGCACTACGAGTACATCCACGCTCTCGACGACGTTTCCTTCACCATTTCGGACGGAGAAATGGTGGGCTACATAGGACCAAACGGCGCAGGAAAGAGCTCTACCATCAAAATTCTAAGCGGAATTCTTACCCCTGAGGAAGGCATCTGCCTTGTAGACGGACTTACCCCATGGAAAAACAGAATTGAATATGTGAAAAATATAGGAGTTGTCTTCGGACAGCGCACCCAGCTCTGGTGGGACGTGCCGGTTCTCGATTCCCTTGAACTGCTGAAGGAAATTTACCTGATTCCGGAGACTGTGTATCAGAATAATCTGGAACAGCTCACGGAGATGCTGGATCTTGCAAAGCTCCTGCAAACACCCGTAAGACAGCTTTCCTTGGGACAGAGGATGCGCTGTGAGATCGCCGCATCGCTTCTCCACGATCCGAGGATCCTTTTTCTGGACGAGCCCACCATCGGCCTGGATGCCGTATCCAAGCTGGCGGTACGGGACTTTATCAAGAAACTGAATCTGGAAAAAAACACCACCGTCATCCTGACCACACACGACATGCAGGACATAGAGGCGCTCACGGACCGGATCATCCTCATCGGAAAGGGGAAAATTCTTCTTGACGGCACCATTGACGATATCCGCAAGGACTATGACAGCACCGAGGAAGCCCTCGCCGCTTTTTACCGCAGTCATCAGATTTAAGGAGGGCCTTATGAAAAGCTATCGAAAATATCTGGCATTTTTCCGGCTTCGTTTCAGCACGGGACTGCAGTACCGGACCGCCGCTCTCGCCGGAATTGTCACGCAGTTTGTGTGGGGCTCCATGGAGGTTCTTATGTTCCGGGCCTTCTACCAGTCGGATCCGGGCTCCTTTCCCATGACACTTTCCGCCACCTGCTCCTATGTCTGGCTTCAGCAGGCCTTTCTCGCCCTGTTCATGGCCTGGATGATGGAAAATGAGATTTTTGATTCCATTGTAAACGGCAATATCTCCTACGAGCTGTGCCGCCCCGTCAATCTTTACAGCATGTGGTATGCAAGGAGTCTTGCCAACCGCTTTTCCAAAGCAGTGCTGCGCTGTCTGCCCATCCTGGCGGTTGCGTTTTTTGTTCCCGCCCCCTATGGGCTGATGCTGCCAGAAAGCCCCGGAGCCTTCCTTCTGTTTTTACTCACTCTGTTCGCGGGTACCGGCGTGACCACCGCCTTCTGCATGCTGATTTACATGGTCTCCTTCTTCACCATCTCCCCTGCGGGAATCCGCATGGTTGCCGTGTCCATGGTGGAATTTTTTGCGGGAGCCGTCATACCCATTCCCTTTTTTCCGGACAGGGTGCGGAAGATTTTTGAGCTGCTTCCCTTTGCCTCCATGCAGAATGTTCCCCTGCGGATTTACAGCGGGGATCTTGCGGGAGAAGAGATGCTAAGCGCCGTGGCGCTGCAGCTCTTCTGGCTGGCACTCCTGATCCTCCTTGGCCGGCTTCTGAACGCCCTTGCCATGAAAAAGGTCACCGTCCAGGGCGGCTGATCCTTCACTCCGAGAAAGGCTGGTGTTTTTTATGAAATTATATATGAAATATTTCTCCATACACCTCAAAAGCATTATGGAATATAAGTCTTCCTTTATTTTGACATGTATCGGGCAGTTCCTGGTGTCCTTCAACGTGTTTCTGGGCATCCACTTCATGTTCCGCCGCTTTTCCAGTGTGGAGGGGTTTACTTATGCGGAGGTGCTTCTTTGCTTTGCCGTCACTCTGATGGAATTCACCCTTGCGGAGGCGGTGGCAAGAGGCTTTGACGGCTTTGGATCCATTGTGAGAAACGGGGAGTTTGACCGGATTCTGGTCCGTCCAAGAGGCGAGATCCTGCAGGTTTTAGGAAGCCGGATCGAATTTTCCCGGATCGGCCGCATCCTGCAGGCCGTCGTCATGTTTGCCTATGGCGTTTCGGTGAGCCATATCAGATGGAGCCTTTCAAAGATTCTCACGGTCATCCTGATGCTGGCAGGCGGAACCGCAGTATTTTCCGGCCTCTTTCTGATCTATGCCTCCATCTGCTTTTTCACTCTGGAGGGCCTCGAATTCATGAATATCTTCACGGACGGAGCCAGAGAATACGGCAAATACCCTGTCTGCATCTACGGAAAGCGGGTTCTGCAGCTGTGCACCTTCGTGGTGCCCTACG
>CAJUIO010000190.1 GCA_910586025.1 uncultured Lachnospiraceae bacterium
GCCTCCTCGATATCGAAATCCAAAAACTCGCCGTGCTGGTATCCCACCACCCGGTTTGACTTGCCCTCACAGAGAATATCCGTGGCATAGGCTCCCATAATGGATGCATAGAAACGATCCTTACAGGTAGGGCTTCCTCCCCTCTGCATGTATCCCAGAATGGTGGCCCTCGTCTCGATTCCGGTAGCCGCCTCGATTCTTCTCGCCATGGAGGTGGAATGTCCGATTCCCTCCGCGTTAATGATTATATGGTGGGTCTTGCCCCGCTTCCTGTTATTGATAATATTATTGATAATGCCCTGCTCGTGGAAGTCATATTTTTCCGGAAGCAGAATATCCTCCGCACCGTTGGCAACACCGCACCAGAGCGCTATGTAGCCCGCATTTCGTCCCATAACCTCTATGATACTGCATCTCTCATGGGAGGACGAGGTATCCCTCACCTTGTCGATCGCCTGCATGGCCGTATTGATTGCCGTGTCAAAGCCGATCGTATACTCCGTACACGCAATATCCAGGTCAATGGTTCCCGGAATGCCGATGGTGTTGATCCCGTGCCTTGCCAGCGCCTGGGCACCCCTGTAGGAACCGTCCCCTCCGATTACGATAATTCCGTCGATTCCGTGCTTTTTACAGATCTCGGCTCCCTTTGCCTGGCCCTCCTCGGTCTTGAACTCCGTACAGCGGGCCGTTCCCAGAATAGTACCGCCTCTCTGAATGGTGTCGGACACATCCTTTTTTTCCATATCTATGATTTCTTCGTTTAAAAGACCCTGATACCCCTTCTTAATCCCCTTGACCTTCACTCCGTTGACGATCGCCTTCCTCACGACCGCGCGGATTGCGGCATTCATTCCCGGCGCATCCCCTCCGCTGGTAAGTACTCCAATTGTTTTTATTTCCTTTGCCATACTATCCCAAGTCCTTTCTAAAGAAATATGATCCATTCCGAAACCCTTTTTATTTTACCCTTTTTTACGCTCTATTTCAATCTTTTTTCACGTCCCAGACAATTTTTATATTCTCTTTCCCAAATTTTTCACACAGCCTTCCATTCAGAGCTTCATCGGCATTTACGTTCCGGTTCGGCGGAAGCTTTTTCATGGCCTTGCAGTCCTCCACATAGAGGATAACGCTGTCGTTTCCGTCCGATTCGGATATCATTTCCATGAGCTCCCCGACCTGCTCCTCGTAGGCCTTCATGTCGGGAAACTTGATCCAGAGCTTTCTCGGAACCTCATCGAAAGCGGTAATCCTCTCGCAGATCAGCTTGCCGTCCCTCTCCTCCTCCAGGGAGACCCTTCCTCTCACAAAAACCTTGTTTTCCTCCGTGAGCTTATCGCTGTTTCTCTCGTAGTCCCTTGGAAAAACAATGACCTCCACGCTTCCCACCAGATCCTCGATCTGAAGGAAGGCCATCACCTTGTCGTTTTTCGTGTACTTGATTTTTTTATCGGCTATGATTCCTCCGATCACCGCAGGGGCGTTGTCCCTCACCGCCGCCTCCCCGGACTCCTCATCCAGCATAAAGTCCGCCGTGGTGTTGGTGATCCCCTTTCTCCACAGCTCCTCCTGTTCCTCCAGGGGGTGCCCGCTGATATAGATTCCCAACACCTCCTTCTCAAAGGCAAGAATCATATCCTTGGAATATTCGCCCACGTCGGGAAGCTTTACCTCATATTCCTGCTTCTGGTCTTCGGATACAATATCGAAAAGACTCAGCTGCCCCGCCATGTTATTTTTCTTGTCATGCACAATCTGATCCATGATCTGCACATAAGCGCTCATAAACTGCTTTCTCGTTCCCGGAAGGCTGTCAAAGGCTCCTGCCTTGATAAAATTCTCAATGGCCTTCTTGTTCACTTCCTTGTCCGCCATTCTGGTTATGAAGTCCTTGAGATTGGTAAATTCCCCTCTGGCCTCCCTCTCGCCCACCACCGCGTCGATCACGGGCCTTCCGATGCTCTTAATCGCAGTAAGGCCGTAGCGGATGGATTTGTCATTAACGGAAAAGCCGCTCTCCCCCCGGTTGATATCCGGCGGAAGGATGCTGATGCCCATGCTCCGGCAGGTCATGATGTATTCCGCAACCTTGCTGGGAAAATCAATCACCGAGGTCATGAGAGCCGCCATGAATTCCACCGGATAGTAATATTTCAGGTATGCCGTCTGATAGGCCACCACCGCATAGCAGGCCGCATGGGACTTGTTGAAGGCATACTTTGCAAAGTCCATCATGTCGTCATAAATCTTGGAGGCCACCTGCTCCGGGATCCCGTTTGCCGCACAGCCCGGAACTTTCTCCTCCTCATTTCCATAGATAAAGTTGGCCCGCTCCTTTTCCATCACCGACTGCTTCTTTTTACTCATGGCCCGGCGCACCAGATCGCTCCTTCCAAGGGTATAGCCCCCAAGGTCGCGGACGATCTGCATCACCTGCTCCTGATAGACGATACAGCCGTAGGTGGGAGCCAGAATGGGCTCCAGCTGGGGACAGGAGTAGACAATCGGTCCCACGCTGCTCTTGCCCTTGATATACTGAGGGATAAAGTCCATGGGACCCGGACGGTACAGGGAGACCCCCGCGATCACGTCCTCAAGGTTCTCCGGCTTCAGCTCCTTCATGAAGTTCTTCATGCCCCCGCTTTCCAGCTGGAACACACCGTCCGTCCTCCCGGTTCCCAGGGAGGCAAACACCTTTTTATCATCATAATCCATATGATCAATATCGATATGAATTCCTTTGCTCTTTTCGATCAGCTCCACCGCATCCCGGATCACCGTCAGAGTCCTGAGCCCCAGAAAATCCATCTTGAGAAGTCCCAGCTCTTCAATGGTGGTCATGGTAAACTGTGTGGTGATCGAACCGTCCGCTCCCCTTGACAGAGGCACCAGCTCCTCCGCAGGCCGGGAACAGATCACAACCCCCGCCGCATGCATGGAGGTGTGTCTGGGAAGACCCTCCAGACGCTTGCTCATGTCGATGAGCTCTTTCACCTGGGAATCCGTCTCATACATTCTGCGCAGCTCGGGATTCACCTTGAGAGCCCGGTCAATCGTGATGTTAAGCTCATTAGGTATCATCTTGGCAAGAGAGTCCACATAGGAGTAGGGAAGATCCATCACACGTCCCACGTCCCGGATCACGCCCTTTGCCGCAAGGGTACCGAAGGTGACGATCTGAACCACCTTCTCCGGCCCGTACTTCCGGCTCACGTAATCAATGACCTCCTGTCTTCTCTCGAAGCAGAAGTCGATATCAATATCCGGCATGGA
>CAJUIO010000191.1 GCA_910586025.1 uncultured Lachnospiraceae bacterium
GGCTGTGATTACGCCAATGTGCAGCCCCATTCCGGCGCACAGGCAAACTTTGCCGTACAGTTTGCGGTCTGCAATCCCGGCGACACCATCATGGGAATGAATCTGGATCATGGCGGACACCTGACACACGGGAGCCCGGTGAATGTTTCCGGAAAGTATTTTAAGATCGTTTCCTACGGGGTGAATGATCAGGGCTTTATTGATTATGACAGCTTAAGGCAGACGGCCCTCTCCTGCAAGCCCAGAATGATCATAGCGGGAGCCTCCGCCTATGCGAGAACCATTGATTTCAAGAAATTCAGGGAAATAGCGGACGAGACGGGAGCCGTGCTCATGGTGGATATGGCCCATATTGCGGGACTTGTGGCGGCAGGCCTTCATCCAAGCCCCATTCCCTATGCGGATGTTGTGACGACCACCACCCACAAGACGCTGAGAGGGCCCAGAGGCGGTTTGATTCTGGCAAATCAGGAGGCGGCTGACAAATATAACTTTAACAAGGCGATTTTCCCCGGAACACAGGGCGGCCCTCTGATGCACGTGATCGCCGCAAAGGCCGTGTGCTTCAAGGAGGCTCTGTCGGATGAGTTTAAGGCTTACCAGCAGGGAATCATCGATAATGCGAAGGCGCTTTGCGAAGGGCTCAAGGAGAGAGGAATTAAAATTGTTTCAGACGGTACGGACAATCATCTGATGCTTGTGGATCTTACCACCTACGATCTCACAGGCAAGGCTGTGGAAAAGCTTCTCGACGAGGCTCATATTACGGCCAACAAAAATACCATTCCCAATGATCCCAAGTCTCCCTTCGTGACAAGCGGCATCCGTCTGGGAACCCCGGCGGTTACCTCCAGGGGAATGAACACCATGGATATGGACAGGATTGCGGAGGCGATCGCCCTGGTGATCAAGGGCGGGGAGGAGAAGGTTTCTGAGGCCAGAGCGATTGTTCAGACACTGACGGACAAGTATCCTCTTATCTGAATCTCAAAAAACAAAGACCGGCAGGATGGCTGATCCTGCCGGTTTTAATAAGGAACTGGCAAATTGTGAGATAATTCGACAAAAATATCCAATAAAACAGATAAAATGTAGAATGCTGTAGAATAATGAAAAAAATTATAAAAAAATCAAAAATAGTGTTGACAAATCGGGAATCCTCGTATATACTAAACTTACAAAAACAAATTCACATAGATAAAACAAATCAACCGGTTTTGTGAGGAAAGAGAGGTACAGTCCATTGGCAACTTAACAGCAACTGCTTCAAACTTATAAAGCAGAAGGTTCACTGAATAAGAGAAGCAGTTAAGAAGTAAAAGCAACAGTTTAAGGTACAAAAGAATTAAATACAAAAGAAACGGATCTCGATTCGTACGACATCATAAGAAAAAGTAACGAAGCACAGAGGAAGAAGGAGCAGAAGCCGTTACAGTACATTGGTACAAAGGAAAAATGAGAAGAGTACGAAAGAGAAAAAAGAAAACTGAATAAGGGAAGATGGTAGAAAGAGAGGTAAAGGCCATTGGATAGCATAGTTTAGAAGCGGGTATTGATCAGAGGATCGGTACCCGCTTTTACTGCGGGTGAAAAAGAATGGATTTTCTGTAGAAATTCTGCGACAAATAAGGTATGATATTTCTGTATGGAGGAGAAGGACTATGGCAGAGGTTAAGAGGGACGAGTTTGACGAGGAAAGAGAAAGACGGGAATACAGACGCAGGCGGCGTATACGGAATCAGGTTATCGCATATGTTTTTGCGGTGCTGATTCTTGCGGCTCTGGTTGTGGGGGCCGTCATTGGAATACGCAGGCTTGTTGCGTTTGTGAATGATAAAAAGCAGGAGAAGGAGCTGCAGGAGCAGATGGAGGAAATGCAGAATACTCCGGAAGACCCGGGAGTGGTGGAAGCGCCTGTCAGCCCGGAGGAGGAGCCTGTGGAGGAAGAAAAGGATTATCTGGACGAGATTGTAAATGACTGCATTTCGGAGATGCCCATAGAGGACAAGGTGACGGGGCTGTTTGTGATCACGCCCGAGGTTCTGACTGACACGGGCACCGTGGTTCAGGCCGGGGACACGACCAAGGCAAGGCTGGGCGAATACGCCGTGGGCGGCCTGATCTATTCCCAGCAGAACATGAAATCGGCGGAGCAGCTTACCGAGATGCTCTCCAACACCAGAAACTGGAGCAAGTATCCGCTGTTTCTCGGCGTGAGGGAGGAGGGCGGAAGCGCCAGCCCCGTGGCAGAGAGCGGACTTGCCGAAAATCAGGGCAGTATGGCCGAGGCTGCGGCCACGGGAGACACTGCGGTGGTGAAGCAAAAAAACAATGCCATTTCGGCTTATCTTTCAGGCTATGGCTTTAATCTTGATTTCGCACCGGTGGCGGATGTCTTTTATGAAGGGAACACCACGCTCGGAGACCGCTGCTTTGGAAGCAGCGCCGGGGAGGTGGCGAACATGGTGGCTGCCGGAGTGGAGGGTCTGCAGGAGAATGGCGTGAGTGCGTGTCTCATGCATTTCCCGGGCATTGGAAGCACGTCGGAGGATCCGGAGGCGGCAATGGCTGTCAGTGAAAAATCTCTTGAGGAGCTGCAGGCGGCCGATTTTCTGTCCTTTCAGGCGGGCATCAATGCGGGTGCTGATTTTGTGATGGTAAGTAATCTGTCGTTTCCTAACATAACGGGCGACAATACGCCTGCCTCCATGTCTGGTAAGATGGTCTCGGAGATTTTGAGAGGACAGCTTGGATTCGGCGGCGTGGTGATAACGGACGCTATGAACCAGAAGGCGGTAACGGACTATAATACTTCGGATGAAGCCGCCGTAAAAGCCCTTCAGGCAGGAGCGGATATGATTCTGATGCCGGAGGATTTCCAGGCGGCCCGTCAGGGCGTGCTGGATGCGGTAAATAACGGGACGCTCTCGGAGGAGAGGATTAACGAGTCCCTGCAGAGAATTTACCGCGTCAAGTATAAATACAAGTATGAAGATCAGATGCTGGAATAGTAATATTCCGGCAGAAAAAATAAAAAATAAAAATTTTTAAAAATGTTGTTGACAAAGTGATATTGCTGTAGTATAGTATATCTTGTCCGTGAGACATGGAAATGCACGAGTGGCTCAGTTGGTGGAGCACGACCTTGCCAAGGTCGGGGCCGCGGGTTCGAGTCCCGTCTCGTGCTCTGAGGATTCGAAGAGATTCGGATCCTTTTTT
>CAJUIO010000192.1 GCA_910586025.1 uncultured Lachnospiraceae bacterium
GCCGCACTTACATTAAAATATTTTTTCAATTGTTACCCCCTTAATATACTCATACAGCCCCTGTCCGGTACTCCGAAACCTTATCCCTGCGCTCTCCGCCTTTTGCGTATCCATCAGAAGATTCTGCGCAGTGCCGCCCACGCCGCACTGCACCAGCTCCTCTTTCCCGAAACGGCCAAATACCTTCCGAACCGTCTCATAAACATTATCCGTTCCAGAGCTGCCAAAATTATAGATACCAGCCGGTAAGCTCCAAGCCTTTTCCATATTTTCCGCCACCTCCCCGCAGTCCGTAATGCCTCTGCAGGTATTGCTGTCCAGATTAAAGACCTGTCCTCTGGCAAGGGCTGTTTTCAGATTCTCCGCAAACACTCCTTTTCCCTTCTTGCGCTCAGCCTCGTCCGGAACATCATACATCCAGGAAAGCCGCAGAATCACACTTTTCGGATTTTCTTCCATGCAAAGCGCCTCAGCCATTAACTTGTGCTGTCCATATACAGGCACCGGCTCAGTCTTTACTTCCTCCCTGTGAGGAAGATAAAAATCCCTGCCAACCATCTGCGGCGCAGCCTGCGCATAAACCTGATCCGAACTGCAGAAAATCATTTTAGCTCCAGCCACTGCGCAGACTCTTGCCATATTCCGCGTTCCGTATACATTTACCTTTAAAGATTTTTCAGGATCCCTGCCGCAGGCCCCCACATCTGAAACGGCACCACAGTGGACAACTGCCTCCGGCCCGAAGCTCTCGAAAACCGCCCTGATATTATCCTCATCCGTAAAGTCAAGATTCTCGTGTGTGGCCGCATAGATCTCATGACAGTCTCCATATCTTTTTACCAGCCTTTTCCCCAAATAACCGTTTGAACCTGTAATCAAAATACGCATGGTTCTCACCTCCTTAAACGCTTTGCATTGCCTCCAAAATATCCTTTATGTAACCCACCTTATAATTGATCCATTTGCACGCTCCAAACAACGCACAATCTCTATCCTGCTCTTCCATGATATCTATCTATGTGTATCCGAAAAAGCAAAGGGCTGAAGCTTCATCCGTGCCGTCTGTCTGCCTGAATTCCGGTTCCAGCCTCCATAATCGTTTTACGGACTTGGTCTCTTGATTCTATGTAACGATTTATACAAACTCCAATACCGTAAAGGAATGCGCCTCAAACACATACTCCGCCTCATTCCCGCAGATCTCCAGAACCTCCTCCACAGGCACAATCTTATCCGGCTCCTCAAAGGTATTCTCCTCCCCAAGGCCGTGTCCCTTCAGGCAGACCGCCCTTGCCTTCCTTTTGGCATCCCCGTCAAGACGCACCAGAACCCGCTTCGCCTCACCGGTAAGGTTCACGGCCTTCACGATCGTCCTGCCGCTCTCCCCGTCCTTCGAGGCCGCCACATACAGCTCCTCCAGCTCCGGAAGCCTGTACACCGTGTCATTGTATTTCTCGCCGTTCACCCAGGTGCGGATATGGCATCCATCCACCTCAAGTCTTAACCTGTATTCCTTGTCCTCCACATGGAAGATTCTGTGCGAGATCACGGAGCCCCGGCCGTTTTCCACGGAATTCACGTTGCAGTCCCAGTTATCCCAGCCTCCGAATTCCCACTGCAGATAGTTTTTCTCATCCGTCCGGCCGAAGCTGATCTTAAGCCCCTTCCTGCCGGCCCTCCTGCGGAAGGAAAATTCCAAAACAAAATGCCCGCAGTCCGTCTTTGTGAGAATATGCTTCGCATTGTCCGTATCCACGTTAAAATCGGGAATATGCTCCGCCACTCCGCCTTCAGCATCCGTCACAGAGACATCCCATACACTTCCGGCCACATCATTTCCCGCTATGGCGATCTCCCCCATGAGCCTGTCCTTTTCGATCAGCGGAATGACCTCGTCAAGTCCCGCCATCTCAAAAGCGATCTCCTGCGTTCCCTGATGCTCCATGAACAGCTTCTGCACATAATAATTGGGCGTTTTCAGAATCCGGTGGTTGTCGAACCAGAGCATGTCGGGCTTCCAGTTTACATAACCCACGTTACAGAGCATGGGCGCATAGCAGGCGAGCCCAACGGCCTTGCTTCGCTCCAGATGCGTCATGTAGGCCGCCTCCACCAGGGCGTTGTAATAGGTGTTTCCCCAGGAAGCGTACTCCCCAAGGAAAACCTTCGGCCCCTTTTCATCATAATCCTCATAGTGATGCATATTGGCAAGAAACCACTCAGGCGAGCTGTAATAATGCTCATCGATCAGGTCTGAGCCGTATTTGCGTGCATTGGCCCAGCCCGCCTCATACCCCTCTCCCACTGCGAAGGGACCGGCGGAATTGATAATTTTGATCTCCGGATATTTCTCCCGTATCGCCTGATGAAAATAAGGATATCTCTCAAAAAATCCGTCCCCGATCTCCTCATTCCCTATGGCTATGTATTCCAGTCCGAAGGGCTTCTCATGTCCCAGATCCGCACGGATTTTGCCCCAGCAAGTGTCAGCACCGCCATTGGCAAACTCGATCAGATCCAGCGCCTCCTGCACCCAGACTCCTATCTCGGACAGCGGTGCCCCTTCCCCGGTGTGGGGATTAAATCCGCCCGGAAGCACGGGAAGCGGCTTTGCCCCGATATCCTCGCAGAAAAGGAAATACTCATAATAGCCGATTCCGAAGGTCTGATTGTACCCCCAGTTATTCCGCCTCGCCGGACGCTCCTCCACAGGACCGAGCGTCCTCTTCCAGCGGTACATGGAATCCCTTGCATTCTCGTCAAGGCTTCCCGTGTGGGTCAGACACCCTCCCGGAAAACGCACAAACTTTGGCTTCATCTCGCAAAGCGCCTGCGCAATATCCGTCCGCATTCCGTTTTTCCGTCCCCGGAAGGTGTCCCTTGGAAAAAGGGATACCATATCTATCTCACAGCATCCTCCGTCCGGAAACGTGAGAAAAAGCCTGCCTTCCCAGGTGGTCTGAGCCGCTTTTACAGTGAGCTCATACTTTTTCCACTCCCCGCCTGCTGCCTCAAAGGAGCCCTCAGCGCAGATACACTCTCCCTCCCGGGTCTTCACAGCGGCCTCAATTCTGACCCGTACATCCTGTGCACATCTGACCCACAGGGAAAAATCATAGCTCTTTCCCTCCTCCACATAGA
>CAJUIO010000193.1 GCA_910586025.1 uncultured Lachnospiraceae bacterium
GCCGGGTGTGCTGATGGCCGTGGCCCAGGGTCTGACGATTACGATTTCCGCCCTTGTGCTGGCCTGGCCGGTGTTCCTTCCGGTAGAGGGAGAAGGCTTTCCATGGGGAACGCTTGGAATGTGTGTCTTTATCCTCGTCTCGGTTCTGTATTCCTTAAGATCAGAGAAGCGGATCTATGAGATGCAGGAGGGAAACCTCGAGGAGCTTGCCGTACTGCAGAGAAAGATGTATTTCTTTGAAGAGTATATAGGGGAGGGGCGGGCTGCCAAGGATATCCGTCTGTACCGTCAGCAGGAACTGATCCGGCCCCGTCATCAGGAGAACTGGAAGAAGATCACGCAGCTCAACGACCGGGTTTCTGACGCAAGGTCGAAGAGCTCCGGCATCCGGGGGATTTTTTCCCAGGCTATCGGAGCTGTCGCTTATCTGATTGTTGGGGCCAGGGCCATTGCGGGAATTTTCAGTGTGGGCGCCGTGGTGCAGTATGTGGGCGCCGTCATGAAGCTTTCCGAAGGAATCCGGGTACTGGTCTATTCCCTGCAGCATATCCGGATGCAGGGACCCCACTGTCAGGAGTACCTGGATTTTATCGGAGAAGGAGAGGATAAGATGATTTACCGCCACGGGCAGGACGGAACGGCGGAGGTGACGCTCTCCAAGAACCCGGAGGATACTGCTTTCGGAGAAGGCAGTGCCATCTTAGATGGCAACGCCATCGAAGACGGCAACGCCATCGAAGATGGCGGGTGTATTGAGTTTGAGCATGTGAGCTTTCGTTATCCCGGATCCAATGAGTGGGCGGTAAGGGATCTGAGCATCCGGCTGGAAAAGGGCGTGCATTTTGCCGTGGTGGGCAGGAACGGAAGCGGGAAAACCACCTTTATCAAGCTTCTCTGCCGTCTGTATGATCCGGTGGAGGGCAGAATTCTGTTAAACGGCAGGGATATTCGGGAATTCAAATATGAGCAATATCAGAGACTCTTTGCGGTGGTGTTCCAGGATTTCCAGCTTTTTGCCATGCCTCTCGGGGAGAATGTGGCATCCGCCATGGAATACGACGAGGAAAAGGTGATGAGGGCTCTGGATCAGGCCGGGACCGGACAGTGGGCGAGAGAACTTCCAAAAGGCCTGGAACAGCCCCTGTATCTGGTGGAAAAGGACGGCATCAATATCTCCGGAGGGGAGGCCCAGAAGATCGCTATCGCCCGTGCGCTGTACAAGGATTCTCCCTTTGTTATTCTCGACGAGCCCACGGCGGCTCTGGACCCGCTTGCGGAGGCGGAAATTTATGAGGGCTTTCGTGAGATGGTTGCGAAAAAGGGAGCGGTATATATTTCCCACCGGTTGTCCTCCTGTCGATTCTGTGATACGATTGCGGTGTTTGATGAAGGAAGACTGGTTCAGCTGGGCGGGCACGAAGAGCTCCTTGGGGATGAGGGCGGAAAGTATTACGAGCTTTGGAATGCCCAGGCGCAATATTATCAGTAAAAACGGAAAGGCATGGAGAGAAGGATGAGAAAGAAAAGTCTATGGGCGACGGCATGCATTGCCGCCGCAGTTTTGACAATGGCCGGATGCGGCAAGGACAGCGGTGCAGATTTACAGAGCAGCCAGGAGGCGGACAGTGCACAGGTACAGGGCCAGGAGGCGGACGGCGGTGCGGCTGCGCAAGGGACGGACACGGAAGAGGCGGAGGCTTCTGCCTTGCCGGATTCGGAGGACGGCGCACAGCCGGAAGAGGACGTTGACATTTTCGAGGGGATTGCGACGGCGGAGAACGGGGCAAAGGTCAGCATTCACGATCCCTCCATCAAGGTGTTTGACGGGAAATACTATCTCTACGGCTCCCATATGACAGGTGCATATTCGGAGGATATGCAGACCTGGACCTATATCGGAAACACTTACAGCGCCGGCAATCCGCTGTTTGAGAATCTCTTTGAGGATGGAAGCGATGTGTTTGAATATGCGGGCACTTACGAGGACGGAAGCCATTCCGTCTGGGCGGAGGACGTGATCTACATAGAGGAGATGCAGAAATATGTGATGTATTTCTGCACCTCGTCCACCTATATCAAGTCAAAGCTCTGCTATGCGACCGCAGACCGGCCGGAGGGCCCTTATGCCTATCAGGGAACGCTTCTGTATTCGGGCTTTACGAACAGCGATATTGAAGAGACGGACGTGTACGATTATGTGGACGAGGAGCATGCCGCAAAAACTTATTTTGCAGGCGGGCAGTACAATAACATGCAGTGGCCCAACTGCATTGATCCCGCTCCCTTTTATGACGAGCAGGGAAGGCTGTGGATGGCCTACGGCTCCTGGTCCGGCGGCATCTTCCTGCTCGAGCTGGATCCGGAAACAGGGCTGGTCATTCATCCGCAGGCGGACGAGGAAAACCAGGTGGATCCCTATTTCGGAAAAAGGCTCATAGGCGGAGGCCACAATTCCATCGAAGGCCCCTATATTCAGTATGATGAGACATCCGGCTATTATTATCTGTATGTCTCCTACGGCGGCCTGGAGCGCACCGGAGGCTATCAGATCCGTGTGTTCCGCAGCGAAACGCCGGACGGCGAGTATGTGGATATGAACGGGGAAGCGCCCCGCATGGGTTACGCTCATGTGAAATACGGGTTAAAGCTTTCCGGCAACTACTATATGCCAAGCTGCCGCTACGCCTACATGGCCACCGGCGGACAGTCCGCCTTTCGGGATACAGACGGGAAGCAGTATCTCTGCTATCACTCACGCTTTGATCACGGAACCGAGTACCACGAGCCCTGTGTGAAGCAGGTGTTCTTAAACAGGGAGGGATGGCCGGTGCTCGCCCCCTATACCACCAAAGGGGAGACGATCAGAGAAGAGGGCTATTCCCTGGAGGAGATGGCGGGAACCTATTACTTTATTAATCAGGATATCAAGCTGAACAGCGATATTGTATCCGCTGAGCTCATGACCCTCAAGGAGGACGGGACGGTCAGCGGCTGCGTGGAGGGAACCTGGCGGTGGGAAGACGGAACCTGCTACATGAGCCTGACTTATGAGGACGTGACCTACAGCGGCGTGTTCTGCGCCATGAAGGACGAGGCGGGCACGGACGTGATGACCTTCAGTGCGG
>CAJUIO010000194.1 GCA_910586025.1 uncultured Lachnospiraceae bacterium
TGAGACGAGATCAAGCGGCACGCAGTGCCATTTGAGGTTATGGATGATTATTATTTTCGATTGATTATAGAGGTATACTATGGAACAGTATGCAATTAAAGGTGGCAATCCTTTAGTTGGAGAGGTGGAGATCGGCGGCGCTAAAAATGCGGCTCTGGCGATTCTTGCTGCTGCGGCTATGACGGATGAGACCGTAATAATAGAGAATGTTCCGGATCTGCGGGATACCGTGGTCATGCTGAAGGCCATGGAGAGCATAGGAATCCGGGTGGAGCGTTGTGGAAGACATACCGTAAAGATTAACTCAGGAGCGGTGAGCAACCTGGTGATTGAGGACGACGGAATTAAGAAGATAAGAGCCTCCTACTATTTTTTGGGAGCGTTGCTGGGAAAATACAAAAAGGCGGAGGTAGCTCTCCCGGGAGGATGCAATATCGGACTGCGTCCCATTGACCAGCATATCAAGGGCTTTCGGGCGCTTGGAGCGGATGTGAGAATAGAGCACGGGCTGATTATCACGGAGGCGGGGCAGCTTAGGGGAAGCCATATCTATCTTGATGTGGTGACAGTAGGTGCCACCATTAACGTGATGATGGCCGCCGTGATGGCGGAAGGCCAGACTATTATTGAAAATGCGGCAAAAGAGCCCCATGTGGTGGATGTGGCGAACTTTTTGAACAGTATGGGGGCTTCCATCAAGGGAGCCGGCACGGATGTGGTGCGTATCAGGGGTGTCCAGAAGCTCCATGGAACGGAGTACACGATTATTCCCGACCAGATCGAGGCGGGAACCTTTATGTTTGCGGCAGCGGTCACCAAGGGTGACGTGACGGTAAAAAATGTGATTCCCAAGCATCTGGAGTCCATCAGCGCCAAGCTGATCGAGATCGGCTGCGAGGTGGAGGAGTCGGATGATGCGGTGCGCGTGGTGGCGGCGAAGCCTCTCACACACACGCATGTGAAGACGCTGCCCTATCCCGGCTTTCCAACGGATATGCAGCCGCAGATCACAGTGGCACTGGGGCTTTCCCGGGGAACCAGTATTGTGACGGAGAGTATTTTTGAAAATCGTTTTAAGTATGTGGATGAGCTTACCCGCATGGGAGCCAGCATCAAGGTGGAAAGCAACACGGCCATTATTGACGGAGTTCCCAAGTATACCGGGGCAAGCCTGACGGCTCCTGATCTTCGGGCAGGCGCTGCGCTGGTGACGGCGGCTCTTGCGGCGGAGGGTGTGTCAACTATAGACGACATTAAATTCATCGAGAGAGGATATGAGGATTTTCCTCAGAAGCTTCAAAGCCTCGGCGCTCAGATTGAAAAGATAAACACGGAAAGAGAGCTCAGGAAATTCCGGCTCAAGACAGGATGAAGAGAAAATATACCATTGACAAATTCTTTATCTTGGTGTAGCCTAGATATAGATATGAAAATTCAATATTGTAAGAATCTCTTATTCAGAGTGGTGGAGATACATAGGATCTATGAAGCCACGGCAACCCCCGGATGAGGAAGGTGCCTACCTGAGCGAGCAGCTGCCATACGGCATATCGAACAATAAGAGGATTTGATTATCGAAGATCGGTCCGCTTTTTGTGAGCGGACTTTTTTTATTTCATAGGAAAGACCTTGTCGCCATGAAGTGACAAAGAGAATGTCTTTCCTGTGAAACAAAAACCTTATGCGCACGGATGCACATGGAAACATACGGCGCGGCAAAGTGTCCAGATCCTTTAAGATTGAGGTGCAGGAGCTGCCCCTTGCCGGATCTGGCAGAGATGAAAATAAGAGAACAGAAGGAGAAGGAAAATGGAAAAAAGATTATTTACCTCGGAATCAGTAACAGAAGGCCATCCTGACAAGGTCTGCGATGCCATTTCGGATGCCATTCTGGACGCATGCATGGAGAAGGATCCCATGAGCCGGGTTGCCTGCGAAACAGCGACCTGCACGGGCTTTGTGCTGGTGACAGGAGAGATCACCACCACAGCATATGTGGATATTCAGAGGATCGTGCGCGATACGGTGAAGGAGATCGGATATACCAAGTCCGAGTACGGCTTTGACGGAAACACCTGCGCAGTGCTGGTAGCCATTGACGAGCAGTCTGCCGATATCGCAATGGGTGTTGACAAGGCGCTGGAGGCAAAGCAGGAGGAAGCCGCGGAGAGTAAGATGTCTGATGCGCAGATTGAGGCGATCGGTGCCGGAGACCAGGGAATGATGTTCGGATATGCGACCAACGAGACGGAGGAATATATGCCTTATTCCATCTCTCTGGCTCACAAGCTTGCAAGACAGCTTACCAAGGTCCGCAAGGACGGAACGCTGAAATATTTAAGGCCTGACGGAAAGAGCCAGGTTTCCGTGGAGTATGATGAGAACGGAAAGCCTCTGCGCCTTGAGGCGGTGGTTTTGTCCACACAGCATGATGATGACGTTACACAGGAGCAGATTCACGAGGATATCAAGAAGTACGTGTTTGATCCCATTCTTCCTGCGGAGCTTCTGGATGAAAACACGAAATACTTTATCAATCCTACCGGCCGTTTTGTGATCGGAGGCCCTCACGGGGATGCGGGACTTACGGGCCGTAAGATTATCGTTGACACCTATGGCGGATATGCGCGTCACGGCGGCGGAGCTTTCTCCGGAAAGGACTGCACCAAGGTGGACAGAAGCGCTGCCTACGCAGCCCGCTATGTGGCAAAGAACATTGTGGGAGCAGGCCTTGCCGACAAGTGTGAGATTCAGCTTTCCTATGCCATCGGTGTGGCACAGCCCACCTCTATCATGGTTGATACCTTCGGAACAGGTAAGGTGTCCGACGAGAAGCTGGTGGACATAATCAGAGAAAACTTTGATCTGCGTCCTGCCGGAATCATCAAGATGCTGGATCTGCGCCGTCCGATCTACAAGCAGACAGCCGCTTACGGCCATTTCGGACGCAATGATCTGGATCTTCCCTGGGAGAAGCTGGACAAGGCACAGACCCTGAAGAAATACTTATAAAAACTGATATTGGATTAAACCTTACGGGGCCGCCTT
>CAJUIO010000195.1 GCA_910586025.1 uncultured Lachnospiraceae bacterium
TCGTCTCAATACGTTACATTATACCATAATCTGGTCATTTGTAAATCTCAAACATTAGTTCAGGTATTTCAGAGGGTTGACCTGGCTTCCGTTGATCAGTATCTCAAAGTGCACATGAGGCCCTGTGCTGACACCGGTATTACCGCTCAGGGCGATCTTCTGGCCCTGGGACACGGTCTGGCCGGCAGATACCAGCACCTTGCTCAAATGCCCGTATCTGGTCTGTCTTCCATCCGGATGATTGATGTAGACCACATATCCATATCCACTTCCCCAGCCCGCCTTCGCCACGGTTCCGCCGGAGGATGCGACCACCGCCGTGCCTGTTGGAGTCGCCCAGTCGATTCCCTTGTGGTAAGTGCTGGCTCCTCTCTTCGGTGCCGTCCGCCGTCCGAAATTGGAGGACAGCCGACCGCCGGAAATGGGCTTGATATAGGTCGGCGGTATTTTAGTTCCCCGCTCCACAATCTTGGCAACCGCCTGATACGTCACTTCTTCCTTGATGATCTCCTTTGCCACCTGCTTGTCATTTTCAAAGGAAACGATGGCAACCACCTTCCTGTGCCCTGCGGAAGGCTCCTGCAGCGTCCTCCTCTCAGTGGTATACCAGTCATCATTATCTATATAAATGATTTCTTCCTCGTAATCCTCCTCATAATACATTTCCTCTTTGCGCTCCACCGTAAGCTCCGGCTCGGGAACCGTAATGATCAGCTCGTCCCCCACTCTGATCATGGAATTTTCATCATCAAGAGACTCGTTGAGCTCGATCAGACGGTCCAGAGGTATATTGGTATCAAAGGAGATGCCGGAAAGCGTGTCCCCGGCCTTCACCTCGTAGACCTCGTTCTTCTCCTGATCCTTGGTAACCTGCTCGATGGCAGTCGAAAGATCCGTCAGCTCATCAGCGGAAAGATAAGCCTCGACCACCTCGATGCTGTCCCCGAAATCCATGGAAATCAGGCCGAGATCGTAATCCTCGAAGGTCTTTTCGAGATCCGGCTCCACAGTCTCGAAAACCTCCTCGATCTCAGCGTCAAACCCCGCGCTCATGCTTATGGTCTCCTCAACCTGCTCCTGCGCCTCCTGTCTGGAAATAACCTGGGTCGTCAGAACAGACAGCTCTCTCGTGGGATCCAGCATCAGATCCACCGTGTACTTATTTTCGGAATCATATTTGTCAATTGCAGCCTGAAGAAGGCTCTGCACTTCGTTTTTACTGGCAAGGTTGATCATCAGGTCATTGATCTTCACCACATAAGACCGGTTCCTTGTATGGCGGATGTCGCCCTCAAGCACCGAAGCCATATTGGAGATCACAAGCTCCTTCTCGTCCACCTTCCCCCAGAGCACCTCGCTTCCCGCATACTCCACATTGCTTTCCACAAGAACCAGCTCATCGCTTCCGGACGCAATACGCCTTCTTGCCTCTTTTGCATAGTCGTCCGCCTCTTCAGGCGATCCCACCACTCCCACCTCAACGTCGTTTAAAAGGACGGTAAACATATTATTCCCCGTACTTTCAAAAGCTACATAGGAAGGAAGAAAAAAAATACTGACAATTACTGCCAATACTGCTATTTTCAGGTTTCTGATCTTTATTCTTTTATAATAATGAGTGATAAACTTCATTTTTTCCTCCGCTTTTACAGATCCGACCGGCGGTGAGCCGGCAGGCATGTCCTCTTAGTGGTATTAACGCAACAGAATTATTCTAACAGCTATTTATTTTCTTGTAAAGGTGGTAAAATATGCTTAATACAGCCGCCAGGAGGTGCCTATGAATCAGATCATTTTTCATATTGACGTAAATTCCGCTTATCTGAGCTGGACCTCGCTCGCCCTTCTGGCCAAAGGAAGCGATACGGATCTGCGCACAATCCCTTCAATCATCGGCGGCGATATGGAAAAGCGCCACGGCGTGGTTCTCGCCAAATCCATCCCGGCCAAAAAATACGGAGTGACCACGGGAGAGCCCATTGTAAACGCTCTGCGCAAATGCCCTTCTCTGGTGATCGAGCCTCCGGACCACCGCCTCTACCATGAAAGAAGCGGGGAGCTCATGGGGTTTCTTTCCGATATCTGCCCGGATATCGAACAGGTCAGCGTGGATGAATGCTTTATGGATTTTACTCCCATCCAAAGGCTCTACCCTTCCCCCGTCGAGGCCGCCCGCACCATCAAGGACCGGATCCGCGACATGTTTGGTTTCACTGTCAATATCGGAATTTCCGATGTGAAAATGCTGGCCAAGATGGCCTCAGACTTTACAAAGCCCGACAAGGTTCACACTCTCTTTTCCTCCGAAATCAGGAAAAAAATGTGGCCGCTTCCTGTTTCTTCCTTATTTATGTGCGGAAAGTCCAGCGTTCAAACGCTTCACAAGCTGGAAATTAAAACCATTGGAGATCTTGCCATGACGGATAAGCAGATTCTTGCGGCCCATCTGAAAAGCCACGGAGTCCTGCTCTGGGAATATGCCAACGGAATCGATGCCTCCAGGGTGGTTCCCCTCCCCGCACAGGCAAAGGGAATCGGCAATTCCACCACCCTGTCCCATGATGTGACGGACAGAGCGGAAGCCCTCAATATCCTTCTTATGCTTGCGGAATCCGTGGGAAAAAGACTGAGAGAAGCCGGACAGCTGGCGGGTATGGTCAGCGTCGAGATCAAATACAGCAGCTTCCGCTGCGTCTCACACCAGACCTCGCTCTCCTCCCCTACTGATGCCACACAGCTGATCTACGTCAGCTCCTGTCAGCTTTTTGACGAGCTCTGGAATCAGTCTCCCATCCGTCTTCTGGGTATCCGCACCTCCAAGCTGGTCTCGTGTGCGGAGCCCTCCCAGATTTCCTTGTTTGATCTGCCGGTTTCCGCCCCTGACGGAAGCCGCTCGCTCTTCATGGCAGACAGCGGCCAAAAAGCATCCGTGCCTTCTCCTCCCCGGCAAAAGCTGGAAGCTCTGGATAAGACGCTGGATCATATCCGCAGTAAATATGGCAAGGATGCGGTTGTGAGGGGAAGTCTCCTTAAAGATTCCTCTTCCG
>CAJUIO010000196.1 GCA_910586025.1 uncultured Lachnospiraceae bacterium
CTGATTTTACTTATAAGCTTGTCCGATGTCACGATTATACCAATGAGGAGCTTCTGGAAAACAAAGACGAAATGTCGCTGTTAATGACGTTGGGCAAAGTGCAGACGGTTGAGGACGTGAGCAGACTGGTGACTGTGGAAAAGGATAAGGTGGAAGGGATCATACGGAAAGCTCCGGAGCATCTTCTTGAAGTGATTGCATCCACGATATGGAGTCTGTGTATGAAGATGAATGTGCCGCAGGAAGAGGCGGCGCAGTATACAAGAAAGGTCAGGGAGGGGCAGATGGGATACTGGTTTGAAAACATGGAAAAGATGGATATACAGGCCGAACGCCGCAATACGGCTAAGGCCAGGGCCGAGCTTGAGGAGAAACGGAAAGAAATTGAGAAGATAGATGAGGAGCTCAAAGGGAAAAAGGAAGAGCTTAAAGGGAAAGAGGAAGAGCTTAAAGGGAAGAACGAAGAGATTCGGAGGATGATTGCACAGGAAACCGAAAACCGTATTGAGCTGGTAATAGATACTCTAAGAGAGCTTGATCTGCCCAGGGAGCAGATTGTAACCATGCTCATGAAGAAATGCGGTCTCGACGAGGCGGCTGCGGCTGAGAGAGTGGAGCTGAGCCTGAGATGATCTGAATGAACCTGTTCCCGCATGGGAAGGGCTCATGCGGGAAAGGTATGGGGACAAGAATGAAGGATAAAACGAAAATTTTTGAAGCGTACGAGAGAATACTGAGACAGGAACTGGTGCCCGCCATGGGCTGCACGGAGCCGGTGGCGCTGGCCTATTGCGCCGCAAAGGCGAGGAGCGTTCTTGGAATGGTGCCGGACAGAGTTCTGGCCGAGGTCAGCGGAAATATTATTAAAAATGTCAAAAGCGTGATCGTGCCGAATACGGACGGGGCGAAGGGAATCGAGGCTGCCGTGGCCATGGGAATTGTGGCGGGGAGAGAGGACAGAAAGCTTGAGGTTCTCTCTGAGGTTTCCGGGGAACAGAAAACGGCGTTTCGTGAGTATCTGCGGGAAACGCCCGTCAAGATAAGCCAGCTTAAGGCCTGCCTGCCGCTGGATATGAGAATTTCGGTGTGGAACGGGTCAAGCTCTGCCGCGGTTCGGATTGCGGGGGAGCATACCAATATTGTGGAAATAAGGAAGAACGAAGAAATTCTCTTTGAGAAGGCGGCGGATCCGGAGGCGGATGAGACGGCAGAATCCTGTTACGGGTATCTCAATGTGGAGGATATCTGCCTGTTTGCGGCGGAGACGGAGCTGAGCCGGATAAACGAGGTGCTGGAAAGGCAGATACGGTATAATCAGGATGTGGCCTGGGAGGGGCTGAAGGGCAACTATGGGGCCAACATCGGAAATGTTCTGCTGGTGTCCTGTGAAGGGGGCGTGCGCAACCGTGCAAAGGCTATGGCTGCGGCGGGCTCCGATGCCAGAATGAACGGCTGTGAGCTTCCGGTGGTCATCAATTCCGGAAGCGGGAACCAGGGTCTTACGGTTTCTCTTCCGGTCATAGAGTATGCGCTGGAGATGGAAGCGGATGATGAGAAGCTCTGCCGTGCGCTGATTATCTCCAATCTTATTGCGATTCATCTGAAAAGGGGTATCGGCGCACTGTCCGCTTATTGCGGTGCGGTCAGTGCGGGGGTGGCTGCCGGTGCGGGAATCGCCTGGCTGAAAGGCGGGGACTATGATACCATAGCGCATACGGTTGTCAACGGGCTTGCTATTGCATCCGGAATGATCTGTGACGGGGCCAAGGCATCCTGTGCGGCGAAGATTGCCATTGCCGTGGAGGCGGGGCTGCTTGGCTATGACATGTATCAGAACGGTCAGCAGTTCTATGGAGGCGACGGGGTCGTGGCAAAGGGTGTGGAAAATACCATCCATAATATTGCCAGTCTGGGAAAAAACGGGATGCGGGAGACGGATCAGGAAATTTTGAATATCATGACCTGTGTGGATTAGAGTGAGGAGTCTGTAAAGGTTGGAATAAGAGGAGGATGGAAGATGGAATATATTCTGGAATGCTGCGTGGACAGCGCAGAATCGGCATTGGAAGCGGCAAAGGGCGGAGCGGACAGGCTGGAGCTTTGTGCGGCTCTTGTCATAGGCGGAATCTCTCCGAGCCTGGCGCTTTTTGAGCAGATCAGGAAATACAGCGGTATTCCGATCAGGGTGCTTCTGCGTCCCCGCTTTGGAGATTTTCTCTACACCGCACACGAGATAGAAATTATAAAAAGAGAAATTGCGCTTTTCGGGGAGGCCGGAGCAGAGGGGGTCGTGATCGGGTGCCTTTCGGAGGACGGTGATCTTGATGTGGGGCAGATGAAGGAGCTTGTGAGGGAGGCGGACGGGATGAAGGTGACGCTTCACCGGGCCTTTGACCTTTGCCGGGATCCCTTCCGTACCTACCAGGAGGCGGGAGAGCTTGGAATCGACACAATCCTGACCTCGGGACAGCGGAACAGCTGCCTGGAAGGAATCGGGCTTCTGAGAGAGCTTGGCGAACTTCGGAAAAGCCAAATGGGGCCGAAGATCATGGCAGGAGCCGGAGTGACCCCGGACGTGATCAGAAAATTTCTGGAACAGACTGATGTCACAAGCTATCATCTCTCGGCCAAGAGGGTGATGGACAGCGGCATGCGTTACCGCAGGGAGGGGGTTCCCATGGGGCTTCCTGCCATGAGCGAGTACAGTGTTTTCCGGACGGATGGACAGGTCGTTGCGCAGGCGAAGAAAATATTGGAGGAACACCGAAACCATCATGAGCCGTTCCGCAGTGTTCCGCTGTAGATAAAAGCCGGTTGTCCCGGGAATGACGTTCTCCCTGAGAACTGCCTCCCGGGATTTTTTTGCCTTGACTTTTCCGGAAACTGCGCTAAAATAGTTCTAAAAAGAACAAAATGAGTGAAAGGGGGAAAAATATGCTGCCACTTAATTTGTGGGAACATCAAAACGCCGTCAAAACCCTTTATTCCAGATGCGTGGAACGAGTCT
>CAJUIO010000197.1:0-1076 GCA_910586025.1 uncultured Lachnospiraceae bacterium
TGCGCAGGCCCGCATGGGATAACAGAAAAGGAGAGGAAAAGGACATGAAAAACACGATGGAAATCAGATGGCACGGAAGAGGCGGTCAGGGAGCGAAGACGGCGGCTCTGCTTCTTGCGGACGTGGCTTTCAAGACAGGGAAATATGTACAGGGCTTTCCGGAATATGGCCCGGAGCGTATGGGCGCACCCATTACGGCCTATAACCGGATCAGTGAAGAGCCCATCACGATTCATTCCAATATATATAATCCCGATTACGTGGTGGTGGTGGACGACGGCCTCCTTGCGAGTATCGACGTGACCATGGGCCTTGGGAAGGAGGGGGCGGTGATCGTGAACACGCAGCGCAGCCGGAAGGAGATTGCGCAGCAGCTTTATGCGCACGGCTTCAGGGGAAGCGTTTACACAGTGGATGCCAGAGAGATTTCCGTCAGTGCGCTGGGAAGGTATTATCCCAACACTCCTATGCTTGCGGCAGCCGTGGCTGTGTCCGGCGTGATGACCCCGGAAGAGTTTTTGTCAAAAATGCGGGATTCCTTTGAGCACAAATTTGCGAAGAAGCCCGAGGTGATCGAGGGAAATATGCGGGCGCTTGAGATGACCTTTGAGGCGCTGGAGAACAGCGGGGAGAGAGCGGATCAGAGAAGTGCGTGAGTTCTGCGGGGCTTGACGGAATGCCTGGCGAGACAGAAGAGAGGAAAGGAACAGAAACCAGATGATGAGCAAGGATATCAACGAGAGAAGTCCCTGGCAGGATATCACGGAGGGCAACCAGATTTACGAGGCGGCGACCTCCAGGGCTTTTTGCACGGGGGAGTGGAGAACCTCCACTCCTGTATACGGGGAAGAAAAATGCAGACAGTGTCTTTTGTGCGTGCCGGTCTGTCCTGATTCTTCCATCCCGGTCAGGGAGGGAAAGAGACTGGATTTTGACTATGACCATTGCAAGGGCTGCGGGATCTGCGCAAAGGTCTGCCCTTTTGGGGCGATTGAGATGAAGGAGGGAAAGTAAATGGCGGTCAGAGAACGTTTATCCGGAAATGAGGCCGTGGCATATGCCATCCGGCAGATTGC
>CAJUIO010000197.1:1176-3001 GCA_910586025.1 uncultured Lachnospiraceae bacterium
TCCGACAGGCTTCCCGTGGTGATGGCGCTGGTGAACCGGGCCCTGTCCGGCCCCATCAACATCAATGCGGATCATTCCGACAGCATGGGTGCCAGGGATTCGGGATGGATTCAGATTTATGCGGAGTCCAATCAGGAGGTATACGACAACTTTCTGCAGGCATATCCCATTGCGGAAAATCCGGCGGTGCGCCTGCCGGTTATGATCTGTCAGGACGGCTTTATCACCAGCCACGGTGTGGAGAACATTCTGCTCGTGGAGGACGATAAGGTAAAGGAGTTTGTGGGCGAGTACTGTCCGGAGCATTACCTTTTGAAGGAAAAGGAGACCATGGCCATTGGACCCTATGCGGTGTCCAACTATTACATGGAGACAAAGCGGGCCCAGCGGGAGGCCATGAAAAACGCAAAAGTCGCAATCCTTGAGGCGGCGCAGAGATTCGAGCGGATGACCGGAAGGAAATACGGCTTTTTCGAAGAATACCGGATGGAGGATGCGGAATATGCGATCGTGATTATCGGCTCTGCGGCGGGAACCTGCAAGGCGGCCGTGGATCAGATCCGGGAAACCACGGGAAAAAAAGTCGGCCTTCTGAAAATCCGTGTGTTCCGGCCCTTTCCGGAGGAGGAGCTGGCAGCGGTATTAAAGGATAAAAAGGCCGTTGCGGTGCTGGATCGCAGCGAAATGTTCTCCGCAACCGGCGGGCCTTTGGGGGCCGAGGTGAGAGCGGCTCTGTACGATGTAAAATCCCGGGCCGAGGTCGTGAATTATTTTTACGGGCTGGGAGGCAGGGACATTACCGTGGAGGATTTCCGGCAGATCTACGACAGACTGGAGGAGATCGCTCAAACCCATATAATAGAGGATATGTACGCCTATATCGGGCTTCGGGAAAAATAGGGCAGCTACGAGACTTACAGGAAATGAGAGGAAATAAGATGGAAACAGCTTATAATTATAAAGAAGTGATGAGCAGGCCGGAGCGCCTTGCGCCGGGACACAGAATGTGTGCGGGCTGCGGCGGTACGGTGACGGTCCGGGCGGTGCTGCGGGCGCTGCATCCTGAGGACAGGGCTGTGGTGGGCAATGCCACCGGATGTCTGGAAGTATCCACCTTCATGTATCCCTATACAGCCTATGAGGACAGCTATATCCACAATGCCTTTGAGAATGCGGGTGCCACTCTCTCCGGTGTGGAGACCGCTTACCGGGTTCTCAAGAAAAAGGGAAAGATAAAGGAAAATTACAAATTTATCACCTTCGGGGGAGACGGCGGGACATACGATATAGGCTTTCAGTCTCTCTCCGGCGCTATGGAGCGGGGGCATGACATGGTCTATGTCTGCTACGACAACGGCGCATACATGAACACGGGAACCCAGCGCTCCTCCGCGACACCGCAGTTTGCGGACACGACCACTACGCCCGCGGGCACGGCCTCGAGCGGCAAGGTGCAGGTACGCAAGGATCTCACCGCAATCATGGCGGATCACCATATTCCCTATGCGGCGCAGACCACCTTTACGGCCAATTTCAAGGATCTGAACACGAAGGCGCAGAAAGCCATCTATACGCCCGGCGCAGCATTTTTGAATGTTATGTCCCCCTGCCCGAGGGGCTGGGGGTATGATCCTTCCGAGCTGATGAACATCTGTAAGCTGGCCGTGGAAACCTGCTATTGGCCCCTCTATGAGGTGGCGGACGGCAGATGGATTCTCAGCTACGAGCCGAAGAAGAAGCTTCCCATAGAGGACTTCCTGCGTCCGCAGAAACGTTTTAAGCATCTGTTCGGGCCGGGAGGGGAAGAGCTGATCGGGCTGTTCCA
>CAJUIO010000198.1 GCA_910586025.1 uncultured Lachnospiraceae bacterium
TTGGGGCCCAAAAAGCCAAAAGCTTCCCCCTGATTCACATGGAAAGATATATCGAATATTCCTTTTCCGCCTCCGTAGTCACGTGCGAGGTTTTCGATTTTAATGACGCTCATAAATATTTCTCCTTATATGCGATTTGCTTAATCTAACTATACCTGTTTGATTTAATTTTTCAAGCTTTTTTTGCCGATATAAGTAACAGATAATTTTCCACGGTGAAAATGGCAGTGTGTTTCTATAACTTTCCCCTCCCTTTTGACCGAACCGTGCAGAAGCGTCTCGGTGTTGAAATCCGGATGGATCTGCCGGACGGATGTGCAGTCTCACTGTGTATAATGAATACGGCAATCAGACAGGGAAGGCGCAGGTAAGACGGGGAAGGCCGGAAAATGCGGCTATACCGAACGGGAAAAGCTGATACAGCGGAAAGGGAGAAGGAGCGGAATGACGGAAATCGTATTTGAATCTATTTACAGAGAAAGATTTCCCTTTTGGGAGAAGATATCGGATGAGGACAGGGAGTATATCTGCCGGAATTCGTATAGTGTTGCCTATCCCAGGGGCAGGAATATTCATGATGGCAGCGACTGCTCCGGCGTAATCCTTGTCTGTTCAGGATGCCTGCGCCTCTATATGATGTCAGATGAGGGAAAGGATATCACGCTTTACCGCCTGCACGAAGGCGACCTGTGCATGCTCTCTGCATCCTGCGTGCTGGATGCCATCACGTTTGAGGTGTTCGTGGATGCGGAACAGGACAGCCAGTGCTGCGTAGTCAGCGGGCCTGCTTTTGCGGCGGTTTCTCAGCGCAATCCGGACATCCGCATATTTGCGCTGGAAGCTGCTGTCAGCCGTTTTTCGGACGTGATGTGGGTGATGCAGCAAATTTTGTTTATGAGTATGGATAAACGGCTGGCAATTTTCCTTTTTGACGAATCAGTCAGAACCGGTTCGGATATCCTTACATTGACACACGGGCAGATTGCCCGGTATATGGGATCTGCCCGTGAAGTGGTGTCAAGAATGCTGAAATATTTTGCCGGTGAGGGGATCGTGGAGGTTTCGAGAGGCGGCGTTACCATCCTGGATCGGAAACGCCTTCAGAAATTAACCCTTTAACATGGCAAGAATATCCGCTTTCGGCCGTGCTCCTGCCGACTGGCTTACGACGTTCCCGTTTTTAATTACGGCCAGCGTGGGGATGCTTAAGACCTTGAATTTCTCTGCCAGCTCCGGCTCCTTGTCTACGTTAATCTTGCCTATCAGGTATTGCGGATTTTCCGCTGCGATTTCTTCCACTATAGGGGATACCATTCGACAGGGGCCGCACCAGTCGGCGTAGAAATCCAGCAGCACGGTTTTTTCGCTGGTTCTCACAGAATCAAAATTGTCTTTGTTTACAATAAGTACGGACATAATTAGTACCTTCCTTTCTTTCCATCTGACAGCAGTGTATCATATTCTTCCCATTGCTTCTGTGACATAGTCACATACCATAAAAAATAAAGATGCCGTTAAGATCTGGTTTTACAGGCTGTTAATCAATGAATGCCTGACGGTATTAAAAAAGCGGAAGATATGCAGGAGGCAGAGGCGTTCGCGCGTCGACAGTATAACAGACAATAAAGCAAAACCAAGCGGAGGGGGGAAGGAATTTAATGAAATTCGATAGAAATAGGAGAGTGATTGTGTTATTCTGTCAGAAGTGCAAATCGGACAAATCGGATTTGGAGGTGTCAGCGTGAAAAAAATATATTGTATTATAGCACAGTTGATATTGTTGCTATGGTTTTTTTTGGCTATGACAGGATTGTGCTTTGGAAATAAATGTTTAGTTTCGAGGTCATATAAAGATGATGGTATATTTTTTCTGATTTATTTAATAGTTGTGATATTATTCATTGTTAAAGAACAAATTGGTAAATGGTTTGTAATTGTATGGCTTTCGATGTGGTTTGTGATACAGTTTATCTGCCACGAATGGTACACTATTTTTAATGATGGATTTATGGGTGCATTAGAAAGAAAAATTGAGTATTTTTCAGGTACAATACAGTGGCTACAAATAGATGGTAAATATATACCCGATGTATATCATACTATATTGCATATTCTCATATTGTGCGCCTTAATCAGTACCATTGTATATTCCATAAAGATTACAAAAAAGAAATAGCTATTCCCGTTTTGTCTAAACATCAATTACCGCGATCACAACAAGCGCTTCCCCCGTTGAGGAACTGATTTTCTCGCAAGATATTACCCTGTTTATGCAGGAAACCTTACCGTGGCGGAAAGACCGACCAAGATCCAACTATCCAACAGATGCTGGCACGGTGGAGACTGAGGATGCCTCTGAAGCTGGGGCCGAAGCCGTGTTTACGGATGAACTGCTCAAATCCGTGGAAGCGGCTGATATTAACAGTCTTCAGCCCGGTATGGCAGGATTTTCCATCTGCAGTGCCGATATTTTCGGGCTTTTATGCTTTGTGTATTTCTCCGGCGAGTTCAAATCCTTTTTTTGCGGCAATCACGGCGATAAATTCGTTGATGATTGCCGCAGAGGCAATAGTGCCCTACACGATCTGTACAAGCTCCGGGGCGCGGACCAGTGTTGAGCAGATGATTCCGGGTAAATCCATTTTTTCCTCCAGAGAAATGTTGCAGAAGGCCGGACTGCTGAAATATCCGTTGAGCATGGTCTGCATCATGTGAAAATAGGAAACGGCATCCTCCCGTGCGACTGTATCCCGCAGGGTAACCGGTTTTTTTGCCCCGCTCTTCTCCTGGATATGATGTATCAGCTTTTTGCAGCTGAGGTTCAGGCGGGTAAGAT
>CAJUIO010000199.1 GCA_910586025.1 uncultured Lachnospiraceae bacterium
AGAATCCGTACTCTCGGCAGCCGTCAAAGGGAATATTACGGAACCTATGTCAGCTGGGTCTTTGAATGCCTCTCCGGCATCCGGGACATCCGTATGCTGGGAGCCGTTCGAAAGACGGACCGGGTCTTTGAGGAGAGCCACCGGAAAATGTTCGCTGTGAACATCAGATCCGGTATTGCGTCCCTTTCGGCTTCGAACCTGATTAAGCTTACCAATCTCCTGACCCAGCTGGCGATCTTTACCTTTGCCGGATATCTGGCGCTGTCCGGGAGCATTACCATGGGCTCGCTTCTTATTGTGGTGACCTTTTTCGGACTGCTGACCTCACAGATCAGTGCGACCAGCAATTCCTTTCTGGACGGACAGCGGAGGGTTTCCTATGTCCAGAGGATACGTGATTTTTTACATTCTCCTACGGAGAATACCTGGACGGGATCAAAGGAGCTGCGGATTACGGATGGAAAGATAAGCTTTCGCCAGGTCCGGTTTTCCTATGACGGGACAAAGCCCGTGCTCTCCGGTCTTAGTCTGGAGATTCCCGCAGGGGAACGCTTTGCCCTGGTGGGAAAGAGCGGCTGCGGAAAGACCACGCTGGCCTACATGCTGATCGGCTTTTATCGTCCCGTGGAGGGAGAGATATGGATTGACGGACAGAGGCTCTGTGACTGCTCCCTGAAATCCATCCGCCGGAACATCGGGTTGATCGCCCAGGACGTGCTGATTTTTGACGGAACGATAAAAGAAAACATACTCCTTGGAAATAGGAAGGCATCGGACGAGGATATTCTTGCCGTCTGCAGACAGGCGGGTCTGGGAGAATTGATTGAGAGCCTGCCGAAGGGAATGGACACTCTGGTGGGCAGCCGCGGAATAGGACTGTCCGGCGGACAGAGACAGCGGATCGCCATTGCCCGGATCTATCTCAGGGATCCGAAGATTATTATTTTTGACGAGGCCACCAGCGCCCTGGACGGTGAGACGGAGGAGGCCATCCATGAAGCCTGGAAGAGCGTGCTCGCAGGACGGACCTCCATAGTCATTGCCCACAGACAAAGCTCGGTAATGCTCTGCGGGAGGGCGGCAATTCTGGAAAACGGCAGGATCCGCGAGCAGGGGATTCCGGAGAGAATGGCACGGGAAAGCGAGGCCTTTCGGACGCTGTTTGCCGTGGGAAAGGAGGGGAATGATGATTGACAGGATGCGATACCGTATGAAGGTGGTGAGGGGACTGATGCCTTTTGCCCGGGGAGTAAAGCGCTTTTTTATCAGTGATCTTATTCTCGGTGTCATTTCGAGTGCGCTGGTGTTTGTGACTCCGCTGTTCTATAAGCTCTTTGTGGATGAGGTGATCCTGGGCCGGCAGTTTGGAACCATGCTGATCGTGGCAGGCGGATACCTTGGCGTTTTTGCCGCAGGCGCTTTGATCGAGTACGTCAGAAACTATTTTAACTATACCCTGGTAAATACGACACTCTACCGTGCCAAGGCGAAGATCTGGCACGGATTTTTTGCAAGGCCTTTTGAGGACTATGGCTCGGAGAGCATAGGGGATATGAAGATGCGTCTGGAGGATGACACGGCGCAGATCGAGAAATTCGCAAGATACCAGACAATTGATTACCTCATAGCCTTCGCCACGCTTCTGGTGAGCCTGTTCCTTCTCTTTGCCATTGAGTGGAGGCTGGCCCTGTTTTCCTCGGCGGCGATCCCGCTGACTTTCTGGGTGGGAAGCGTCCTGAGCCGCAGGGAAAGCGCGCTCAATAATGAGAACAGAGAAAATGACCAGGAATTTTCCGCCTGGCTCCATGCCTCGGTGCAGGGATGGAGAGAGGTAAAGGCTCTTGGCATTGAGTGTTCCCAGAAGAGGAAGTTCTTCCGTTATCTTCACCGGTACGCCCTGTATAACGCAAAATGGATTAATTACTGGACGGCCCGGGTGCTGGTGATTCCAAAGATCAAGGAGGAGTTCTTCCGGCAGTTTGGCCTGTATTTTCTCGGGGGCCTTCTGATCATTGGCGGAAGTTTGAAAATCAGCGGACTGCTCCTGTTTGCGGTGTACTACGGGATGCTCTCCGATGCCCTGGGAACGGTATCGGGCACGGATGCGGAGCTGCTTTCCAACAAGCCATTCACAGACCGGCTTCTGGAGGAGCTTGGCCGGGAGGAAATGCATACCGCAAAGGGGATCCTTCCGGATGACAGTAACAGGATCGTGTTTGACGGAGTGTGTTTTGCCTATCCCGGTGCGGAAAAAGAGGTGCTCCGTGACCTGAGCTTTTCCATAGAAAAGGGAGAACGGGTGGCCATCATGGGAAAGAGCGGCTGCGGAAAGACAACCGTACTGAAGCTGATGATGGGTATGCTCACTCCCGGAAAAGGCAGGGTGTTCTTTGCGGGCGCAGATGTCAGAGAGATTGATCTGACCGCCATGCACGGAAGGATCGGATTCATTATGCAGGAGAGTATGCTGTTTAACGCCTCAATTCGTGAGAATCTGCGTTATGGAAAGGAAGATGCCACCGACGAGGAGATGGAGGCGGCCTGCAGGAAGGCGTTTATCTATGATTTTATCCGCGGGCTTGAGGATGGCTTAGACACCGTGATAGGAGAGAGGGGAGTAAGGCTTTCCGGCGGGCAGAGACAGCGCATTGTTCTGGCCAGGCTCTTCCTCCGTAATGTGGACGTGTTTGTCTTTGACGAGGCCACAAGCGCTCTTGACCAGTACAGCGAGAGCGTTGTCTATGATGCCATCCGCAATATCGCCAGAGACAAAACGATTATCATCGTGGCCCACAGGGAGTCGTCGGTTGCCCTCTGTGACAGGCGGATT
>CAJUIO010000200.1 GCA_910586025.1 uncultured Lachnospiraceae bacterium
CACAGCGGCTCCATATATGCCAGCCTGTTTTCCGGGGTCCACCACATTCCGGCAAAGCAGGCATATTCTCCTTCCTCATCAGCGACCACCACGTCCAGCTCCGGGGTGGCATGGGGCGCCGCCATCAGAAGATAATTATTCTGCTCGTCCTGATGATTCCAGGCTCCCTCGCTCTGCTCGTGGTCAAAGCCCTTCCAGCAGCACTCGCCCACCTTAGACGGATCGATTTCCTGCGGCTCTACAAAATGAAAGCCCTCCGGCAGAGGATAGTCCAGTTGGTCCGCAAAATCAAACTGCATATCCAGGTTCTCCCCTTTCTGCTCATACCCGCACTGCCCCGCCGCCCTCATCAAATCATCCTGCCCTCCGAAAAGAATCAGCCGTATCCCCTCTCCCTGATCCGGCATGTTCTGATCCGCATACCGGATCATCTCCGGCGCCAGCTCCTCATATCCGGGCCTCAGGCTGAAAAAGACGTCCGTCACGGGATTCTCATAAAAGCAGAATCCCACAATCTGTCCGTCCTTCTCCCAGATACGGTCTTTGTACGAATACGACAGATCCATCCAGGACGAAAAGGAAGAACAGGCGTACTCAAAGAACGGCGCCGGAACGCCGCATCTCCAATCCCGCTCGTAGATCTCCAGCATAAACTGATAAATTTTCCCAAAGTCAGACAGCACACTGAATTGTCTTGTTGAAATAGGTCTCATTGAATATTCTCCTTCCATACAATCTTCTGGATCATTGTACGAAAGCACCGCCCTCCCTTGCAAGTACGAGAATAATTATAATTAATGTCGCCTGCCGCTCCGGACGGTTAACATGAATAACACGTGTTATATATTTCCCTCTGTATCTGCTTTGTCATTTCCCACACGTCGCAGTCCTGATTAGACAAGATTGTCACAGATATGTCTTCTCTCGGATAGTAGTTAAATCTGGCGGCAACGCCGTCATTCTGCCCGTCTTTATAGATACAGAAAGGCTCTTTGCCATCCGGCAGGAAAAGAAACTCAAATGCGTAACCGTTTCTTTCATATAATCCGGGAATCCCGCACCATTCCTTCTCCCTCGTATATGGACAGTGAGGAGTAAGAAGCAGTTTTGCATGAGTATCGTCCAGCAGGATCTTCTTTTGCATCGCAGACAAAAAAAGATTCAAATCTTCCGCCGTTGTATACGCCCCTCCATCCGGCGTTCCCATAGGCGGAAAACAGTATATATTTTTCTTATATCCGACCACCTCTCCGTCTTCATTGTACAAATTCACATAACCCTCCGCCGTATTTTCATTGATGGAATCCATTGATAAAAAAGCAGTATTTCTCATTCCCGCCTTGCGGAACACATTTTCCGTCACGTATTCCCGATAGCCTTTGCCTGTGATTTTTTCGATTGCGAGCCCCAGCAAAACATAGGAACAGTTACAATACCGGACATCCGAACCCGGTTCAAAATTAGGCTTCTTATAAGCAAAATTTTTCAAAAAATCCCTGCACTCTTTAATGGCATAATTGGGCGAAGTGACAAAAAGCTGGGAATATTCTTCTCCCGCCTCCTCTTCCGCATCATCATGAATACCGGACGTATGATTCAATAACTGCTCAATTGTAACATCAGGAGAAATCTCCGTTCCTTCCAAGTCAATAATCTGCGTTATGTAATCTGACAATTTCAGCTTTTTCTCCTGTACCAGCTGCAGAACGGCCGCTGCCGTAAACACTTTGGTAATAGATGCCGTATCAAATTTCGTGTCAACTTTATTGGGTATTTTAAATGCCCGGCTTGCAAAACCATACGCTCCTGAAAATACTGTATGCCCCTTGCATTTTACCATACATACGCCGCTAAAGCGGTTATGTCCGGCCCAATCCTCACATAATGCTTCCGCCGCATCTTTTATTCTTTTATTTATCAGTTCCGGATTTTGTTCTTTCATATTTCTACCCATGCCTTTCCCGTATGGCCCCTTCTCATGTGGAAACAGGCCCAGATACGCAGTCTTAACAGCTCCTGTTCAGAATTGAATTATCGCCAACTCGGATCATGATAACCATTTAACAAATGCCACATTATTTTCATGTTCCTCAAAACCGTGCTTTTTATAAAAGTCATATGCCGGCACATCCTTATCCGTTAATAAAAATATTGCTTTGATACCCTGTTTTAGAAGATATTCTTCAACTGCATTGACAAAATTTCCACCTATGCCCTGCCCCTGTAGTTCGGTTTTGACACATAATTCGTCAATATAGTATTCTGTTGCCGAATACCAATGTTTTATATGTCCCATTGCAAGTGCGGCTAACTTATCATCATCAAAATATGCCAACGTCAATGAATTATGATTTCCCATTAAATCAACAATATAGTTATCCAGCTGTTCCTCGTCACTCCAATCATCATTCCAGGGGTCTTTTGTAAACACTTCTCTAAAAAAATCTTTTACTTCATTCTTGTTTGACAGATCCAATTTTATTAATTCCATATATTCGCCCCCTAAAGTATAAAAAATTTCCAGCTGTGCGGTTGGCATTCCGATGCCGGCAGCCCTGTGCGATTCAGCGTTTCATCAACAACGCTGTTCCATATCCATTCTGAATTTATTCTAACACCAAATTCACCCTTTTCCAAGAATCCCTTATAAATTGTCATC
>CAJUIO010000201.1 GCA_910586025.1 uncultured Lachnospiraceae bacterium
TTTTTCTTCCCAGCGTTCCATGCCTTTCAAACAGTCTTTCAGGAACCGACTGTCGCTGTGGATGTTCCTTTTCGGTGTTTTGGTATCATCAGATCAGGGGAAAATATACCTGATATCTCTCATATCCGATCTGGTAAAGAGGCAGGAACCGGATTCCCGGATTCTGGTATCTGGTCTTAAAGCTGCACTTCCAGCTTCCCCACTCTCTCTCATTGTCATGCACCAGAAGCTCCTCCGGATTCCTTCCATGCGTATCCAGACTTCTCTCTTCCCCGCACAGCCCCGCAAGTGCGATGGGGCCGTAGGAAAATGCCACAGCCTTCTCCTCCCCTTCCAGAGGCACACAGGCGATTGCAAGCGGCAGAATCAGGCGGATTTCATCCCCTTCCTTCCATCGGTGCCCTATCACCGCAAAGCTCCCCGGTTCGGTGGGAACGGCTGCTCTCTCCCCGTTTATCTCGATCAGGACCTCTCCCTTTACCCATGCGGGAATCCTCAGATAGAGGTCAAATTCCGTCTCCTGACCTGTCTGCACCCGGAATCCAATTGCCATACAGTCCGGATGATTCGGGTATTTCCTCGTGTTCTCGTGGAAGCACTGCCCGGCAGAGCTGGTGCTTGAGAAATGGAAGCTTCCGCTTAAGCTGTCCCTCTTCTGTTCCAGCACGACCTCCTGCCCGTCCACGGTAAACACCGCGGTGGAGTCAAAATACTGAGCCACATAGATCTGTCTGCCATCCTGATAATACAGATATTGATTGTGGGCGGCATTGGCCTGAACCACGGTTCCGTGACAGCAGAAGAAATCCTGGGTCTTGCTGGCCCAGCCTTTTCGCTCGCCCGCCCGCAGCGGCAGGAAATAAGTCAGCAGCCCCTCGGGAGGATATTCGCTCTTTTGTCCGTTGGCCAGGCTTTCCCTCCAATAGGCCTGAGCCATGATCCCGTTATAAATATTTTTTTCTATGTAATCCAGATAGGAAGGATCCTTTGTCCAGGTAAACAGGATATCCGCCAGACGGATCATATTGTAGACCGTGCAGTGCTCCTGGTTCTTGTCCCCCAGACGAACGGCCATGGAATGCCTGGGTGTCCAGACCTCTCCGCAGGTCTGACCGCCGGTCACGAATTCTCCTCTCTGCGTTACCGCCATGTCCCAGTAAGCCGTGACAATGTCGCGGTAACGCTCCTTTCCCGTCTCCTCGTAAATTCTCGCACATCCGATGATTTCGGGAATCGTGGTGTTGGCGTGCATGTTGGTGAGAAGATCCACCCCTTCAAGCAGAGGATCAAACAGTCTGCTCCTGTCGTAACGCTCAATCAAAGTAAGATACATCCCGTCCTTCGTGAACTCATAGAGATCCGCCCACACCTCCAGCATGCCGCCTGTCTCAAAGTCCAGAATATCATCCATCTGACTGCGGTCAAAGCCCTCCGTGAATTCAAGAAACCACCTGGAAAAGTCAACGGCAACCTGCAGCGCTTCCTCGTTTTTGGCATAGCGGTACATGTCCAAAAGCCCCATAAAGGTTTTGTGTACCGTATAGTGAGGCGCCCACACCGCCTTGCCGGCTGCGATCCACTTAAAATATTTCTCCGGAATGGATGCCGCCCACCTGCCTCCGTTGTCAATCTGGCAAAGACGCAGCTCATGGACAATACGGTTTGCCTTTCCGATCAGCTCCTCATTCCCATCCTCCGCAAAGCGTATGGCCGCCGCGCTCAGCCAGTGTCCCAGGAAATGTCCCCGCAGCTGACAGCTGGGATCCTCCCATCCCCCGTGCCTGAGCTTCTTTGCACCGAATTCCTGATATCTTCCCGCCTCCAGAGTGTAATTCTGCAAAAGAGCGCCGGAGTCCAGCTCCATCAGATAATTCTCGTTTCTTTTCTCTCTTGCCAGCAGCTCTCCGTCCTGGAGAATTACTTTTTTTCCTTTTAACGCTTCCATACTACAGCCCCTTTCTGTCATTTCCTTTGTATGTATTATGTTCTGTTACAACAGGAAAATAAATGGATTATATGCCGATTTATATGGAGGATTATCCGTTCTGTCATCATAAACTCTTCACATATGCGCCGTCTTCCCTGACAAAGCCCATTCTTTTCAAATAATCCTCGTGCTTTCCCGGCTCTCCCGGAAAAACCAGGCGGCAAACCCCCTGCTCTTGCAGCCGTCCGTACAGATATTTCCCCACGGAGCAATCCCGGTACTCCGGCGTGGAGTAATCCAGCAGTATCTCAAGCGTGCCCCGCTCCCGCTCTCTGCCGAGCAGTACCCCGGCCGGAGTCATATTGTGGCAGATCAGATAGGCCGCGTCGGCCTCCTGTCTGTCAATCCTTATCCCGGGAAAACAGTTCTCAATATCGCCTCTGTAATAGTCAAGAAAGCCTGCCAGCATTCCGCCGTCTCCCGTCTCCCGCGTCAGGGTATACTGCCTGTCCGGGTGCCGAAGGCGCACCAGATAATAAATATTTATGCCGACCAGGCAGAAATTCATGAGCGCGGTGGGATAAGAGTGTATGATCAGCGCATAGCCAGCAAAAACAAGGCTGCCCACGGCATTGATCACCCGCAGCTTCACCACGGACGACATCAGAAACGAAATTAGCACCAGAACCG
>CAJUIO010000202.1 GCA_910586025.1 uncultured Lachnospiraceae bacterium
TTTCAAAACCGCAATCCTTTTATATCCCACCGTCGTTCCCTCGCAGACACTTCGAAATCCGTCATTCTCCCAGGCTTCAATCACAAATTTCTCGATCCTCTGGCTGTAGCGCAGATCTTCTTTGAGAACCACTCTGTTTATCGTAACGGCCTGTTCCCATTCCAGCACAAGATCACAGGCGGTGATGCCGTCAGCCGTCCGGAGGCAGTTATCGTAACTATCGCATCGAACGCCTTCCACACCATGGTTCGGCAGAGCACTGTCACAGGTAATCCGGGCCGTATCCGCCAGATTCTGTCTATATGTATTTCGGATGTATTCTCCCAGCTCATGGAGTCTTTGTACATCTGCCGGATACCAGATCAGATCCTCCTCCCCTTCCAGAATCTCCCGGCTTCCCAGATCCATATCCTGCGCCGATATGCTCCTCTGACGGAATTCCGCCTCGTCCTTCTGCTGGCTGTTTTCCGCAATTTTTTCCGTGTCGGCAGTCCGGGCGGGCACCACGCTCCACTCCGAGTCCCTGGTCTGCCCCGCCTCATTCCCGCACCAGCGCACATCCGGACCGCAGACGCTGATGCATGCCTGCGGCTGAAGACGCCTGATCACTTCATAGTACCTTTCCCAGTCATAAATCTGACGCTTTCCATTGGGCCCTTCCCCGCAGGCTCCGTCAAACCACACCGCAAAAATTTCCCCGTAATTCTGCAAAAGCTCCTTAAGCTGTCCCACAAAATAATCGTCATACTCTCTGCCGCTTCCATAAGACGGGTGGTTCCTGTCCCAGGGAGAGAGATACACGCCAAAGGCAAGCCCCTCCTTCCGGCAGGCATCGGAGACTTCCCTTACCACGTCCCCCTTGCCGTCTTTGTACGGACTCAACGCAACGCTGTGGCTCGTGTATCTGCTGGGCCACAGGCAGAAGCCGTCATGATGCTTACAGGTCAGGATCAGTCCCCTCATGCCCGCATCTTTGGCCGCCCTGGCCCACTGCTCGGCATCCAGCCGGGCGGGATTAAAGATTTCCGGGCTTTCCGTTCCGTCCCCCCATTCCTTATCCGTAAAGGTGTTGACCGTAAAATGAATAAATCCGTAAAATTCTAATTGCTGGTGCTTCAGCTGTCTGACGGACGGCACGATTTTCACCAGACGTTTATCCAATTCTCTTATCATCCTGTTCCTCCCGCTGTTTTCTTTCCAGAAGAATTCCTCTGACACGAAGCCCCATGAGCTGCTTCATGACAATTTTCTGCGCCGTTAGCTTGGCCGTATGCTTTCCGGCAGGCAGACGTATTTCTCCGGCCAGAATATGGCGGATCCCCCTGACCTCTTCCGCCTCGTCTGATGCCTGGCAGTCATATTCGCCCTCATCCACGGTTATCCGGAACTCATGCCCAAGATCCTCAATTCCCCAGAAGCCTTTGGCATCCCACACAATTTGTATACGGTACTCCGCATCCTCATCTGTCTCAAATTCCCAGGACAGAAAATCCTGCCGTGAAAACCACAGCTCCGTGATACCGTTCTTCACTTCCATATGAGAATATGGATCCTCCTTATGAACCTGCGCCGCAGCCGCGGCCAGCTCCACGCAGCCGTCTTCTCCTGCATACAGCCCCTCTTTCATACAAATCCCTTCCGGACACAGTACTCTGATTACCGGGATCCCGCACTCATCCTCCAGGACCTTTTCTTCCACCGACAGTCCGTATATAGCCTCCGTTCTGATTTCCAGCCTGTCTCCTGTCTGATAAAAGCCGAGCGCTTCCTGTGTCCCCAGCACCTGACAGCTCTCTACGGAGCTTTCAGTCCGGTCAGCACAAGCTTCTCTCCCGCCCGTCCCGTCAGAATCAGGTAGAGGGCATCCCTCTTTCGGGTCACCTGTCCCCACCCGGGCGTATAGGGCAGACCCGAAGCGCTTGTTCCATAAACCGCCTCTCCGTTTCGCTCCAGCCAGCGTCCGACCTTTAAAAAGGCCTCCTTTGCCCGTTCCGGAATCCTTCCTCTGCTGTCCGGCCCTACATTCAGCAGCAGATTCCCGCCCTTGGCGGCCACCTCCGCTATCTTGAGAACGATGCCTTGCGCCGATGCATATTCCGCATCCTCCACAAATCCCCACCCATTATGCGTTGTCATAGGCGTCTCCCAGGGAATATTCATACCGGATGCCGGGATCGCATCATCCGCCATGGTCATATAATCCGTGGGAATCTCCTCGGACAGGCGGCTGTTGACAAGGCATCCCTCCTGCGTTTCACATACCGCCTTCTTGATCTGTTCTCCCTGCCAGGGCGCAATCTGTGAGGGCGTGTCAAACCAGATAGTCAGAATATCTCCGTACTGTGTGAGCAGCTCCCGGATTTGCGGGATATCAAATTTATCAATATATTCCTGCAGGTTCTTACGGTTCTCGTTCGGATAATCCCAGAAATTCCCGTAATTACCGTACAGGTCTCCTCGTCCCTTCTTCTCAAAGCTCTGCGCCAGGGGATGGTTCCACTCCCGCACATGAGAATAGTAAAATCCGAGCTTCAATCCTTCCCTGCGGCATGCATCCGCCAGCTCCGCCA
>CAJUIO010000203.1 GCA_910586025.1 uncultured Lachnospiraceae bacterium
AAATCCGCCGCCGTCTCCCGCTCCTTTGGCGTGAAAAAGACGGATGAGAGGATCTCCCCGGTATCCGGCCTTATGATGAAGGCCCCATTATAGACGATCACCGGAATCCGAGTGGAAAGCCCCCCGGCCACAACGGAAGCCGAAACCAGAGATCTTGCGGTTGCGTAGGTAAAAAGCATTCCCTTCTCCACCAGGGCGTTGATTGTCTCAACGCTGTAATCCGATATTTTGTCCCTTGTATTCAGCAGCGTGCCGTCAAGATCTGAAACATATAATACTTTATCCTTTTTCAATATTGACACCCTTCTCAAAACTGTATTACTGCTATTCTATAATGTTTGATACTGCGGGTTGCGAACTTATAACCCTGATATCATTCTATCAAAAAAGTCAGGAGAAAAAAAGGATGAATCAAACAATTAAGGAATTATTCGACCGAAAATCTGTCAGAGTCTATACCGGCGATCCCATCACGCAGGAGGAGCGAAGACTCATTCTTGAGTCCGCCCTACAGGCTCCCACTGCCGGAAACATGACTCTCTATTCCATCATCGATGTGCAGGAACAGGCTTTGAAGGAGGAGCTTTCCGTGCTCTGCGACAACCAGCCCTTTATCGCAAAAGCGCCTCTGGTTCTTGTCTTTCTTGCAGACTATCAAAAATGGTATGACATTTTCAGAGCTTACGGAAAAGAAGAACCCCATATAGAGGAATCCGATCTTTTTCTCGCCTCGCAGGACTGCCTGATCGCCGCACAAAACGCAGTTGTTGCCGCACAGTCCATGGGAATCGGTTCCTGCTATATAGGGGATATCCTCGAAAATTTTGAAAGGACAAGGGAGCTTCTCCATCTTCCCAAGTATGCGCTTCCCTGTGCCATGGTGGTTTTTGGAAGGCCTGTCAGACAGCAGCTGGAGCGTCCCAAGCCAAAGCGGTTTGAAATTGATGACATCGTTCACGTAAACCGCTATCACATCCGCTCTTTGGAAGAAACGGAAAAAATCATTCAAAATCAGTCAGAAAAGACCGGCGAAGATTTCAAAAATTTTATAACCGCTTTTGCAGACAGAAAATTTTATTCGGATTTCAGGGAAGAGATGAACCGCTCCGTGAGAGCCATGCTAAAGAACTGGATCTCCTAACATCCTCCCTCTTTCCTATTCCTTCATATACCACTCAAGCTCCTTTGCCGGGATGACCTGATAGTTTTCCGCCCCCTCGCCCTTTCGCAGGATCACATTCCGTATTCCCGCCTGAATGATCAGGCGGGCGCAGAGCGGGCAAGGCTTCGCATGGTGCACTGAGCCGTCCTGCGGATTTACGGAGGACAGATACAGATCGGCTCCCATGGTCTGCTGCCTGGAGCAGTTGAGCAGAGCGTTTGCCTCTGCATGTACGGCCCGGCACAGGCCATACCCTTCCCCCTGGTGCATATTCCTTCGAATCCGAGGGCAGTCCCCGATATCGCAGCAGTTTTCAAAGCCCCTGGGAGAGCCGTTGTAGCCCGTGGAGATCACAGCATCCTCCTTCACGATCACCGCCCCGTACTTTCTTTTCAGACACGTGCTCCTGTAGGCAAAGCTCTCCGCACAATTCAGATATAGTCAACGACAAAAGTTTTTTCCTTTTGTCGTTGGCTGCGCCGATTTTTGCTGCGTGCAAACGCAGATTTACCTTGCAAAAATCGTGCGCATTCCCCGGAGGGGCTATAGTAAACGGCAATTATTTTTGTCGTTTACTATAAGTATCCGTCTTTGATATCCTCTTTCCACCTTCCGGTTTTACCACACTCTCGTCCTCCTGCCCCGTTTGAAATTATTTGATGAACTCCCTGAGCACCGCCATGAAAATATCCATATCGAGAGGCTTGGCGATATGGGCGTTCATACCGTTCTTTAACGCCGCCTCCTTATCCTCCTCTAAAGCGTTTGCCGTCATGGCAATAATCGGAAGATCCCTGACATCCTTCCTTGGCATGTTCCGGATTGTTCTGGTGGCCTCATAGCCGTTCATAATCGGCATCTGCACATCCATGAGGATTGCGTCATAGTAGTTTTCCGGAGCCTTTTCCATCATGGCTACCGCATCCGTACCGTCCGGAGCCGATTCCACAAGGAAGCCGGATTCTGTCAGAATCACCTCTGCGATTTCCCGGTTCAGCTCGATATCCTCAACCAGCAGGATTCTCTTCCCGCCAAAGTCCGCCTGGGTCCAGGGAGCTTCTTCCTCCTCCCTGTCAAGCAGGTTGTTTGCGGCAAGCAGCGCCGATTTCAGATCTGACATAAAGAGCGGCTTTGCGCAGAAGGCCGTGACTCCGGCATCCCTCGCCTCCTCCTCGATATCGGTCCAGTCATAGGCGGTCAGTATAATAATCGGCGCGTCATCTCCCACCACGCCGCGGATCTTTCTCGCCGTCTCCACTCCGCTGAGCTCCGGCATCTGCCAGTCGATAATATAGGTGTGGTAGGAATCCCCCTCCTCGTACGCTATCTTGGCCCGGTATGCCGCCTCTCTGCCGGAGGTGGTCCACTCGGCCCTCATACCGATCTGCTTGAGCATCTTGCTCA
>CAJUIO010000204.1 GCA_910586025.1 uncultured Lachnospiraceae bacterium
CGCCTGCCCCATTATTCCCATTCCAAACAGGAAAAGAGACAGTCCGCCTATCATGGTAAGCACATGAAAAATATCCATTACAAAAACCTCCATTCACTATTTGATCCTGCGTTCAGCTTATCAGACAAACATCAAATCTGAAATCGTGTTTTTGTAAAATTCATGTAAAGTCAATCTGTAATCCGCTTTTTAAGAGGAAATGAGACCGTGAATGTAGTCCCCCTGCCGACTGCGCTCTCTACCTGAATCTGTGCGTCATGCACCCGGGCCGCATGCTTCACAATGGAAAGCCCAAGTCCGGTCCCTCCCACTGCCTTGGACCGGCTTTTATCCACCCGGTAAAACCGCTCAAATATCCTCTCCTGATCACTGTCCGGAATACCGATTCCCGTGTCACTGACAGAAACAATCGCACATTCTCTTCCCTCTTTTTTGCATCCGCCCACATGAACCGTCACGCTGCCGCCTCTGCAGTTATACTTGACCGCATTATCGCAGAGATTAAATAAAATCGTCTCCAGAAGCACCGGCACACCCTTCACCTTCACACTTCTTCCTTCCAGATTGATGGTCACCCCCGCATCCCCGGCCGCCGGGGCGATATTTCTGACCGTGAGAGCTGCCAGCTCATAGAGGTCCACCGTCTCCTTCGGCATGCCCTCAGCCCCCTCGTCAAGACGTGAGAGACGGATAATATCCTCCACCAGAGTAACCATCCTGCGTGCTTCGCTCAGAATCTGACCGCAAAAGCGGGGTACATCCTGACTCTTCACCATCCCCTCGCATAGCAGCTCCGCATAGCCGGAAATACTCTGCAAGGGCGTTTTCAGCTCATGTGACACATTGGCTGTAAATTCACGGCGCATCTGTTCCGCCTTTTCCTTCTCTGAAATATCAAAAATAAGAAGCACTATTCCGGACACTCTGCCCTCAAAAATTACCGGGCTCGCATTGATCTGATAATTGCTTCCGTCCAGACAGACAATCATTTCCGTGTGCTTTCCGCCCTGTGCCGCCCTGAGCTGCTCCTGTATATCTTCGGAATTATAAAACAGCAAAAAATCCTTTCCCACGCAGTACTGTGTGATCCCCAGGATTTCCGATGCGGAATCATTGAGGCTTAAAACCGTTCCATGCTCATTGAGAAGGAGCAGTCCCTCCCTCATATTCTTGGTGGCGGATTCGAATTCATTTTTCCTGCGCTGGACCTCTTCCTCCTGCAGCCTTAATCTCTCCTGCTGGCTGCCGATACGGTGTAAAAGCGGCATGATTTCCTCATATGCCTCCGTTCTCTCCGGCTCGTCCAGATTCAGGTCATTGAGCGGCCGGATAATCCATTCGGAAAGCCTGAATGCCAGGAAAAAGGAAATTCCAACTGCCGCCAGAGCCACCAGGGCAATAGGCTGCAGCATTTCCAGCGCCAGAGACCACCAGGTCTGCTGAGAGCTCGAAAGACGCAATACTGTTTCGTCGCAAAGCCGGACTGCCACATAGAGCTGGCGTTCCAGCAAAGTGGTGGAATAGCGCTTGCTCTCTCCCTTTCCCCGGATTATGGCATCCGCAATTTCTTCTCTCTCCAGATGGTTTTCCATTTCCAGGCTGCCCGCCCTGTTATCGAAAAGGACTCTCCCGTCCGGATCAATCCAGGTGATGCGGCAGTCTCCTTCGTCCAGTTCCTCCAGATACCGGATTCCCCCCTCCTCCACGCCCCGGGCCGCCATGTCGGCCTGAATGTGGAGCTGGCGCATCTGGATATTGGAAAAGTATCCATAAAGTGCACCCATAATCAGTGCGAGAGAAATGAGAAACACGATCATGGCGGCCATGCAGATGGATCGAAATATCTTTTTCGTCATTTCTGTTTCCCCGCCTTATAACCCACTCCGCGCACGGTTTCAATACAGCCCGCAAAATCTCCCAGTTTGGTGCGCAATGTTCCGATATGGACATCCACGGTTCTGCTTTCCCCCACAAAATCGTCACCCCAGATCTTTGCCATCAGCTGCTCCCTTGAAAACACCGCCCCCTGATTTTCCATAAGAAGCTTCAGAAGTTCATATTCTTTTAACGTCAATGCCACCCTCTCGCCGCCGGCAGAAACCGTATGCTCCTTGGGATTCAGAAAAAGGTCTCCGATCTGCAGGAGCTCTTCCTTCTGATTCCCGCTGCTGCGGCGCAGCACGGCCTTTACCCGGGAAACCATCTCCATCATGCCAAAGGGCTTTGCCAGATAGTCGTCCGCCCCAAGATCAAGCCCCGCCACCTTGTCATATTCCGTGCCCTTGGCCGTCGCCATAATGACAGGAATAGCGGCTGTCCTGCCCTGACTCCGAAGCCTTTTCAGTATGGAAATACCGTCCTCGTCCGGCAGCATAATATCCAGCAGGACAAGCTGCGGCACCTGAGCGTCCACCGCCCTCCAGAAGGAACCCGCATCGGAAAATCCCCGTGCCTCAAAGCCAGAGGCCGCAAGCGTGTATACCACCAGATTGCGGATCCCGTCGTCATCCTCCACACAATAGATCATGTCAGTTCTCCCT
>CAJUIO010000205.1 GCA_910586025.1 uncultured Lachnospiraceae bacterium
TAGCAGTTTCCATATTTTTGTAGTATTGTTAAGATACCCCTACCAAAACAATCGCATTATACGGGAACTGCTATGCTTAGTTTATCATGGATCTTTACTCTTAACAACTACATTTTTTGCTTTTCGCGTCCACCTCCTTTGGATGAACTGTCACTTTTTACATTTTATCTTACAAAGGAGGTCCCATTATGGACAATTATCTGAATTCTTACCGGGAAATGATTTCCCTACGCGGCCTTACACACCACACAGTGACATCCTACTCCACTTATATTTCTGCTTATCTGGATTATCTTTCCGTCTTCCTATGCAAAGACCCTCAAGATGTCTCCTGGCAGGAACTCCGCGATTTTATCCGCTGGCTCCAGAAAGCCCGTTCCCTTTCGGACAGGACCATGAACGCTGTCATCTCACAGCTCCGTTTTTTTACCATCTACGTGCTCCACAAGACATGGGATGATTCCCAGCTTCCCAGGCGCAGGTTTGACGAATATCTTCCCTATGTCCCCTCCCAGAAAGACACCTGGACTTTTATCTCCACCATTCCCGATCTTAAGGTCAAGGCCTTTGTCACCCTTCTGTATTCGGCTGGATTACGTTCCTGCGAAGTCCGGAATTTAAAATGCCCTGATATTGAGCATTCCAACAAGCGTATCTTTATACGGCAGGCCAAAAACCGTTCCTCCAGATATGCCATCCTTTCGGATACCGCATGGGATACCATCCTGGAATACTGGTATTCCTTCCCGACAGAGGCTCGCCCAAGGGACTGGCTGTTCACACAGCAGCGGGATAAAACCAGGCCCCTCAACCATGAGCATATCCCACATCATATCGCTCTGCATGAAAAACGGCTGGGATGGGAACACCGGATCTCCTGCCATACCTTCCGGCACGCTTTCGGTACCCACCTCTATGAGAATGGCACGGATCTGCTTACCATCAAAGCCCTGCTTGGACATAAATCCATTACTTCTACCACGATCTACGTCCATCTGGCTTCTAATGGTACAACCTGTGCCGTAAGCCCCCTGGACAGACTGGCAGGTGAATATCGTGGCCGAGTATAAGATCCAGAAGATTTTTCAGCAAAACTGGGAATCCTTTTGTGCTTCCTCGGCTCCCTTCCCTGTTCAGGAGAAGGCAGCACATGCCATCATGAACTGCAAGACCGGCAGCCTGGGATTCTCCGTCTCCCGGTGCCAGGATTGCGGACACATAGAAATCCACAATAATTCCTGCCGGAATCGGAACTGTCCCAACTGTCAGGCGGTACAAAACGAGATCTGGGTGGACCAGCGACGGGAGGAGGTCATTGATTCCCCATATTTTCATGTGGTATTTACACTTCCTCATGAGTTGAACCCCCTGCTCTACTGTAACCAGACACTTTTATACAGCCTTTTTCACAAATGCTGCTCCCAAACACTTTTAGATCTGTCACAGAATCCGAAATACCTCGGGGCAGTCCCCGGCATCATCCAGGTTCTGCATACATGGAACCAGGAGCTTTCCTACCATGTACATATGCACTGTATTGTTTCCGGCGGCGGACTCACAAAAAACCGTCAGGTCAAAACTTCAAAGGGCACATTTTTTATCCCGGTACGTGTCCTCAGAGAGAAGTTCAAAGGGAAATACCTCTCTCTTCTGGAGGAATACTACCGCTGCGGAAAGCTTTTGTTTTCCGCTTCCTGTGAAAAGCTGCGGAATCCTTACGAATGGAAAGAATTCAAAGACCTCCTTTACGGAAAAGACTGGTGTCCTTTTATAAAAGAAACCTTTCGCGGTTTCGGCAACGCCCTTGAGTATCTTGGCCGTTACACACATAAAATCGCGATCTCAAACAGCCGGATCCTTTCTGTTACGGATTCCGAAACTACATTTTCCGCCAGGGCAAAGAACCCCGGAGGACACAGGCGGCAGATATCTCTGAAAAATGAAGAATTCATCCGGCGTTTCCTGATGCATGTGCTTCCGCATGGATTTCAAAGGATCCGCTACTATGGATTTCTCAACAACCGGATGAAATCCAAAAACCTGAAACTGATCTTCAAGCTGCAAGGATATCAGAGATTTAAACGCCGGTATCAGGATCTGTCCATAGCGGAACTACTCAAGGCAGTCTGGAATTTCGATATACGGGTCTGTCCAGAATGCGGCTGTATGAACATGAAGCACCTGGGAAGGGTTTATGCGAAACCGCGGTAAAGTGCCTTCCCATCCATACTGTTTTTTTAAGATCTTCCAAGGGAAGGTCTGCGAAGCATGCCCAAATTTATTTTGAGCCCTCAGCATCCTGTTGGATTTCATAGGTTTTTGGCTTGTTTTTTCATTTTCAGGCTCTCCGGGAGGATACAATCCCCATACCTTTTTCGGCTAAACGTCCGCGACTTGCTACAATTGCGAAGAATCAGATTCCGAGCAGTTCTGTGTTTTTCCAGAGCTGCTCTTTTAATCTGCTCTGAATCTGATACTTCACTTAATAATTATA
>CAJUIO010000206.1 GCA_910586025.1 uncultured Lachnospiraceae bacterium
GCGCTGTGCCAGTTCTCAAAGGCAAACATGGTCCGCCAGTAGAGCCAGAAGGTGGAATCAAAAACCTCCTTGTCAAACACGTCCTCAATCGTCTTGTCATACAAATCCTCATCCCTTGTCATGAACAACTTCATGATCTCCATGCAGCCCTTCTGACTCAAATTGAATCTGCCGTCCGTGTGGGCATCCCTGCCCTGTTCCTTCGTAGCCCGGCACAGGGAAAAGTTGGGATCCTCCTTGTTCAGCCAGTAATACTCATCCAGCACCGATATTCCCGGAGTTTCCAGCGAGGGGATGCTCCGGAACAGATCCCACAGACATTCAAAATGGTTTTCCATCTCCCGTCCGCCTCTCATGATATAGCCTCTTGTGGAATCATAAATACCGTCGCAGGCACCGCCCGCTATGTCCATGGCCTCCAGAATATGGATATTAGCTCCGGGCATCTGTCCGTCCCTCACCAGGAAGCAGGCCGCCGCCAGAGACGCCAGGCCGCCGCCCACCAGGTAGGCGTTTTTCTCCTCCACCCCCTCCGGCTTTCTGGGTCTTGCAAAGGCCTCATAGTTGCCGTTTGAATAATAGATCCCCTTGCTGTTCTTTTCGTTTTTACCGATCTCCGTGTTGCGGTACCCGCCGTCCTCCGCGGCCTTTCTCTTTCTGACGGCAGCTGTCTCCGCCTTCTTATGATTCTTTACCGCCACGGCCGCAGCTCCTGCTCCCGCTGCAAGTACCGCCATTCCAAGCCCCACACTCTTTTTGTTCGCCATAATATTTACCGCCTTTCTTTATAATGCCTGCCGCATCCTTCTCTCTTTCGGAATATTCCTGTTTTCTTTGCCATGACCATATCCTATCCCTTTTTTGCAGCGATTTCTATTTACAAAACAGGCGGAATGATCAAAAACTTATCATTCCGCCTGTTTTGATAAAATACTCTTCTGTTTCTCTCTGTTACTGCTGTTTCTTCTGCTTCTGCTCAAAGTTAGCGATGGAATTCGTGATATTCCCGTAAAGAGTGATGCCCATCTTCCTCACGATCTCCTCATAGTCTTCCTTCATTCCCCGGTCAATCCAGTCCAGCATGATCCCCACAAAGCCAAACTTATAGAATTCAGCGATAAAGCCTTTGTCCTCCTTGGCCAGGCCGCTTCCCACGCATTTTTCCTCCACCACTCCCGCAATCAGGTGGAAGGTAAGCTTATACAAATAATTTTCGACCTTCTCCCTCCCCACTCCCCGATAAACGTTAAGGATAAAAGGCTTGTTCTCCATCACTGCCTCGAAAATCTGCCGCATCCCCTCCTGCCAGGTGTCATAGGTTTTCTTTCCCTGCAGCGCACGTTTTCCGTCCTCCACGCACACCCATTCCACCAGGTCATAAATATCCTTAAAATGGTAATAAAAGGACATCCGGCTGATACCGCAGTCCGCCGTCAGATCCGCAATGGTAATCTTGTCAATGGGTTTATGTAACAAAAGCTTTTTCAGGGACGCTTCCAGCGCCGGCTTGGTCGTGTTAGGCATGGCTCTCCTCCCGGCCGCTTTCCATCCTTTTCTTCACCTCCACAAGGAGCTTTGGCTGAATCTCAGGATAGGTCCATTTCTCCGGAAGCTCCTGCGTAAGAATAATTCTCTCGATCTCGCTGTGCAGCTCCTCCTCGAACGCCTTAACATCCGCATAATACAGCATTCCAAAGGACTCTTCCCCGCCTGCCCGCTCCGTTCCGGTCACAGAATATACGCATACCGGCCTGATATCGAATTCCAGCGCGCCGGTTTCCTCATACAGCTCTCTCCTGGCCGTATCCAAAATATCCTCTCCCGGCTCCCTGCGGCCGCCGGGGGCCTCCCAGGTATCTCTCTCCTTATGCTTGCAGAAAATCCACTCGTCTCCGCTTCTTGCGATAATCACCGCAAATTTCAGAAGCTCATCCGCCGCTTCCTCATAAAATTTAACCGCCGTCATTTGATACCCCTCTCTGATCTCGTCCTGCAAAAGGCCTTCACGATCTTTATACAATTCATACAAAGTATATTGTAAGCCGAAAGGCGGGAGGAGTCAAATATGATGTCAATCCCTCAAAAAAAGGTTGACACATCCCCTCAACCTGCGCTATTATGTAAAAAATTAAATATCACCGAAACCGATGAGGCGGAGATAACGGTGATGATGCTCCTACAGAGAACCCGGTAAGCTGAGAGCGGGTGGAAAACAAGTCATCAAATGGACCGCTGAGGGTGCAGTGAAAAGCAGGTATACACCTGCCCAGTATTCTGCAACGTATGGCACACGTCAGCTGCCAGGGATATGATGGTATCCTGTTAAGCGTACAGCATAGCTGTAAATCAAGGTGGCACCGCGGATCGTTTATTCGTCCTTGACAGAAGTATTTTCTGTCAGGGA
>CAJUIO010000207.1 GCA_910586025.1 uncultured Lachnospiraceae bacterium
AGATAGTTTTTTATCTGCACATAGCTCATCCTGTCATGAATAAACGCAAGGTCTTCTGGAAGTATGCCATTTTCAATAAACCAGCCGATTAAATCGTCAGGCAGGCAGAGATTCTCTTTCTTCTCCTGCTGGAGCCAATATAAAACATGGATATCGCCTTCTGCTTTTCGCAGCCTTTTCAATCTGGCGTTATCAATTTCCAGCTTTTTTGCCAGCCCGCCTTTTACATCCCTCCATACTAATTTCTCCGGGCTTTCTACCAGCTCTTCTGCCAATTTCGGAAGTCCTGCCTTTAAAATCTGCTCCAATACTGGAATCTTCACCCATGCATTAAGATATTTATGGGGATCCAAGGCGGAACCATTCTGAATATACTGCACCAGCCCAGTCATTTTTAATTCTTTCCGGCCCAAAGCAGGCAGCGTCCTGGGATATACTTTTCCTCTCAGCGGCGCAGGAACATAATAGTAGTAATAATAATATCTATGGTAACTGCAGCCTTCCCCGGCAATCCAGCGGTCTCCCCTGTTTTTGAAATTACCATAGTAATAAGGTTCTTCATGGAAGCCGGCATCATAGAGAAAGCGTTTTGTTTCCAAACAGTATACTTCCGGATTCTGAAAGTCTCCTTTGTGAAGCGCCATGCGTACATTAAATCTCCTTAATATGATTCCGGATCCGCAGCGTTGGATCAGATAAGCCGTCTCTTCGTCTGTCAAAAAAGAGGGGGCTTTGTCCACAGACTTAAAGATAATCTTCTGCCCACATCTTTTGCAGACTCCCGGCTGATTATATTTCGGATTTTTAATCACCACAGTCTTCCCACAATGGGTGCAGTATCCTTCCGTCGCACCGCCTCTCTTATATTTGTAAAAAATATAATGTTCCGTAACCGCATTCCTTAAAACCCACCGTTCCCAGTCTTTTGGCAATCCAGGCACCTGTTTCATGACTTCATCCCACACATCCGTTTTCTTTTTGTGACGGGCGATCAGCTGGCGTTCCCTTATTCCTTCCTGGTAATCCCGCAAATCCTTATAGGTTCCGTTCTCTGTTCCTAAATATCCGGAAATTATTTTCTCATCCTTCCTGCTGATATAAGTTTCCGGATTATACAGATATAGGATGCCGTCAAGATGATACAGCATGGATTCCCTCCATTTCCCACTGTCTGTCTCAAAGGTAATAAAATCGTCCGCCTTTTTATCAAAATACACCACGTACGACGGATGCCTGGCACCCGCTCGGACATATTCTGCATGATAAACCGAGACGATCAAATATCCCTTTTCCACCTTTGCCCGTAAACACAGCTTGTAATAATATCTCTTTCCCGCTGTACTATGCAAAACCCAATCGTCAGAAATCTCTTTTTTTGCCATTTTCCTCATATATGCCGTTAATTTGGCCGGCGTCAGTGTCATTAATTCTTTTTTCTTCATACCTGCCTCTTTTCCTTCAATTTAATACTTCCCATAAGCATCATAAAATCTGTCTGAATGATAACGCTTCCCGTCAATCTTTATCAGCGCAATCTCTTCAATCTCCGGGCTGTCCTGTTCTTCCTTCAGGATTAACAGGAACTCTCCCTGTTTCCCTGCTGCTTTGGGATTTTTCCCGCGGACGATTCCAAATCCATTCCCGGCTGTACCTGTTTCCCTGCTTACCATAGCGTTACACCGGCGTTTCGGATGTTCCACCATGTAAACTGCCGCCTCAAAAAGCATCTGCTCCAGTGAAAGACGGCGGACTAGCCGCATTTCCGTACAGGATATCTTGCTGTCCACCGCGTCCTCATCCAAATCTCCGGCCGCATCCACCTCATAATAAACAGAGTTGCGCCAGTCAGGATAATAATGAAAGCAATCCAGCGGATTCTCCGCACAATGGAAACCATTCTGTACGCAGTTTGCCTCTTCCGTCCGGTTTATGCCATTCTCCCTGAATTGAAAGCCAAGGCAGGTCAGATCCTTACGGAACCCTTTAAACGCTTTCATTCTCTTTCTCTCCCTTTTTCTCTTTGTCCTGATCTGCCATCATATCAAATAAGGATATCTGGACCGCCTTTTCTGTTGGTTTCTCCGCTCCTTTCTCCTGTTTTTCTGTTGCAGGCACTTCTTCCTGCTTCTGCTTTTCTTCACCTTTTTCCGCAGACTTTTCTTCTTTCCCTTCTGATGCACCTTTTACAGTCATCTTCCCAGATGAATCAGCATTCTTTTTTCGTTCTTCTTCTTTCTTAAAAGCATTCAGCCGCTTTTTCCGTTCTGCTTTCTGCTCCTTTATCTCCTTCGCTTCGTCATCCAGGGCATAATATTCTTCCGCCCACTGATAAACCTTCGTTTCTGATATTCCCATGCCGACAGACTGATGCGTACGATCTGCCCGGCGGT
>CAJUIO010000208.1 GCA_910586025.1 uncultured Lachnospiraceae bacterium
TGCTTTATACCTCTTGAAATATTTGCATAGAATTTTAAGGGGAAGTTCTATTGACTTTCCTCCTTGTGCTTGCTAGAATAAAGACATGAGGAAAGTTTACCACTGACCGATATGTGGTATATAAATGGTCGGGTTGAAAGTATAGTCCTTCGCCGTAAGGCGGGGGACTTTTTCCATAATGAGGACAAGCTCCATACCTCAAAGGAAGATACAAGATATGTTTCCGATAACAGATGGGTACACAGAACGGGAATATACCATAGCCGGAAATCATTTGATGTTGACAAGTATGATAGAAAGATATTGAAGGAGAAACCATGCTGCATCTTGTAATCTGCGATGACGAACCGTCCCAGCTCGCCTTGCTGGAAGCGTATGTGAGGCAGTGGGCGGGAGAAAAGAAGACCGATATTAAGATCAGCCAGTGCCGTAACGCACAGCAGTTCCTCTTCCTGTGGGAGGAGGAGCGTGCCGTGGACATTGCGCTTCTGGATATTGACATGCCCGGCATGAACGGGATCTGTCTGGCTCATAAGCTTCGCAGCGAGGGAGAGAGGCTTCCGATCATTTTTGTCACGGGGCTTACGGACTATGTGCTGGAGGGATATGATGTGGAGGCGGTATCCTATCTTCTGAAGCCTGTGCGAAAGGACAAGCTTTTTGCCTGTCTGGATAAGGCGGCGGACAGACGAAGGAAGGAGGAGCCGTCTCTTTTGCTTGAGATGCCGGGAGGGACGGCCAGGCTCAGATTAAAGGAAATCTGTTATGTGGAGAGCACGGCCCACGATACCCTGGTCTACCGCGCCTGCGGGGGAGAAGGCCTCCGGTGCAGGACGGGAATCCGTCAGCTGGAGGAGAGTCTCTGCGTGGCCGGCGGCAGTTTTTTTAAGATACACCGCTCTTATCTGGTGAATCTCTCCTGCGCCAGCAGGATTACCAGAAAAGAGGTGTTGATGGATACCGGACAGGCGCTTCCTATTGCCAGGGGCAGGTGGGAGGCAGTGAATCAGGCTTATCTGGACTATTACAGGGGAAAGCGGGGTGAGTGAATTTGGAAATAGGGACAGGAAAGCTCTTCGGGATAGATTCCGGAGAGATTTTTTGCGGGATTTTTCAGGTGCTGTGGCTGATCCTGTACTGGTATTATGTGTTTCGGGTGGGAACCATGGAAAAAGGGACGGGGCGGCATCTGGCAGGTTTTTGCCTCTCTGCGGGGATTCTTTTGCTTGCCGTCTGGCTGCCGCTGTGGACAGTGTGGCCGTTTGCGGCAGGGATTGTTCTGCTTTTTGATCTTTTCTTTGACCAGGAGCCGTTTCGAAGACAGTGGCCCTGGGTCGCCTTTCCGGGGGTCTGTCTTGCCGCAGGTGCGCTGCTGCCAGAGAGGGCCGTCTTCTGGCTCCATGGACTGATTCTGCTGATCTTTCTGCTGCTTCTTCTGGCGAGACGGGAGAGCCTTTCTGCGGGAGGCGGGATCCTCACGGCGGCAGTGTTCGCTCTTGTGAGCCTTTTTGAATATTGGGTCAGCACCGCAGGATGGATGCAGGTCGGAGAATGCGGGGGAAGCCTGCTTTTGTGGGGAGGCGTTCTGTTGGAGACGCTTCTGTTCTTTCTCACGGAGGGAACGCTTTATTTTTACAAAAAGGGGTTTGAATTTCAGACCGAGCGGTTCCGGAAGGAGCTGATGGAGCACCAGTATGGGGAAATCCGTGAGATCTATATGGATATGCGGGGATGGCGCCACGACTACCACAATCACATGCAGGTGATGAAGGCTCAGCTGACAATGGGAAATCTGGAAGAGATCCATACCTATCTGGATGAGCTGGAAAAGGAGCTTGACCGGGTGGACACGTCGGTGAAATCGGGGAACCTGATGACTGACGCTATTTTGAACAGCAAGCTCACTCTGGCAAGGCGGCAGAAGATATCCGTCGATTGCGCTGTGAAGCTTCCGGACAAGCTCCCCGTCGAGGATGTGGATCTTTGCGTGATTCTGGGAAATCTCATGGACAATGCGCTGGAGGCCTGTGCACAGGTCGGAGAGGAGGAGCGCTTTCTGCGCATTTACATGGCCGTGAACAAGAGCCAGCTCTATCTTTCCGTTCAAAATTCCGCCAGTCAGGAGCCGGATTTTGAGCAGCAGAACTACATCACGAAGAAGCGGGGAAATCATGGCCTTGGCATGAAGCGGGTGAAGGCCGCGGTGGATAAATACAACGGTTATCTGAATCTTGCCAATGAGTCAGGGATTTTTGCGGCGGAGGTGAGTATGCCGCTGAGTTCTCAAAAGTCCTGACCGCCATCCGGTACATGGTATTTGAGTGGCCCAAAAGGGCAGGTG
>CAJUIO010000209.1 GCA_910586025.1 uncultured Lachnospiraceae bacterium
TTTCCAGGGAATCGCAGATACTCAGATCCGCCCGGCCGGAACGCATCATCAGGTAATCTGCCGTAAATCCGCCGATGTCTACGATAAGCACCCTCGGCTTGTCCAGCAGTCTGTCCATCATGGTCACGGCCGCCGCAAAAGCCTGGGGATAGCAGCGCACATCCTCAATGTAAATGGTGTACGGATTGTCACGATACTGGAAGTTTACAATGCCCCTGCCTGAAAAATACCGTATAAAAGACTGGTTTTGCGCCCCGTAATGAGCCGGCGGAAGCCCCACGGCCAGAGACACATGCACCACTTCCTCTCCATATCCTCCTTTTAAATGGAGTTCCTCGGCGATACCAAATAAGGTCAGGATAAAAAAGCGGTCGTCCTCCGTCTTATCCCTCTTATAAGGAATCCTCTGGTTTGACAGCGTGTAAAACCGATTCTGATATTCCAGAATGTCGCTGCCAAAAGGCTTTGTGATGCTCTCCATCAGCCCGGACACGAAGGGCGGACAGTGGATCGTCTTCATCTGTTTGTTTCCATGGTCGATTGCAATTAACATACTTTTCCATCTCCTTTTTTCCTTTATACTTATTCTTTACGCATTGAATACGTCTCTTTTCAACAAAAAATAAAAAAACAGGACCGACAGCGTATGTTTCTGCCGAATCCTGTTTTTTTACACCTTAACTTGTCCTGTCCATCCGGTCAGGTATGTATCCCATAATACGCCTTCTCCAGATTCTCCCGGCCGTGGAGGATAACACCTCCGCAGATACCGTTCCCATAGGGCGTCTGTTCCTGGAAGAAAAAGCTGTACGGTTCAAAATCATCATACACCGTGATCTGCCTGCTGCCTTTCCATCTCAGAAAATGGTCTGCCAGGAACTTCCCCAGTTTTTTCCGCAATGCCTTCGTCTCCGCCACTGCTTTCAGATTTCTCCTGCTCTGAAATTCTATCTTTAGTCTGCCGTCTTCCTCCAGGGACAACATCTTTATCTGCATACCGTCCTCCCGGCTCTGCTTTATGGAACTTTTAAATTTCTCATAGGAAAGCCGTACTGTTTCCGTCCTGCCAGACACCTTCCCTCCCCCTGCGTCACTGAGCCAGGTAAATTCTATTTCCAGAATCTCCGCCTGCTCGAAAGACTTCCGTAATGACACTTTTGCAAAGGAGCGGATATCGGATACCGTCATATATCTTCTTTCTTCCAGTTCCAGCAGTTCTTTCTCCGTAAGGACAAAGCCCTGGGGAGAATGGCAATCTTTCGAGAGTGTCCGCAGGGTAATGCAGTCCTCGGATGCGGATAGTTTTATCATCGTCCTGTTATTCATCTTATAGCCTCCTTCCAGACAGGGGAGAGCCTCTTTTCTCTCCCCCGTATGCTATGATTTACTTGTTTCTGGCGGGCAGTTTCCTTTCTATTCGCCTGCCATCTGGAAAAACTGGGCCGGCGTCAGAACTGTTATCCCCAGCTCCCTTGCCCTTGCCAGCTTGCTCCCGGCATTCTCCCCGCAGACCAGGTAATCCGTCTTTTTGCTCACCGAACTCCCGGCATGGGCGCCCAGGGATTCAATCTTCTCATTGATGCCGCTGCGGGTATAAGGTTCCACCTTTCCGGTCACCACGACAGTCAACCCCACAAAAGGGTTTTCCCTTACTGCGTCCGTATTGTTTTCCGCTGTCCTTTTTTCGATATGTAACATTTGCTGTAATACCTCCCATACATACAGATTTTCTTCATCATAAAACCACTCATGGATATTGTTGTGCAGGGTATCCCCAAAATCAGGGAGCTGCGTAAAATCATACTGGTGATGCACCGCGTCCTCAAATTCCTCCAGGTCACTATGGAACACTCCGGCAAGGGTCCGGCTGGCCGTATTTCCCACCATAAGAATATCCATGGCAATCAGATACTGCTCAAAGGTGGTATTCCTGCTGCCCTGGATGGCATTCCACAGGCGCTGCCAGGATTTCTCCCCGAAGCCTTCCATATTTACAATCTCGTCCTTATGCCGGTCAAGCCCATAGATATCCATGTAGGTGTGAATCCACCCTTTTCCAATGAATTTCTCCAGAGTTGCCTCTGACAGACCTTCGATATTCATAGCTTTCTGGCTGACGAAATGCACGAACTGGCGCAGATGCCTGGTCTCACAGTTCTGGTTATCGCAGAACAGAGTCTTAGTAATCTTATCTTTCCCATTTTCCACGGAACGGCTCTCGTGGATGCGGGCAGGCTCCCCACAGCAGGGGCACCTTTCCGGTACGGCCTGCTCCATGACAAAACGGCCGCGGTCCAGATTTTCCTCCACATGGGGGATGATCATGTTCCGCTT
>CAJUIO010000210.1 GCA_910586025.1 uncultured Lachnospiraceae bacterium
GATATGCGCATTCTGATTGCCGAGGACGAGGTTGAGCTTGCCAGGGGCCTGAAATTTTTGCTGGAGAAAAGTAAATTTTCCGTGGACGTGGTTCACAATGGTTTGGATGCGCTGGACTACTTTCATGGAGCTGTTTATGATGCGGTGGTGCTGGATATTATGATGCCGAAAATGAGCGGTCTGGATGTACTTGTCCGAATGAGAGAAGAGGGAGCCTCAGTTCCTGTCATGATGCTCACTGCCAAAGCGGAGATTGAAGACAGGGTGGCGGGGCTGGAGGCGGGTGCGGATGACTACCTGCCAAAGCCCTTTGCCAGTCGGGAGTTTGTGGCAAGGGTCAGGGCTCTGGTGCGCAGAAATGCGGGGTACAGCGGCAGCGTCCTGTCCTTTGGCGGGGTACGGCTTGACTGCGGCCGCTATGAGCTTTCCTGTGCCGGGGAGCTGGTACGGCTGAACAACAAGGAATTTCAGCTTGCGGAGCTCTTTTTCCGAAATCCTCATCATGTTTTTTCCACGGATCATCTGATGGATAAGGTATGGGGGTGCGACTGTGAGACGGAGACAGATGTTGTCTGGACTTATATTGGCTTTTTGCGCAGAAAGCTGAAGGGCCTGAATGCTGACGTTGAGATCAGGACTGTGCGGGGAGTTGGATACTCATTGGAGGAGATGCCGTGTTGAGGAAAATGCAGCGGCGGTTTATTCTGGCCGCCATGATTTCATTCGCAACGGTCATGCTGATTCTGGCGGTGGGGATCAACATTGCGAACTACCATCAGGTGAGAGTGAGGCAGGACGGTATGCTGAACGGAATCTGTGAATATGAGCGGATGAAGGCTTCGCATCCGGAGCGCCGGAGGCCGCCGATCTCCGATATGCCCTGGGCCAGGGGGCCGGAGGCCGAATTTACCATCCGATTTTTTGCGGTTCACTGTGACACGTCGGGGAAGATTGTGCTGGTCACGAGAGACCATATTTCCTCTGTTGATGAGGATACGGCAAGAGAATATACGGAGAAGATCCTGTCGAAGGGACGGGAGAGAGGATACCATGAAGATTACCGATATCTGGTGAAGCCGGATCAGGACGGAATCAGCGTGGTTTTTCTTAATATCTTTGAAGATATACAGGCCGGGCGCTCGCTTTTGGCGGCTACTGTTATTATAGGAATCGTAAGTCTCCTCGCTGTTTTTGCCCTGGTGGTCGTCTTCTCGGGAAGGGCCATACGGCCTTATATCAGAAATATTGAGAGGCAGAAGCGGTTTATCACGGATGCCGGGCATGAATTGAAAACGCCGCTCACATCCATTGCCACCAGTGCGGATATTGCGGCTATGGAGCATGGGGATGACGAGTGGATTGCCAATATAAGGAAGCAGTCCGCCCGTCTTGCAAAACTTGTAGGCGAGCTGGTGACGCTTTCCCGCTTGGATGAGGAGGAGCCTCTTCCGGAAAAAGCATTGTTTTCGCTCAGTGATGCGGCCTGGGAGATTGCGGAGCCCTTTTCTGTCCGCGCAAAAGCAGAGGGAAAAAGCTGCAGCCAGCAGATTGAAGATCATCTGGAGCTTACCGGGGATCGGAATATGATCCAGAGGATGCTGTCCATTCTTCTGGACAATGCGCTGAGGTATTCCGGACCGGAGGGCGAAATTCGTATGGATATCTATGGGAAACGGGGCCGGATTTATATGGAAGTGTCAAATACCTGCGGGCAGCAGGAGATCCCGGATCTGGAAAGGCTGTTTGACCGATTTTACCGTCCGGACGATTCCAGGTCATCCCACACGGGCGGCTCCGGAATCGGGCTTTCCATTGCCCGGGCGGTGGCACAGGCACATGGGGGAAAAATCACGGTGCAGAAGCGGGAGGAGGGAAGAATTCTTTTCCGGGTGATTATCTGATTCTGCAGCTGACAGCCCGGGATATCAGAAAGCTTTCATCAGCTGATATCCCGGGCGTTTTGTCAATCTATGGATATGTTATGCCGGTAAAGAGAATTGACGGCCCGGATCTTTGCCGGATCACACTTCGGGATGCGGTCATAGGTGAGCAGGCCGTTGGTCTCCTGCTCCACGTCGGACAGCTGTGTGTAGCAGAAGCCGTAGATCAGGTCGGATCCGAGGATTGACCGGACAACGTGCTCATACTGCCGCAGGAAATCCTCCTCGTCTGCGGCTGATGTATAACCCCAGTTTCCGTCCTCCGTGGCATTGTAATTGATGCCGCCGCATTCCGTAATCAGGATCGGTTCTCCCC
>CAJUIO010000211.1 GCA_910586025.1 uncultured Lachnospiraceae bacterium
AATTATGGTTTTTCATAGTTACATTATAACATGTAACGGAGAAAAGATGGTTGTCGTTAGCCATCTTTTTTCTATTTTATCATTAATTTTAATGGAGGCGACGATACACATGTATCGCCGCCTCCCATGCATTGGACTATCTATTTCCCGACAGCTCCGCGGCAGTCGCCAAATGGACGTGCAAGCACGTCCGCATGGCTCGTTGCCCGCGGAAATAGTGCCGCAGCGTTTTCGGTGTGATACGATCCGAATACTGAAAGATACGGGCTTTCTGACCTGCGCTCCTTTAAGTATTCCCGGATTGCATGGACGAATAAACCGACACACTCCGTTCTCCGAAGCCCTGAATAAGCGTACAGGGTGACAATGGCATAAACCCGTTTGCTCCCGAAGAGTACAAACATACAGATGTGAATTTAAAACGGACAGCAATCAGTATTCATCCGTTTTTTTCTGAAATCTCTTGATATTATTCCGCTAACTGAATATAATATATATAGCAAAGGAAAGGAGCCGGAGCGGAACATGAAATTCATAACGACAACGGAAGCTGGCAGCAAGTGGAACCTCTCCTCACGACGCGTAGGAGTCCTGTGCAGTGAAGGCCGAATCCCCGGAGTCCAGAAAGCCGGCAACACCTGGCTGATTCCGGACGATGCTAAAAAGCCTGGCGATGCCCGTATAAAAAGCGGTAAGTACAGGAAAACAAAAAACGAAACGGAGGATGCATCAAATTGATTGACATTGCTTCTATATTACAATCAAATGAGCATGTTAATATCGAAGTGAAAGCTGCGGGCAAAGGGATACCGAACAGTATCTGGGAAACATACTCTTCATTTGCAAATACCTTTGGCGGCGCCATCATTCTCGGTATTGAAGAAAATAAAGACACAAAGGAATTTATTCCAAAAGGAATCCATAATCCCCAGCAGATGCTCTCTGATATCTGGAATATGTTAAACAACCATCAGAAAATCAATAATAATATTTTGCTTGAACACCATGTATACAGCGCCCGGTATGGGGATATGGACTTCATCGTCATCGAGGTTCCCCGTGCAGATCGAAGGGACAAACCTGTATATATCGGCCAGGACATGTTCAAAGGAACGTTCAAGAGGAACCACGAGGGGGACTACCACTGTTCTGCCGAGGAAGTAAAAGCTATGCTTCGCGATCAGGCAGATACGCCACAGGATGCGCTGCTCCTGGAAAACCTCCTGATAAATGATTTGAATCAGGAATCGGTTCACCGCTACCGGATCATGTTTAATAATCTGAAACCGGATCATGTATGGGGAAAACTCGCAGACGATGAATTCCTTATTAAAATTGGCGCAGCAAAAAAAAGCCGGGAGGACGGGAAAATCCATCCCACACTCGGCGGGCTTATATTTTTCGGTGATTTTATAACCATCACGGAAGAACTGCCAAACTATTTCCTGGATTACAGGGAACGGCTTTCAAATGAAACACGCTGGTCTGACCGCGTCTGCTCTGGCGATGGAAATTGGAGTGGCAATATATTTGACTTCTATTTCAAAATCATTGACCGTCTGACTGCTGATGTAAAGACGCCATTTAAACTGGATTCTAATATGCAGCGTATAGACGACACCCCGATACACCGGTCACTCAGGGAGTGTCTGGCCAATGCCCTTATCCATGCCAGCTACTATGGCCGTCGCGGGATTGTTATTGACAAAGAATTCCGTAAGATTACGATTTCAAATCCGGGAACTTTCCGCATCAGTATTGACGAGGCTATTGCCGGAGGTATCAGTGATGCGAGAAACGGCAGAATATTTAATATGTTTTCGCTTATAAAGGTAGGCGAACACTCTGGACAGGGCCTGTGCGATGTATATAATAACTGGGAAATAAACGGCTTTAAAAAACCAGAATTGCAGGAAACAACCGCTCCTGACCGTATTACACTCACACTTGAGATAGAAATTGACAGTAATCGTGAGAGCAATGACAGTAATGATGACAGTAATCTGACAGAAAATGAAGCAAGGGTAATCACAGCTCTTCGCAAAAACAGCAGCCTCAATGCAACACAGGTTGCAGCAGAAACAGGGCTTTCTGTATCTACTGTCAATAGAGTATACAAAAGCTTAAAAAATAAAAACTATATTGCCCGTGAAAGCCTGACTCGCGGCAAATGGATCATTCTGAAATAAGATGATGATGATAATATGCCA
>CAJUIO010000212.1 GCA_910586025.1 uncultured Lachnospiraceae bacterium
ATTTTACTTCTGCATATCACCCAGTAATTCAGTCACTTCTGTCTCGGTCATATAGACAACACCTGTAATTTTGTCGTCTGCATCACGGATGATTTTGATATTGACGGTTCCCGCCGGGTTCATATCCAGCGTGTAAAAGGATTCATCAGCGCGGATGTCCAGAAAAATATTGACCAGCTGCCCCTGATAGTAATAATTCCTGCCGTCCATCGTAACGCCAACAGCCTCATATTCCACTGCTTGTGCCGCTTCCCGCTCATCTTTCAGTTTATCAAATTCATCGCTCTTGTCCAGTCTATCGAACAGCACGGATTGGAAACTCCACTTTCCATCTTCCAGCGCCCTGTCCAGCCAAAGTTCCAGCTCCGCCTGGTTCATGCAATCCGCCAAAATGGAGAAAAAAGCAATTTCTTCATCGGCATATGCCTTTTCGGCGAAGTCGGCAAACAGAGAAGAATTTCTGCCAAGTCTGCGCACAGCGACAGAGAAGAAAGCAAATTCACCATTCGCATAGGTCTTTTCAAGCCACATCTTCTGAGTTTTTTCATCCAGCCGCCGGAAAGCAATTTCAAACAGAGGCAGGCTGCCGGCCTCATAGTACTGTTCTATGTCTGAGGATGTGTCATTTGCCAGCTGCCCGTCAGGTGCGTCGAACCGGTCGTTTGAGGCATCCTCCTCCCGCCGGGTATTTTGCCGCCAGTCATCTTCCCGGGGACTGCCTGCAGTGTCCGGCGGCGTAACGTGGAGAGCTTTCGCATGGGCCGTCCCCGGCGAATAGACACCGGCAAAGGCCGCTCCCAGAATTACGCACAGTGTCAGCATGGCAGTCAATACCTTAACTGCCTTAGATTGTTCCTTAAACTTCATAATCGCACCCAGCCTTTCTTTTAACAGTTGTTTATTTTCGCTTAAAGTGACAGCTCCGGGTTTTTCTTTGTATCTCCCAACTGCCGCCATAGCGTCAAGCAAGGTCTTTCCATAGTCCTGTGCATTATTGCATCCCATTTTAACAAGGACGGCTTCATCACAGGAAAATTCGCACGCCTTTGTAATCTCACGGCTCATAAGATGCACAAGCGGATTAAACCAATGCAGACAAACCGTAACCTGTACCAGCCATTTGTAAAACATATCCCGCCGTTTATAATGGGTCAGCTCATGCAGAACAATGTACAGAAAATTCTTTTCGGGCATGTCCGCACCTGGCAGTACGACACACGGATCAAAAAAGCCAAACAGCAGCGGAGAGGAAATCAATGGATTGACACAAAGCTCTACCTGCTTCTGAATGCCCGCACGTTCTGCGGCGACAGAAAGACGATCTAAAAGTTCAAGGTCGGAAACCGGTGTCGATCCGGCCTTGACATACCGTATAAAGCCCTGATAAATCGTTATCTTTCGTATCAGCAGTCCCAGCGCCGCCATAAGCCAGATCACCCAGACATGATTTGTCAACAGCGTCCCAATATCCTGCAGCGGGCGGATGGCTGTCAGATCCTCTGACGGATTGTTTACATTTTCATTGCTCTGCTCCAAACCGACGGCAGAAGCAATACTATCTGCCGAAATGTTTATTACGGAGCGCTGTGACGGCAAAGAAGCAACCCGGGTGATTGCCCGATCGAACGTCTGATAGGTTTTTCCCAGCAGATTCACTTCCGGCCCGAACGGGATAAGCAGCCGCAAAATGACAGCCAGCCAAATGTAATACTGCCACTGGCGGCTGATTTTGTCTTTCAAAAAGCGCTTTCCCCAAAGCAAAGCCAGGATAAGCAAACCGCCGGAAAAGGACATGGACAAGAAGATTTTCAAAACTGCGTTCATTGCTTCTCTTTCCCTTTCTCCAGCAGCCTTTTCAATTCCTCGTATTCCTCGTCTGCCAGCAGATCGCCCATAATCAGATTGGAAACCAGCCCCTTTGCGCTTCCCTCATAAATCTTGTTCAGGAAATTTTTCGTCTGCGCTGTCTGGTACTCCGTTTCCGAAATAAGCGCGGTATATTCGTTGCGTCGTCCGATTTTCCTGGCGCTCAAAAAGCCCTTGTTCATCAGCCGCGACAGGAGTACGATCAGGGTATTCTTTTGACACGGTTTGCCCCTGGCCGCCAGACCGTCCATGATATAAGGGAACAGTGTCACCTCCTCCGGGTTTCCCCATACGATTTTCATAATTTCAAGTTCGGCATCG
>CAJUIO010000213.1 GCA_910586025.1 uncultured Lachnospiraceae bacterium
GGCCGGGGATAAGGTAATTGTAGAAGCCGTAGTGTAGGGAGGGATTTCGGAGAGGTGCGGGATATGATTCGGCTGACAAACAGGCAGGCACGGCAGTTTATGCTTTTAAAACAGGGGCTGCTTGGGGAATACAGATTTGCAGGCAGGCAGGGGGCGCTTGAGTATGTGCGGCAGGCGGGCTGCATTCAGTTTGATCCTGTGGATGCCTGCGGCAAAAATGCGGAGCTTACCCTGCAGTCCCGGGTGAAGGGCTTTACGAAACAGATGCTGCAGGAGCTTCTCTATCAGGATCGGAGTCTGGTGGATTATCCGGATAAAAATCTTTCCATTATTGCCGTGGAGGACTGGCCTTATTTTGGACGGTACCGGAGGGCGGCTGTGGAGTGCGGAAAGCAGTTTCCGCAGCTTTCGGATCTGGAAGAGCGGGCAAAGGAGTATATCGGAAAAAACGGCCCTGTAAGCTCGGATGAGCTTCCTGTCGAGGGAGATATTCACTGGCATTCGGCCATTCACTGGAGCGGGAACTGGAATGGGAGCACGAACGCCGCAAGGGCCGTGCTGGAACAGCTCTATTCCACTGGTGAGCTTGTCATCCATCACAAAAAGGGGACCCGGAAGTATTATGACCTGGCAAGGCGGTACATAGCGGCGGAATTGCTTGATGCCCCGGATCCTGTTGAGGATGAGTTTGAGCATAGAAAGTGGAGGATTCTGCGCCGCATCGGTGCGGTGGGGCTTCTGTGGGACCGTCCCTCGGATGCGTGGCTGAATATCTGGGGACTTAAGACGCCTGAGAGGACGAGAGCCTTTGAGGAGCTTATGGCGGAGAACAAAATACTCCCTGTGGAGGTGGAGGGCATCAGGGCAAAGCTGTACTGCCGGAGGGAGGATCTTCCTCTCCTTGGGGAGGTTTCACAGGGCGGATCCTACAGGCCCCGGCTGGAATTTCTCGCTCCTTTAGACTGCTTTCTGTGGGACCGCAGGCTGATCAGGGAATTGTTCGGATTTGAGTACAGCTGGGAGATTTATACTCCCGCCGTCAAGCGAAAATATGGATTTTATGTGCTGCCCGTTTTGTACGGGGAGGTCTTTGCCGGACGGATCGAGGCGGTGAATGAGACGAAGACCCATACTCTTTCGGTAAAGAATATCTGGTATGAGGAGGGAATACGACGGACCAGGAAGCTTGATGTGGCGATGGAGAGAGGAATCAGAAGGCTTGCCCGGTTTAACGGATGTGACAGGATCGAGGGAATTTGAGATAAATTGAAGGAGGATTTCAGATGTATCATGAAAATAAAATCTGGATTGGAAAATCCGGAGAGGAGAAGGTCTGTATTTATCCCAAGATGGCAAACCGGCACGGAATGATTGCGGGAGCCACGGGAACGGGCAAAACCATTACCCTCAAGGTTCTGGCGGAGTCCTTTAGCGACTGCGGGGTTCCGGTTTTTCTGGCGGATGTAAAGGGAGATCTGGCCGGAATGTGCAGGCCGGGCGAGGAGAGCGGAAGCCTGCAAAAAAGGATCGATGCCATGGGACTTTTGGAGGAGGGCTTTGATTTTCACGGATATCCTAATACCTTCTGGGACATTTACGGGGAAAAGGGACTTCCCCTGCGGACCACGGTTTCCGAGATGGGGCCCTTGCTGCTCGGAAGGATTCTGGGCCTCAACAATATCCAGTCGGATATTCTGGCAATTGTTTTTAAGATAGCGGATGATGAGGAGCTGCTTTTGATTGATACCAAGGATCTGAGGTCCATGCTGCAGTATGTGGGGGAGAACGCAAAGGAATATTCCCTTACCTATGGAAATATTTCGAAGCAGAGCCTCGGTGCGATTATCCGGGCCGTGGTGGCTCTGGAGGCGGAGGGCGGAGAGCTCTTCTTCGGGGAGCCGGCCCTGAATATCGGGGACTGGCTCTGTACGGACTGCAACGGAAAGGGAACCATTCAGATTCTGGACTGTCAGAGACTGATTCACAATCCGACCATGTACGCCACCTTCATGCTCTGGATGATATCCGAGCTCTTCGAGACTCTTCCGGAGACCGGGGACAGGGATAAGCCAAAGATGGTCTTTTTCTTTGACGAGGCCCATCTGCTCTTCGATTCCGCCCCCAAGGCGCTTCTTGAGAAGATCGAGCAGGTGGTAAAGCTGATTCGGTCAAAGGG
>CAJUIO010000214.1 GCA_910586025.1 uncultured Lachnospiraceae bacterium
TCTCTTCGTGTTCCGAGCAAAAGCTCCGAATTTTTGTCATGCTTTTTGCGGTTTGCCTGAATGGAGCTTTCACTGAAATTTGCATAGCAATACACACATCCGTTCAGACATGTGTTATACGCCCCGATATCGATACTCTCCACACACTGGCAGGCTTCTCTCTGTCCTTTTGCCTTTTTCAGATCAAGCCTGCAGCCGCAGACCTCTTCGAGAACTCTCCTGTCAATACATGCTCCTTTCAGAATTCCGCAATCCTTCAGATCAACGATTTCTCCGCAGCTCTGTGCCCTGATATGGCTGTCCGCCGCCGCTTTTCCGATCTCCTTTGCGCATTCTCTCATAACGGGAATCGGAATCTCCCGAATTCCTTTATCCTGTATTTTCCTGTAGTAATCCACAAAGCTTATGATCACCCTGTCCGTGTAACCGGAAAGCTCCTCACACATGGCCGCAAACGTTTCTTTGTGATACGATACCGGATATCTCTCGCTTATGATAATGGGATCATACCGCCAAATCACACGGTTCTTCCCCAGGCGGACGCTCAGATCCTTAAAATTTTCAAGGATCTCCTTTTTGGGACGCAGATACCGTTCCAGATCATTGCCATACGGCGTGACCGTGTATTGAAAGCAGTACCGGTATCCCAACTCGTCCAAAGCGGCAAGCTTATGCATGATATTTCCCGCATCCTTGGTCCAGAAAACAATGCAGTCAACCACCTCCGGATTCAGAACAATTCTGGAAACCTGCGAGGCGTTCATGGGATTGCGCACCAGAACATATCCGGCTCTGATCCGTTCCATAAACCATTCCGAATAAAAACACGGGATATCCGTTCTGCGGGATGCCGAGATAATCATGACAGATGCAGCGTATAAAAGGACGCCTCAAATGTCTCGCTCCCGTCAAAACGGGAACACTGCCCATAGTGGTCAAAAACAAAACCGCACTTTGCAAGTACTCTTCCGGAGGCCGCATTCGCATTGGCATGATTGGCCCCGAAATCTCTTGCGCCCAGCTCATCATACGCCCAACGGATCATGGCCCTTGCCGCCTCCGTGGTATAGCCCTTCCCCCAATAGCTTCGGTTCGTATTATATCCCAGCTCATAATCCTTCCGCTTCGGGTCATAGGAAATGTCACCGGAGCCGATCACCTTTCCCTGGCCCTTGAGGAAAAATCCAAACAGATTCTCATCCTCTTCTATGGAAGAGATCCATTCCTTCACCTGTCCGATATTCTGATAAAGAGAATACGGCATGTATCTGTTTACCTGCGGGTCGCCGACCCATTCAAACACATCCTGTGCATCCTGCTCTGTCAGCGGACGCAGGATCAGGCGTTGTGTCTCAATCCGTCTGTTCATAAGCATCTCCTTCTGTTTCGCAATCACCTGGTTAATTATATCATGGTAAACGGACGATTTCTATACTCAGAACAAAAAATATGGTAAACAGAAAATTTCTTTTGCTGTTTACCATATCTGTTACCGCCGCTTTAATCCAGAACCCCCGTTACCGGCAGATTTTCCATTGCTTTTTTTCTTTTAAAAGGGGACTCAAGCTCCAGATAACGTCCCTCTCTTCCGCTCTTCTCAAAGGAGGTCAAGATCTCCAGGACATGGAGGGTCTGCTGTACATCGGCCCGGAATTCCCTTCCGGTGCGGATCGCCTTTGCCATGTCCGCAATTCCCAGCCCTCTGCTGTTTTCCGCATAGCCGAACAAAAGCGGAATCTCCTTAAAACTGCCATCCTCCGGCCGAAGCAGGCTGACGCTTCCGCCAAAGCCGTTAGGATCCGGCACCCGCAGGGTTCCCTTTGTTCCGTAGATCTCCAGAAACGCCTGTCTGTCATAATAAACGTCAAAGGTAGTGAGAACCGTGCCAATCGCACCGTTCTCAAACTGCAGAAGACCTGCCGTATGGGTTGGCACCTCCACATCCACCACCGTGCCCCGCTTCGGCTCGCTGGTGATGATACGCTGTGAAAATCCCTTCCCGCACATACCGCTCACGCCCTTTACCCTGCCAACCAGATTGACCAAGGCAGTCATATAATAGGGCCCCATATCCATCATCGGTCCGCCGCCTGCCTGATAATAAAATTCCGGTGCGGGATGCCAGC
>CAJUIO010000215.1 GCA_910586025.1 uncultured Lachnospiraceae bacterium
ATGCAGATTTGACTTTACCATAAGGAGTCATTATAATAAAGAAATATCGTAAATCCATAGTTCAGTAGGAAAGGGGTCTGTTAAAGATGACAAAGATTGATATTGTATCCGGTTTTCTGGGTGCGGGAAAAACTACATTAATCAAGAAGCTGCTGAAAGACGCTCTTGCAGATACAAAGGTGGTCCTGATTGAAAACGAGTTTGGCGAAATAGGAATAGACGGCGGATTTCTGAAAGAGGCCGGGATCGAGATCAAGGAGATGAATTCCGGCTGCATCTGCTGCTCTCTGGTAGGCGATTTCGGCACTTCCCTCAGGGAAGTGATGAAAACCTATACGCCGGAGCGCATTCTGATCGAGCCTTCGGGGGTGGGGAAGCTTTCCGACGTGATGAAAGCGGTTCAGAACGTAATTGATGAAAAGGATGTGACGTTAAGCAGTGCGGTGGCGGTGGTGGATGCCTCCAAGTGCAAAATGTATATGAAAAATTTCGGCGAGTTTTTCAGCAATCAGATCGCCCATGCGGGGACAATCATCCTCAGCCGTACCGGCAGTGTTTCAGAAGAAAAGCTGAATACCTGTATTAGCCTAATACGGGAGCATAATGAGAAAGCGGTTATCATCACGACACCGTGGGAGGAGCTGGACGGAAGGGACATTCTCGAAACCATTGAAGGGGCCAGGGATCTGGAGGCCGAGCTGATGGCACAGGTTATGGAGCATCACCATGAGCACGGCTGCGGGCATCATCACGAACATGAGCACGGTCCTGACTGCACCTGCGGCTGCCACGATCATGATCACGAGCATCATCACGATCACCACCATCATGCGGACGATATTTTCACCAGCTGGGGAATGGAGACACCGTCCGCCTATGATAAAAATGAAATCGAGAGAATACTGGAGGAGCTGGATAAGGAGGAGACCTATGGTCTGGTGCTCCGGGCGAAGGGGATGGTGCCTGATGTTTCCGGCGGCTGGATTTATTTTGATTATGTTCCGGAAGAGCGGAATGTCCGTGAAGGGAAGCCTGACGTGACAGGAAAATTCTGTGTAATAGGTTCCGGGCTGAAGGAGGACGCGCTTAAGGAGCTATTTAGAAAATAGGGAGAGAAGGATCGGCATGAAACCTGTATATATGATCAATGGATTTCTGGAAAGCGGCAAAACGGAATTCATCCGCTATACATTGGCGCAGCCGTATTTTCAGGTCAGAGGGAAAACGCTCCTGATCGTCTGTGAGGAGGGAGAGGTGGAGTATGAGGCTTCTCTTCTTACAAAGAGCAGAACGGTCATGGAGGTCATAGAGGAGGAAGAGGATTTTTGCATTTCCAGGCTCACGGAGCTGGAAAAAAAGCATAAGCCGGAGAGGATTATTATCGAGTACAACGGCATGTGGAACTTCAAGAATATGAAGCTTCCCCGGAGCTGGAATATAGAACAGCAGATTACCACTGTTGATGCCTCCACCTTTTCCATGTATTTTACCAATATGAGATCTCTTCTTGCGGAGATGCTGCGGGGTTCGGAAATGATTATTTTCAACCGCTGCGACAATGTGGAGGATCTTGGACTGTACAGACGCAATGTAAAGGCAATCAATCCCAGGGCCGATATCGTTTTTGAGGATTCCAAGGGGGAAGTGAATCAGATCTTTGAGGATGAGCTGCCGTATAACCTGAATGATCCTGTGATCAGCCTGAATAATGAGGGCTACGGGATCTGGTATCTGGACACCATGGATAATTTGGAGCGGTATGAGGGTAAGACGGTTCAGTTTGTGGGAATGGTGTTAAAACCTGCGGATTTCCCGCAGGGATATTTTGTGCCGGGAAGAATGGCGATGACCTGCTGTGCGGACGATATGGCGTTTCTGGGCTATGCCTGTGAATATGAGGGAGCATCCGTGCTGAAGGACAGGCAGTGGGTGAAGGTCACTGCGAAGGTGGAGAAGGAATATTTTGCCGACTATGGCGGCGAGGGGCCTGTTCTCAAGGCGGTGGGTGTGGAACAGACAAGAGCCCCAAAAGAGGAAATTATCAGTTTTATGTAAAAAGGAGAATCGGCAGATGCTGCACTATACTGCTGTACAATGGTTGTTTTTCTTTTATTTTTACTG
>CAJUIO010000216.1 GCA_910586025.1 uncultured Lachnospiraceae bacterium
ACTAGATGTAATAGAACGCCTGAAAAAAGATTTTCATAACAAGTGTTACATCTGTGAGTTGAAAGATTTGCAGGATCCCAATGTGGAACATTTACTGCCGCACAAAAGCGGCAGATATCCGGAGAGAAAATTTGACTGGGAGAATCTTTTCTGGTCGTGCGGACACTGTAATGGTGTTAAAAACAGTAGCAAGTATGATGAAGGGATTATAGATTGCTGCAGGCAGGATCCGGAGAAATATCTGAATTTTTCAGTGGAAAATGATGATGTCATTATTTGTGTGAAAAACTATAATGATGAGATATATAAAAGAACCGCTTTGCTGATAACAGAGGTTTTCTCCTTGCGTAATACGGGAATGAGAACGTATACCAGTGACAAACGGTTGAAGCAGCTCCAGAAAGAAATGACGATTTTGTACAAACAGCTCGAAAAATTGCATAGCAGACCGGATTCAAAAAGTATCGTACGTATGATTGAAAGTCTGTTAAGACGAGAATCGGCATTTGCCGCATTTAAAAGATGTTATGTGCGTAACCATATCAGTGAGTATCCACAATTACAGAAATATGCGGCATTGGAACAGACAGGGGCAGGGAGCCTTAAGGAGAGCGCATGGTTTATATCATAACAGCAATGTATGCCGAAGCGCATGCATTTATAGAAAGGTTTCATCTGAAAAAGGATCCTTCCCATACCCGCTTTCAGGTGTTTCAGAATACGGATGAGGGCATTTTGCTGGTGATAAGCGGGACAGGCCCTGTCCCGGCGGCCGTGGCCGCCGGGAGTATCCTCACGCAGTTCGAGGCCGGCGAGGAGGACTTTTTGATCAATGCGGGCATATGTGCGGGGATCCGGAATGCATCTGACTGCGGTACGGAAAATCTGTGCAAAGCGGGGGAGATCTTTTTGGGCTGCAAGATCAGGGAGAAGACCTCGGGCAGAACCTTTTATCCGGATCTTCTCTACCGCCATGAGTTCCGGGAAGCCCAGATCGTTACGGGCGTGAAGCCATATGACGGGACGGAGCCGGGAGATGAAGGCTTTTACCTCTATGATATGGAAGCGGCAGCAGTCTATCAGGCGGGAGCCTTTTTCTTAGGGCCGCACCAGATGAGCTTTTTGAAGGTGATATCGGATGACGGGAATGCGCAGGATGTGACATCGGAGCGGATCAGGTATCTGATGGACGGGAACATGGAGGGCATTGCGGATTATATCGCACGTCTGCAGAGTGCGGCAGGGAAGCAGCGGAGGGAAGAGGGATTTTTGGAGGATGCGCAGGAACTGTTTGAGAGATTGTGTGCGGATCTGCACTGCTCCAGGGTCATGTCGGAAGCGCTTCGCCAGCATATGCGCTACTTTGTTTTGGCAGGGGCGGATTTTAAGACTGTAATAGAAGAATTGTATCGGGAGGGAAAGCTTCCCTGTAAGGATAAGAGAGAAGGGAAACAGCGGTTTGAGGAACTCAGAGAAAGATTACTTTAATCCCTCGTTTTCGCATATTTATGTGGAAAAAGAGGTGCGCAGCCATCCCAGGGCGAGGCGGATTCTGGAAAGATTTTCCCGGGCCCGTGTAATTGAGATTGATCATTATAAGGACGTGTTCTGCCGGAGCAGGCAGAATTATATCCTGCAGCAGAGATCCAGGAAGCTGATTTTGGCAGCAAACCGCGGAAATCGGATTTATGGGGGCGCACCGGTCTGTCAGAGCTTTGGCAATGAGAATTTTTATTATACCTCCTGTATGATGAACTGCGTTTATGACTGTGAGTACTGTTATCTGAAAGGAATGTACCCTTCCGGAAATATGGTCATATTTGTGAATCTGGAGGATTTTTTCGAGGATATACGGGAAATTCTGAAAGAGCGTTCCGTGTATCTTTGTCTGTCCTATGACACGGATATGATGGCGGTGGAGCGAATCACCGGGTATGTAGAGGAGTGGATCCGGTTCGTGGAAGAGCAGGTTCGTCAGGGGAGAGAGCTGAAGGTGGAAATACGCACAAAATCTGCGGACGGGAGGTTCTGGCAGCAGAATGATCCTGTCCCGGGAGTGATTTATGGAATTACCTTGTCTCCTCAGGCGGTCATTG
>CAJUIO010000217.1 GCA_910586025.1 uncultured Lachnospiraceae bacterium
CTCCCGAAATTATTTCAAGAGGTTTTTTATACTTTTAAGGAGTTCTGTTATAGGAAAAAGATAAGGCGCAGGATATATTGAGAATAGATTAGACAATGGGAGGAAAGCTCTATGACGGCTGTAAAATGGGTATTTTCATTTTTGAAAAAGTACAGGAAAAGGATGGCGGCGGGGCTTCTTATGACGACGGGAATCGCCATGCTTACCATCGTGAATCCCTATATTTCCGGGGTGATTGTGGATGATGTCATAGGGGGAGGGCAAAGGCAGCTGCTGCCCGTGATGATCGCCTGCCTGATAGGCGTAACTCTGGTGAGGGGCCTTCTGCGTTTCAGCTCTCAGATTATGTTTGAGAGCAGTTCCCAGGGAGTGCTCTATAGTATGAGGGACACTGTGTACCGCAAGCTCCTTCAGGAGGACTTTAATTTTTACAACAGAAACCGAACCGGAGATCTGATGTCAAGGCAGACCGGGGATATGGAGGCGATCCGGCATTTCATCTCTTACGTGATCTATGCGGTCTATGAGAATATCCTGCTTCTTGCCTTTGCCCTGACCATGATTTTCACGGTGAATGTGAAGCTGGCTCTTTGTATGCTGGTGGTTCTGCCCTTTACGGCGTTTACCACCTTCAGGCAGTCCAAGAGAGTGCGTCCCGCATTTTTCCGGATCCGGCAGCAGTTCTCATCGCTGAATACCTTTGTGCAGGAAAATATCAGCGGGAACCGGGTGGTCAAGGCCTTTGCGAAGGAAGATTTTGAAATCGAAAAATTTAATAAGGAAAACGACGGCTACCGGGATGCGGAGCTGAATGCGTCCGCCACATGGAAAAAATATGTGCCGATTTTTGAATTCCTGTCCAATATCCTTACGGTGGTGCTCATGCTGTACGGAGGATATATGGTGATTGACGGGGAGATCACCATAGGAAACATGGTAACGGTCAACGGCTATCTGTGGATGCTCACCATGCCGCTTCGAATGGCCGGGTGGTGGGTCAACGATATCCACAGGTTTACAACCTCTGCGGAGAAGATCTACAAGACCTACAGCGAGGAACCGGATATCAAGAAGCCCTGCCAGCCTGTGGAGCGGAAGCATTTTAACGGGGACGTGGAATTTAAGGACGTTTCCTACCGGGCGGAGAATACGGACATCATATCCAATATCAGCTTCCGGGTGAAGGCGGGACAGACCGTGGGCATTATCGGCTCCACGGGTTCCGGAAAATCCACGATCATGAATCTTCTGGGCCGCTTTTACGATACCACCACGGGCAGCGTATTCGTGGATGGCGTCAATGTGCGGGACCTGGATCTGTATGAGCTGCGGGACAATATCGGAATCGCCATGCAGGACGTGTTCCTGTTTTCCGACACCATAGAAGGAAATATTGCCTACGGGCGGCCGAACTGCAGCTTTGAGGAAGTAAAGAAGGCGGCGAAGATGGCGGATGCCAATCTGTTTATCCAGAATATGCCGGAGGGCTATGACACCATTGTGGGAGAGCGGGGCGTGGGACTTTCCGGCGGCCAGAAGCAGAGGATTTCCCTGGCGAGAGCTCTGGTAAAGGATCCGGCGATCCTGATTCTGGACGATACCACCTCGGCCGTGGATATGGAGACGGAAAGCTATATCCAGGACCAGCTGAAAAAGATAGAAAAAGACTGCACGATCTTTATCATTGCCTACCGGATTTCGTCTATCAAGGATGCCGATATGATTCTGGTAATGGATAAGGGAAGAATCGTTGAGCGCGGCACCCATGACGAGCTGGTGGCGGCGGGAGGCTATTATGCCGAGGCGTTCCGTCATCAGTACGGAGACTTCAAGAAGGGAGGGGAAGAATATGGCCAGAAATAAATATGACGTGGACGAGATACTTGAGGATAAATTTGACGT
>CAJUIO010000218.1 GCA_910586025.1 uncultured Lachnospiraceae bacterium
GATAAGACCGGGAGCCGGCGGAATGATATGCCCGGGATGATATCTCAAACGGATCGTCCGGATTGGGATGTGGTTTAAAAGGTAAATACGGAGGATGGGAAATGAAGATGCTTGTGAGACGGGCACAGTGCGGCGATGCCGACGCTTTCATCTCTCTGATGGAGGAGAACAGGCAGGCCCTTTACCGGGTAGCCTGCGGTTTCTTTCAGAATCAGGAGGATATTGCGGATGCCATGCAGGAGACGATACTGGATGCCTACGAACATATCAGGGATCTGAAAAAGGCGGAGCTTTTCAGGACATGGCTGATCAGAATACTGATCAATAACTGCAGTCGGATCTTTAATTATAATAAGAAGAACTGTTCCACAGATGAAATACCGGAGATAGAGAGCATGGATACGGGAAATGCCAATGTTGAGTTCAGGGAACTCCTTAACCATCTTCCATCCGATAGCCGGGTGATCTTTCAGCTGTACTATGGGGAACAGTTTACCACTAGGGAGATCGGTGTGATCCTGAATATGAAGGAAAGCACGGTAAAAAGCAGACTGCACAGGGGAAAGGAGCAGCTTCGGGCGGAGCTATGGTAAACGACATAACAATTTCTAATGCCGTTTACTATAAATGATTGATTCAGAAAGGAATGGTCATATGAGAAACAAATATTCAGAGCAGGAGCTGACACGGATTCTGGGACAGAATGTGGAGGAGCCGGAAGCGGTGGAACGCAAAATCGAGGAGGCGTATGAGATGATAAGAAATTATGAGGGATTAGAGAGACAGGGAAGCAAAAGGATATGGAGAAGGATGGAGCTGGCGGGCATTGGCATAGCGTCCGCAATACTCCTTGGCGTCGGAGGTCTGGCGGCAAATCCGGTTCTGGCGGCAAAGATACCGATCATCGGAAGGATCTTTCAGGTGGAGGAAGAGAAGGTGAGCTATCCGGGGGATTACAGCAGCCATGCCGAGCAGCTGGCGGAGCCTTCTGCGGAGGGGGATAAGACTGCTGACAGCCCTTATACAGTTACCTCAAACGGGACCGCAATTACAATCTCGGAATATTATTCGGATGGCGCTGCGCTGTACCTGGGGATAAATATCGAGATGGAGAACGGTTTTCCGGAAGCCTTTATGGCGGCCGCAAAGGACACGGATCTTGGCTACAGCGTAATCCAGATGGAGTCCGCCGCATTGGCCGACTTTGCGGAGGGCGGCTTCGGAAGGGTAACCTTTGATCCCGCCTGCGGCGTGGAAGCGCCTTATCTGATAGAGGGAAACTTTGTGGACAATCATACCTTTGCGGGGATCATACGGATTGCCCTCACTGACATGGCGGCCCTGAATGAGGCGGGAGAGGTGATCAAAATTTCCGCCGCCCCCGGTCATTTTTCCTATGAGCTTGCAATCACCAGGCTGTATATACCGGGAATCGACAATGTGGTGCGGGATGAAGAGGGAGAATGGGTTTCCTTTGAGGACACCATGGAAGAGATTTGCGGTGAGTGGAAATTCTCCATTGATGTGAATACGGATACTTCGGGCATGGAGATCCGGAATGTGGATGAGACAAATGCGGAGGGAGTCGGGATCGGACAGGTGAGAAAGACCCCTTACGAGATGGAAGCGCAGATTATCGTTCCGGAGGGAAAAAACGCCTGGGATTATGTCGTGTTTATGACAGACGCATCAGGAGAACGTCTGGAATCCAGAGGAGGAAAGGCGCAGACCTACAATGTGTACCGGAAGGATGTGAGCAGGGTAAACATAGGCGTGTGCACGGAGAGCGACTTTATGGAATACAAGGGGGACACGGAAAAGCTGTGGGAGACGGCGGTGTTTAGCACAGAGGTATCTTTTGAGTGACACACAGGC
>CAJUIO010000219.1 GCA_910586025.1 uncultured Lachnospiraceae bacterium
GGATCCCATTGTGGGCGCAGCCGGAAATCAGGACTCTTTTCCCTTCCTCCTCCAGCACCAGATACTGCTCATGGCAAAACTCATCCTGAATAAAAGCCTCTCCCCTCCTGAGCTTCAGCTCACGGTTTCCCAAAGGCCACAGCCGTCTTCCCGACACGCCGCTAAAGAGAAAAACCTCATCGTCAATCCGCCTGTTTCCCTCCACCCACTCGATCTGCAAAAGCTCTTTTATCCTCGGATCCATCCCTATGTACTTTTCCATCCGGTCATTTTGGTGGTAATATGCCTCCCCGGCAAGGCTCTGCGCCCAGATTTTCACGTCCGGACAGCGCTCCGCAAAAGCCAGGATCCCTCCGGCATGGTCATAGTGCCCATGACTTATGACGACTATATCCACTTTGCCCAGATCAATTCCCAGAATCCCGGCGTTTGCCATGAACGCCGCAGATGCTCCCGCATCCGCAAGAATCCTGTGCTTTTTCGTTTCAACATAAAAGCTGAGGCCATGCTCAAAAAGACAGCCCGCATTTCCCTGCGTGTCTTCAATCAGGTTAATGATCCTCATACGATTTCCTCTTCCCTGCCGCTCCCGATAAGCACCTCCTTGCCGCAGAAGGCAAACCCGTATTTACGGATACGCTCCCCGGGAATTCCCCTGGCAGTGAGATTCGCCTGATAGTCCCTTTCCCCAATCTGCCGCAAGGCTTTCCGCACAGTGTCTGACAGTTCTTTTTCATTTTTTTCCTGAACCTTGAACTCTATGATGATGGCATCAAGCAAAGTGCCTCTGTCGGCTCCGGTATGATTATTCAGGCTTCTCGGCTCCATCATGATATCATATCTTCCAAACCCGCTCTCTCTGTTCGAGGTAATCACATACCGGTCAGCCAGCTCCACTACCAGGCCCAGCACGAAGCCGTGGTAGAAGTTCTCCGGCCTTTTTTCAGAGGGCTTCCTTCCAGTGTCAAAGCTTCCGAACATTTCCCCGGCCACCCGGTTCATATACAGGTTCATTGCATCCACATCGCCAAGCAACAGCGTGCGGATGAAATCGCTGTAATCCGCACCCACACTGCCAAACCACCTCCGGATCATATTCCTGAACATGGCTTTCACTTCAAAGTTGGTCAGCTCCAGCTCGTACTCCTCCTTCCACTGGCCAAAGTCCGAGGCGTACGCCTGATAGCTTTTCACCGTCAGATACCCGCCAGCAAGCAGAAGGCTCCAGATAGCCTGTTCATCCTCGTCCAGCATGCTGTACACGATCTGCTCGTCAATTTCCGTGCGGATGCTTTCCCCTGACAGCAGGCGCTCAAAGGTCTCCTTGACCTGACGGCTCCCTTCCCGGATCAGCTTGCCCACAAGGCTGTTGGAGCTGGTGTTGGCCCAATAGGTATGGGCTTTTCTTTTATCAAGGAAGTTGATGATGGACCAGGGATTGTAGATATCCCGCTTTTCCCCAAAGGTAAACCCGTCATACCAGTCCTTCACCAGCTGCCTTTGTCCGGACAGGCCGTATTCCTCCAGGGCCTCAAACACTTCCTCCTGCGTAAATCCAAAGCAGTCCGCATATTTCGCCGAAGTGGTTGTCACCACCTCAAGATTATTGAGATCCGAAAATATGGATTCCTTACTGATCCTCATGATCCCGGTGAGAATGGCCCGTTCCAGGTAAGGATTTGTCTTGAACGTGGAGTTGAACAGGCTCCTGATAAAGGCGGTCATTTCCTCCCAGTATCCGTTCACGCAGGCCTCCTGCATGGGCGTGTCATACTCGTCCAGAAGGATAATCACCTTTTTTCCATAATACCGGGACAAATAATTGGATAACGCCCGGACGGAACCTGAAGCTTCATAATCTTCC
>CAJUIO010000220.1 GCA_910586025.1 uncultured Lachnospiraceae bacterium
ATAATTTTCAATGTTTACAGCAAACTATCAATATCCCAAGGCATATTGTTGTTACGTACAACCCTCACATGGAGGTTTATATGCCAAAATTCTAAAAAGGCTGTCTCTTTGTCATGACCCGTATAGCATAAAATATAAAAATGACACCCTTGAAAATCTGCCAATAAATTTCCAAAGGTGCCTTCTATCTTTTTTAATTCGTATCCGTCACCGGAAACGCCCATAAATACAGGCTTTTCATATACCTCTTTTATTCATTCACCTCGAATTTGTACCCCATCCCCCAGATCGTCTTAATCAGCTCTCCCTTACTGCCCAGCTTGCTCCTGAGCTTCTTAACATGTGTGTCAATGGTTCTCGCATCCCCGAAATAATCATAATTCCATACGTGGTTCAGTATCTTTTCCCGGGACAGAGCGATTCCCTTATTCTCGATAAAATAGGACAGAAGCTCAAACTCCTTGTAGCTGAGCTCCACGTCTTTTTGGTCAATCATAACACTGTGAGCCGCCTTGTTCACCACGATTCCGCCGGCTTCCAGAGTCTCATCGTTGTTCAGCTGTCCGCTTCTTTTCAGGATCACTTCCACTCTTGCCACCAGAATCTTTGGGCTGAAGGGCTTTACAATATACTCATCCACCCCCAGCTGAAAGCCCTGCAGCTCGTCTCTCTCATCCGACTTTGCAGTGAGCATGATGATGGGCACCTGTGAATACTGTCTGATCTCGCGGCAGGTCTCCCACCCGTCCAGCTTTGGCATCATCACATCCAGAATTATAAGGGAAATATCCTTCTGTTCGAAAAAAATATCCAGCGCCTGGCTTCCGTCCTCGGCCTCCACCACATCATATCCGTTCCTGGTGAGAAAATCCTTCACCAGCTTCCGCATTCTCGCCTCGTCATCCACTACCAGAATCTTTATCCGTTCCATCTTTATACCTCAGTCTGCAATCTCTTCTTTTTCCTCCGCCAAAGAGGATGCGGCCTGCAGCTCCTGCTCTCTCTCCCGGAGCTTATTTTCCCGTTCCGTCAGATCCTGCTCCCAGGATGCGTACTGATTTGTCACAACATTCTTATAATTCAGAATATTGGGATGATCACTCTTAAGAGTGATCAAAAACATGGCCGCAACCAGGACTGCAAGAAGGAAGTTGACACACAGGGAGATCCGAAACCGGAGATCTCTTCGCTCCTTCGCCTCCCTCTGCCCAAGCCTCAGTCTCTCCGCCGTCTTCTCGATATCCTCCTTGGGCCTGTAAGTAAAGCTGGTGTGAAGCGGAATAGGACGGATCTGCTCCGCCGGAATATCCGACTGAAGGATCTCCTCCCGAAGCTGCCTGAGGTACTCCCACCCTACCGGGGTCTTGAACACCTTCTCATCCAGCAGCTTATCGTAGAGCGCCAGAAGGTTCCCCGCCTTGCGGCCTGCCGCCTTTTCCTTGAAATACTCAGTCTTATGGCTCTCCGCCTCCGCCTCCTGGGCATCCTGCCAAGATCCGAAAGAATAACCGTTTACCACCAGGTTTTCTCTGTCAGCCATATGCATTTCCTCCCCTTATGCCAAAATCTGCCGCATATGATTTTTATTTCATAGGAAATCCATTCACTTCAGCGCTTCACAGCAGAAATATCTTTCCTATGACATAAAGTCAAATACCCCGCAGCCAAGCTGCGGGGCATCCGGCTAAATGGATTAGGCGGGAGTCGAACCCGCGTCCAAAGACCCATTCCCTGTCCTTCTACT